>CAZVCO010000171.1:0-1881 GCA_964625795.1 uncultured Verrucomicrobiota bacterium | reverse complement strand
CTGACCGGGGAGGGCGAGAGCCGTCTGGCACTGGTTGGCTCCGCCTCTCTGGTGGATGCGGTCAAAGATGTGCCTCAGGAGGATGGACGAGTGCGGGAGGACAATATTTCCCGTGCCAACCGTATCTACGGCCGGGTGGGACTTCGCTACGAGCGCGGCCCCAACTGGTGGGGGCTGCTGCAGGTGCGGTGGCATGATGACTATGACGATGTGGCCACCGACCCGTCTGATTCCGACGCCGACGACATCCGTCTCACCGTCGCCGGCAACCCTGACGGCAGTATGCCGGGATATGAAGTGGTGGATCTGCTGTGGGGCTGGAACAGCGACGACGGAAACACCCATCTCACCTTCTTCGTCGAAAACCTGGCGGACGAAACCTACCGCGAGCCTGGCAGTGGCGTAGACGGTACCGGACGGAGTCTCGGCATGTCTGGTGGGATACGCTTCTAACGGTAGCTCAGGCACCCGAGGCGGACTCCGGCCTGAGAATTCGGTTGCAAAAAATAGTAAATTAGCTAAGCTAACTTTATGGAAACGACCGTCCATAAAGCGAAAACTCAGCTATCCTCCTTACTGAAAAAGGCGGAGGAAGGCGAAGAAGTGATCATCCGCAGAGGAACCTACGGAAAAGGGTTTTTGCTCACGGCTCTTCCAGACCAACATCCCAAACGGTCCTTGGAGCCCAAGCCGGAATGGAAAGGAAAAATTTCGTATTCGGATGAAGAGATTTGGGAAAGCGAGTGGGAAGGAGAGTGAAGCCGACTCTGATCCTCGATACCTGCGCGTTCCTGGATCTCGTCGCGGAGCGCTGGACAGCGTCGCGGGTCATCTCCACATTCAAAGAGGCTCAACACCCGGTCATTCTCTCTATTACTGTCTGGGAAATTTCCCGAAAGCTTGGACTCGGTAAGCTGGACTTGCCCTGTGAGCAAACCGGGGTTCTCTCTTTTGTACGGGAGGTGTGTGACCACTATTCCATATCTATTCTGCCGGTATCCGATGTCATTTGTCATGAAGCGGAGCTGATGCCTCTTCATCATCGGGATCCTTTTGACAGAATGATTCTGGCTGCGACGAAGGTGGCGGGTTGTGCTGTGGTTACCACTGACCGGAATTTTGAGCTCTATGACGTTAAGGTACTCACGCAAAGATAAAGGGTGTCAAAACAGGGTTGAGGGAGAGGTGTTTGTTTCGCGGGGACGATGTGTGACATAAGATGGTGAAAACCGTCCCTCCACTCCAAACTTTCCCCTCATAATCCAGTGCGTGCCGGAGGTTTATTTGCTATGTAGCGCGGCTCATATGACCACTGAGACCCAAGACCCCAACGCCGAAGGGCGCGAACATCCGCTGCAGACCATCCGCAATATCGGGATCATGGCCCATATTGATGCGGGAAAAACCACCACCACCGAACGTATTCTCTTTTACAGCGGGAAGACACACCGGATTGGGGAGGTGCATCACGGCACCGCCACCATGGACTGGATGGAACAGGAGCGGGAGCGCGGGATCACCATCACCAGTGCGGCCACCACTACGTTCTGGGATCAGCATCAGATCAACATTATCGATACTCCCGGGCATGTGGATTTCACGGTGGAGGTGGAGCGTTCTCTGCGGGTGCTGGACGGAGCGGTCGGCGTCTTCTGCGCGGTGGCCGGGGTGCAGCCTCAGTCGGAGACGGTGTGGCGTCAGGCCAAAAAATACAAAGTGCCCGGACTGGCCTTTGTCAATAAAGCCGACCGGACCGGCGCGGATTTCAACCGGGCCATTCAGCAGATGAAGGATAAGCTCGGACTGCCGGCCATCCCGGTCCAGATGCCGGTGGGGCTGGCGGAGGAGTTCCGGGGTATCATTGATCTGGTGTCGGAGAAG
>CAZVCO010000170.1:0-6917 GCA_964625795.1 uncultured Verrucomicrobiota bacterium | reverse complement strand
GATTCTCCCCGTACACCGCCAGCGCTTTGCTCAGCACGTTGTAGAAATAATACAGCCCCTGTTTCCCCATGCCGGGGTTCTCCTCCAGGCTCCAGTGCCGGACGCACCAGTCAATGGCGGATTTGATGCGGGGATCCGAGCTATCCACAGTAAGCGTCACCGGTACGCTTGCAATTCATTTTGTCGGTTTGATATTTAGTCATCGAATACCTCTATCAAACCCTCCCTAGTTCTCACTCTCTATCCCGTGCTGAAACCCCTTATCTTACTGCCATTCGAGTCTGACCCTTTCCCCGACGGCACATATTTTTAGTCTACAGAGTAGCTTCACTTTAAAGATCTCCTCTAAATTCGCCAGAAGGCTTATGTAATATAATATCTTTTACTGAATATTTTTTAAGATGATTTTCAAATTCATCATACGTGAGGCCATGTTCTACTTTACCGGAGGCGACATCCAATATGAAATATCCAGGTCTAGTCCCTAAAGCAGGATTTGAAAATCTCGTGGTTATAACTTCACCAACCACAATATTACTATTACAATTAATGCTGGCTATGTGTGGAGCTACAACAATGCCCTCACCACTGGCAGTACTTTGAATGACCGTCGCTCTCAAATTAGCCGAGATGAGTTCATATTTTCCAGGCAACCTATTAGTGAATTCACCTGCAGGCTTTGCAAATTTTTCCGCTAGCTCAGAACATCCAGCGCCAAGAAATACATTCAGAAAGAAAACGCCATAGGTTAGGCAGATAAAGTCCTTCATTTCTCCGCGCCTGTAATGCCTCCAAGCGTCCAAGTTCCATAAATATCGAAGGGAGCAGCGCCTGGGTAATCTTGGTTTCCAGGAAACCAACTATAATAATCTATAGCATCTTCGTAACGATCATCTATGGTGAAGTCGAAACTTCCAATATACTCCCATTTATTAGGATCGGTCGACTGAGCCGATACTGAGACATCATAATTCATTTCTAACATCGTATTACCAACAACAAATACTGCAGGTTCATAGTTGTAGACTTTTGAAAACACTCCACTTTCTGTAAATGAGGAACCAGACCATTTCCCATTGATTGTTCCATCAACATGGGCCAGAAGATCTGTAAGAGCAGTACCAGATGCGGCAAAACTTATTAATGCTCCTAAATTTCCGGTGGTTGCGAAATCAACCCCAGCTCCTTTTGCATATGGAGCTTTCCCAAAAAAATAGTGTTGCATGAAATCTAATGTGCTCCACAACCCCAAAGGGTCCAACCCGCTCGTAGGCACTGGCGCATAAAAATGCTGATTGGGCCCATCCGGGAACCCTGCCGGATCCGCACTTGTCCAACGACCTGCATCACTACGGTAATTCCGGAACGGAAAGACGTGAGCTCCAAGGTCTTCGTCGAAGGATTTTCCAGTGAAACGGGTTTCGGAATCTTCTGAACCTTTCCCCAGGCTTCCGATCAGCTTAACGTCTGTCTGACCATCTGCGCTGTAAGCTGCTGTAGTTGTGCCCAGGTAATCATGGTCAAAAAAGGTACTATCTTCATCATTTACACTCAACAAGGGTGTTCCTCCACTGATATGTGACTCGTTGGCGTAGACGGTATCCCCTTTGGCAAGAAGCGCAATTCCGTCCCAGCTCATGGTTTCGATCATTCGTCCATTGCGCTCCTTGCCCACCATCATTCCGCGGGCATTGTAGTGAAAACGGGTGACGGTGGCACCACGGGTGACGGAGATCACTTTATCCAAATATCCGTATTCGTAGGATGCGAGCACTGTGCTTCCCTGGCGCTCTTCGATGAGTCGTCCTGCACTGTCGTATACAAACTCAACTGTTCCGTTCGCATCCGTCCGGCTTATGAGCTGGTTGGCGCTGTCGTAGCTCATGCCCACCACTTCGTTGCCCTGACGCATTTCGATGATATTCCCGGAAGCATCATACTGATACGCTTCTGCGAGTTCAGGACGATTCTCAGATCTCAATTCGATCAACCTTCCGGCATCATCATAGTGAAACGACTGACGAACGACTTCGGCCTGAAGACAGACAAGCTTGTAACCAAGCTAAGACCTATTGCTTTGAACGCAAATGCTGTTGAGCTTTTCACACTGTTCCTTCCGTACAGGCTTTAGTTTAGACATCCTTTACCTTTATATACCCACAATTAAACTCTAGATGGAAGGCATGAAACGCTAGTATCTCGTTTTAATTTCTAACATACGTTTTTGTAGTAAAAATCAAGACTTTAGAGCATGTAAAGCTATGCGATTCGGCTAAATCAATAGGCGCTTTCACTTTTGAAGTTTTATCTCCTAACTTTGGATGAATGCAGGAGGTCTGCTTTCACTATGTGCAGAATCTTCTTCTCACACAATCTTCATTGTATTGGATAGAAAAAAGTCATTGGTCATTAGTTTTACATAAGCCCCTCTTCCCTAATGACAACCGACTAATGACTTCCGCGAAGCGGAGACATGACGCGGTGCAGCCGCTACTCCTGCAACGCCACCTGCAGCGCGATGAGCGTATAGCCGGTCACCAGCACCGGGTCGCCTTCCCAGAAGCGGTTCTCCTCGTTCACCCAGTATCCGTTTCCGTCCTCATCGATTTTCTGCAGAGACACCAGCTTTTTCACCAGTTCCTGCCGCCAGTTGATGTCCGGGCCGTCTTCGCGCGGTAGCGGATTCTCCCCGTACACCGCCAGCGCTTTGCTCAGCACGTTGTAGAAATAATACAGACCCTGTTTCCCCATGCCGGGATTCTCCTCCAGACTCCAGTGCCGGACGCACCAGTCAATGGCGGATTTGATCCGGGGATCCGAGCGGTCCACATCCGCGTAAATGAGGGAAAGCAGTCCGGCATAGGTCATACTGCCGAATGAGCGGAAATACACGGTGCCGTCATCGGCTTCAATCATCCCGGCCTTGCTCTCCTCCGGATGATAAGCAAAGCCGCCGGCGTTTTCGGGGTCATCGGACACCCATTCCGCATCATTGCTTTCCTTCCGGTTCTGAATGCGGCTGACAAAGGCCTCTGCCGCCTCTTTGTCGATTTCCGCCCGCTCTCCCTCTGTACGAAAATCCTCGGCATCCTCGGTGAGCGCCAGCCCCTCCATGGCAATATAGGTGTTGGACAAATCCGCATAGGCCCGTTTGGTGTCGCGGTCATACCCGAAGCCACCTCGGTAGACATCTCCTCCCAGATGCTGCCCTGCCGCCACAAAATTCCGGGCTTTCAGCACGATGGGCCGGAGGTCCTCCCGTCCGGTGAGATGAAGCGCCACCATACAGATCGCGGTATTGTAGTTCGATTTTCCGCCGCCTTTGAACTCGATTTTCGGCTCCACATAAATTCCGCCGTTGTCCTGAGTCACACTCTTGAGATAGGTGATGGCCTGATCCGCGGCCTCGGAAGTGCGCGTCTCCTCATGCAGCGAAAGCGCCCACAGGCCGAACCCGGTGAGGGCCGGCCATTCCGGAGATGACCAGAATCCGCCCGGTTTCTGCTGGGCCATCATCCACTGCAGCCCGCGGCGGACCGCATCCTCCCCTTCATTGCGGACACTTTTGGAGAGCTGCGCCTGCAGCGGGGCAAACAAACAGGAGGCGAGAACCAGAGAGAGAATGAGTTTATGCATATCAGAAGATTTGGGGTTGAACATGTATGGATAGGAACGTCTCTACTCCGGAATGAGTTCAAATAAAGTGAAAAAAACCCCAGTAGGTCTCAGGGTTGCCTTTTTTTGTGTCCATGCTACGTTTATGGACTACCTCTAACTGTACCTTTTTATGAGTTCGGACAAACAACCTCCTCCACCGCCCCCCGTCCCTCCCAGAGAACCGGGTGGACCCCGTATGCCTGTGAAAAACTTTGCCGCCATCATGGGGCTGATGCTGCTGACCCTGGTGCTGATGCATCTGGCGGGCTCCAACCGTGCCCTGGTGGAGGAAATCAATTACAAGCCCGAATTCGTGGGCTATGTAAATGAGGACAAAGTCTCCACGGTCACCGTATTCGACAACGGCCCTGCTCTGGATGAGCTGCTGGTGGAAATGCGTCAGACCGATATCAACGGGGACCCTGTGTTGTACAAGGTGCCGGTGACCCTTTCGGAGAACGTGATTGAGTTTCTCGATGAGAACGTGCCCGGTTACAGCTACGATCAGAAAAACACCCTGGTCAGGGATCTGCTCTGGAGTGCCGTGCCCTTCATCCTGATCATGCTCCTGGTGTACTTCCTGTTTATCCGTCAGATGAAATCCGCCGGAAAGGGCGCCATGAGCTTCGGGAAAAGCCGGGCCAAACTCCTCACCCGCGACCGGAATAAAATCACCTTCAAAGACGTCGCCGGCGTGGATGAGGCCACCGAGGAGGTGGAGGAGATCATCGATTTCCTCAAAGATCCCAAACGTTTTCAGAAACTGGGTGGGCGTATCCCCAAAGGCGTCCTGCTCTCCGGACCTCCCGGAACCGGTAAAACTCTGCTGGCCAAGGCCATCGCTGGCGAAGCCGATGTGCCGTTCTTCAGCATCAGTGGCTCGGATTTCGTTGAAATGTTCGTCGGCGTTGGCGCCAGCCGGGTCCGCGATATGTTTGAACAGGGTAAAAAACATGCTCCCTGCATCCTGTTTATCGACGAGATCGATGCCGTGGGCCGCAGCCGCTTCAGCGGAATCGGCGGCGGACATGATGAACGCGAGCAGACCCTCAATGCCCTGCTGGTGGAAATGGACGGCTTTGACACCCAGGAAGGGGTCATCATCATCGCCGCCACCAACCGGCCCGATGTGCTGGACAATGCGCTGCTCCGCCCCGGCCGGTTCGACCGGCAGATTGTGGTTGACCTGCCTACCCTGGACGGACGTGAACAGATTCTCAAGATTCACACCAAGCAGATTAAACTCAGCGCGGAGGTGGATTTAAACACGGTCGCCAAAGGAACCCCCGGGTTCAGCGGCGCGGATTTATCCAATTTGGTGAACGAAGCCGCCCTGCAGGCCGCCCGGCGCAATGGAGAGGCAGTGGAACTGGAGGACTTCGAGGAGGCCCGCGACAAGGTCCGGTTCGGACGCGAACGGAAAGGGCCCATGATGGACGAAAAAGAAAAACTGGCTACCGCTTACCATGAAGCGGGCCACGCCATCGTGATGAAGGAACTGGAACATGCCGAGCCGGTGCACAAGGTCACCATCATTCCCCGCGGCAATGCGTTGGGACTCACCATGCAGCTGCCGGAAAAGGATCATTACACCTACGGACGCAAAAAGCTGGAGGCCATGATTGTGAGCTTTATGGGCGGACGGGCGGCCGAGGAACTGGCCCTGGACGATATTGGAACCGGCGCCGCCAACGACATTGAGCGCGCGACCGGCCTGGCCCGGGCCATGGTCTGCAAATACGGCATGAACGACGCCCTGGGCCCCCAGTCCTTCGGCAGCAATGAAGAACAGATGTGGATGGGACGGGAAGTCAGTCGCACTCAGCAGATCAGCGAGGAAACGGCCCGGAAAATTGACGAGGAAGTGTCCCGCCTGCTGAAATACAGCCACGAGGAGGCCCTGCGGATTCTCACCGAAAAACGGGATGAGCTGGACACCATGGCCCAGATTCTTCTCAAACAGGAAACTATCGATGGCAAAGCGGTTACCGATATTTGTGAATACAACCGAATCCGCACGCCCGAAGAAAGAGGAGATCCCCCCAGCGGCACGCCCGGTCCGGTGGAGGATGCCAATAAAGACGACGGCGTGGTGGTCGCTCCGGAGCTTGACCCCTCTGACGGGGCAGATGATGGGAAAGCCCCCGATCCCTCCCCCTCTCCGGCCTGAGGAACGGTGCCCCACCGGCCTTCCCTTGAGAGTCGAATACACCTCCAGTTGAACCAGCGGAACCGAATCCGGAGCTAAGTCGTCAGAGCATGTCCCTCCCCCCTTCCAAGGCCTGGATTCCGCATGTGGTGCCCTTCGGGGCCTGGCTTCTGCTGATGATGATCCCGGGGGATCCGGCGGGATGGAAATACGCCCTGCACACCATCGTCTGTCTGGCCCTGTTTCTGGCTCTCCGCCCCTGGCAGTGGCATAGCACTCCTCTGAAAGGACGGCACCTGCCCGGCGCCGCTCTGGCCGGACTGGCCGTGCTGGCGGTCTGGATCCTGCCGGAATCCGGCCTACTGAACCGTATAGAGGGATTTCAACAGTTTTATCAGACCGTGGGACTGCTGATGCCCTGGGAACTCACCCTGCCGTCGGAAACCACGCCCTACGCCCCGGAGACCGCAGGCTGGGGCGTCGCGCTCATCCGCCTGGCGGGTTCCGCCTTTGTCATTGCTGTGATTGAGGAATTTTTCTGGCGGGGCTGGCTGTGCCGATGGCTGGATAAGGAAAACTTTCTGGCGGTGGAGCCGCGGGAAATTTCCACCCGCGCCATCGTGATCAGCTCCCTGTTGTTTGCCAGCGTTCACACCCGCTGGATCGCCGCCCTGATCTGCGGACTGATCTGGGGATTCTACTACAAGAAAACCCAGGACATCTGGGCGGTGAGTCTCTCGCATGTTCTCACCAATTTTCTCCTGGGTGTCTATGTACTGACCACCGGAAACTATGCCTTCTGGGCCTGAGGTCTATTTGCAGTCTCTTACAAAAATTCAATTGGTGAGAGTTGTGTGATTTTTGAGGTTACGATGTTCCTCAACATTCTCTGATCCTTATCGAAATCGCCCGTCATGTCCCCCACTGAATCCAACACCCGCGGACTTGCTGTTCTGGCCTGCATGCTGGGTGGCTGCCTGCTGATGATCCCGGCCGCCTGGCTCGGCCATGAACTACTGATGCGGGTGGATTGGGCCCCCTGGCTGGAATCCGTACTGGGACTGGTGTTTGCCTTCTGTCCTATGGTGGTGCTGGTGCGGATTGCGGTGAA
>CAZVCO010000169.1:0-6980 GCA_964625795.1 uncultured Verrucomicrobiota bacterium | reverse complement strand
CGACTTGCGGGTAGGCCGGGGCTTTATTCGGAGGGAAAGTCTGTTTTCTGTGGGCGGACCCCTTTTTGGCCCCCTTTTTCCGATACGGTGTCAGCGTGGTTGATTACACTCAGGCTACCATCAGGCGTTCTTTTTAAACGAATTGATCGTTTTGTATTTTTATAAACATAAGATATATCCATTGTTTCCCAATCAGGTAACATTGTGACAATGTAATCCGAATAAAATTGTTTTGAACCGCTTAATTCTGGAATTTCCAAAATATCAAAAAGAGTATCTGAATCCAATGGAATTCCCGATTTTTCATGGTCATTATACTCGATAAGATAGTTTATTAGTAAATTATCAACAAAACGGCCACTTGGATGATGAACGTCTTGTTGAAAAAATCTACAAATCCATATTAATATAACAAGCCCAAAAAAAATACATGTGGCATATTTCGAAAATCGGTTAATCCTCATTTTTTATTCCTCACCCGATGGATCGAAAATGCCAATATTCATTCCATCAGTGTCATCTTTCCTTTTAAACACTGATGTATCAATGCTTCCTGCATTACCTTTATTTGTAAGAGCGTAATAGTCACCACTACCATCAGGACATAAAATTACAAAATTCACAAATGATGCTTCGGCATTTCCAGATTCCCAAGTAACTTCGAAATTAACGGTAGTATCATTGAGATTCCCTTTTGCTTTGATATTACCATCATTATGTTCAAAATTAATTCCTAGACTATCTATTGCCTCGCCAGGAATGTCGTTTACAGCAAGATCTAATGAAAAAGGAAACATTTTTCTTTTTATTACATGGAAGTCAAATATCATCAATCCTTTTAAGTTTTCTAAGTCATTTACATAAGGGCAGTCAAACTCAACAGCTTTCGTGGAGGATGCAATATCGACATTCCATATAATTAGTGAAAATGAATTTTTATACTTAAATGAACCATCATCTCCCTTAACTGAAGTAATCAAAGATACCTTATCCTCAGTACTTTGGATTGTATGGTTGACCCAAGATGTTCCTGCATATTCCCAAACCCATAAATATAAATGTTGCTTTTGTTTATATTGCCATTGTGTAGCTGAATATAAATGATGTATTTCCAGCCCCAATAAATCAAACAGGATTAATGAGGCATTGCTTGCAAAACCATACAAATTTATCCCACCATTTTCCCCCATCGGATCGCGATTTGGCCATCTTCCTGTTTCGGGGTCATAGTAGCGGAAGCCGTAAAAACGCACACCCGACACGATTATCGTAGTGCTAGGTTGATTTTCCCGGCGTGAACATTGGTCGAAAGTGGGATTTTCTCGGACGCGATTTTGGGAGTCAGGAAAAAAATTCCAGACGCGATTTTTTGGGGGGAGGTGCGATTCCTCCGCGCAGGCGCACCCCGAAGAAGGTACGTTGTTTTCGCTGCTCTGTTTTACGTAAAAGCCCATGACGAAGATCATGGGCTGTTTGGCGGCTAAATAAAAGAGGAAAAGCGGCGATTTGCTTACTTTTTTTATTTAGTTGCGCAGGATGGATGGGTCCGGCTATGGACTTCCCGGAGGGTCTGGATTCCGACTTCGGTGTAGATCTGCGTAGTGTCCAGGCGGGCGTGTCCGAGAAGCTGCTGAATGATTTTGATATCCGCCCCGCCTTCAAGCATGTGGGTCGCGCAGGAATGCCGGAGAAGATGGCAGGAACCCGTTCGGCCGATTTCGGCTTTGGTCATCTGCTTGCGCACCCAGTTGCCCAGGTAGGACGGGCTGAAGCGTTCTCCGTAACCGGAGAGGAACAGGGCGTGTTCGTTTAGGTCGGTGGCCAGAACCGGACGCACTTCGGTCAGGTAGCGGGTGAGCCAGTGCAGCGCACGAGGTCCCAGCGGGACCATGCGCTGCTTGCTGCCCTTCCCCCGCACCCGGAGCACGCCAAGGGCGGGGTCGAGGTCTTCGTGATCGAGGCGCACCAGTTCCGAACGGCGCATACCGGTGGCGTAAAACAGTTCCAGGATGGCCCGGTCACGGATCCCCAGCGGATCGGCGATGTCCGGCAGATTCAGGATGCGGTTGATTTCGTCCGGAGTCAGGGCCTTGGGCAGATTGCGCGGACGTTTGCGGGGGAGTTCCAAGTCAGCGGCGGGATTGGCATGGAGCAGGTTCTGACGGCAGAGCCAGGCGAAGAAGCGTTGCAACGCGCCCAGGCGGGCGCGCTGGGTGGTGATCCCCAGGGGCTGGCCGTTGGCTTTCCGGTAGCGGTAGAGCCATCGCTGATAGCTTTCAAGCATTGGCTTTTTGATCTGGTCAGGCTGGATCAGGTCACGTTCGGCGGCCCAGCCAAGGAAAGTTTTGAGTGCCCAGGTGTTTGTCGAGAGGGTTTGTTCCGCGTAGCCTTTGGTTTCGAGGGTCTGCAACCATTGATCGATCAGGGACGCGAGCGACAGCGGGTCGCGGGTGGGCGGCGGAGCCTCTGCGCGCTGGCCGCCTTTGCGGCGGCCCCGCATTCCGGGTACATTTCGGATTCCGCGAGGCCTCCTACAGCTACGGTACGACGATCTTTTTCCGCTGTCCCTGATGTGCGATCCGAACAGGCCGACAGATTGCGCTTAGAACGGGGTTTTGGTCCCGGTTTTTCTGGGTTTTTAACCTGTCGGGGCATGGCCCGACACCCCCCCGACAGGTTGCTATTTTCCCCGACAGGTTCACATCGTAGGTTTAGTTTTTCGGGATCGAGCAGTCCTACGCGGTCGGTTCCTCCGTCGGTTTCGGGGTCGATCAACAGTTCGTATTGAAAGGCGCTTCCTGGCCGTCCGTAGCGGGCGGCGATGTATTCGAGATCCCGGAGGCGTTCGAGGTGGGCGCGGACTTGGGTGACTCCCCAGCCGAGCCGGTCGCGAACATCCCGGCGGCTAAAGAAAGCAGTGCGAATGTCGAGCCCTTCCGTTTCGCAGCGTTCCCGCACCAGGACTTTGATTGCATCGAGGAGGCGGCGGGTTTGTGGCGGGAGTTCGTCCAGCGACCGGCCCAGGAGTTCGGGCGCGATTTGATTCGCAAGCTCGATATCGGCCAAAGTGGTGGCGATGTATTCGCCGCCTCCGGCTGGATCGATTTCGCGGGGGCGTTGGTGCTGATGCAGGAGTGCGATGCTATCAATGAGCGTGAGATATTTTTCATGGTCCCGGCGGGTGCGCGTGTGTTTCACGGTGAAGGTGAGCTGTGCAGCGTAGGGATTGACCACGTCGACGGGTTCCAGCAGTCGTTGAGCGTTTTTGAGCAGGGCCAGAACGGCGGTCCGGCGTTTCTTGCGGCGGAGTCCGTCGAGCGTCCGGGCTTCGCGTTGCAGGGTGTGGATGCGTTCGGTCTGGGCTTGGGATTCGTCGACGGAAAGGAGCAAGCAGCGGTTCAGAAGCTCTTCGTCGATGTCGATTGCGGTGGTGGTAAGGAAGATCATGACCGGGCCTTCGACGTGATATTCCTGGGTTTCCATTCTGCCGGTGGTGGCATCCTTGCCAGTGCTGGCGATGGTCAGTTCCCCTTCGGACTGCAGGAGCTTGAGAGCGTAGCTTGCTTTTTCCGCGCCCTCTTCCTCCACGATGGCGAGGATCTTGTGTTGGAGGTTGGTTTCGCCCAGGTAGTAAAGACTTTGCCCGGTCATGGCGGAGTATTTGACCCGCTCTTCCTCCGGGAACATGGCCAAGACGGCTTCCATCAATGTGGATTTTCCGGCTGCGCTGGTGCTTTGAATGATCACGGCCAAGGGCCGGTTGAGCTTGCGGGAAGTACAGGCGAGGTAAGCGGCTAAACGATTGGTTTGTTCGCCTACCAGTCCGCAGTCGTCGAAGAGATCCTGAATGCGCTCGACGAGATTTGGAGCGGTGAGCAGTTCCAGGGCTTCCGCGCGTTCCTCCGGGTTGAGCGCTGGCCCGTTCCCTGCCTCCTGTCCCCCGGCTCCCGAACTCAGGATTCGTTCTTCCTGTTCCTGCTCCAGGGCAAGCAGGAGTTTTCCGAGATCCCTTTTTATCAGTTCGCGGTCGAGTCGGGTTTCTTCTGCGGCCCGCTCGATGAAGCGGCGCCGGTCGGCATCCTTGAGCAGGTCCAGCGCGTCGGTGTGGAAGTTCTCACCGTGGCGCAGCCGCAGGGAGATCCGCAGCACGTCGAGGCTGTTGTTTTTCTCCAGGCCGCCGATTCGGTAGGTGCGCGGGCCGAGTTCGAACGTGTGATAGTCGCCCACGCGTTGAAGTTGGGGTTGGTCGGGCGCGGGCTCTGGTTTGGGTTGAGAAGTTATTTCTTTAGCAGCTAAATCAGCAGCTAAAGAAGAAGGTGCGCGCGTGGGTGCATTAGATCCGGCCACCCATTCCGCGGCTTTGACGGCTTGGGCCAATGACTTTTGAGCAGGCTTCACCTTCAAAGCATACTCGTTCACATCCATTCCGTGAGGGAACATGATTCGAAAGACCTCGATGCCTTTGGCCGCAAGGCGGGACGCCTCCCGCTCTGCGGCCTGGTTGCCGGATTTGTCATTGTCATAGGCCAAAAACACCCGCTTGGTGTGGTGTTCGATGAGGGCGGTTTCGAGGTAGTCCGGAAAGCCCTGGGTTCCGTAAATGAAGGTCACGTTTTTGATTCCATTGACCCAGAACGTCAGCGCATCGAGGGGCGCTTCGCAAAGGATGATGTCCGGGGATTCCAGGGCTTCCGCGTTCCAGATTCCGGCGTGAGGGCCGGGCAAGTAGAGATGGGACGGCGCGCCCTTGTTCCGGTTTTTGTCCGAGATCCTGCGTCCGTACATTTCCGAGACGTGGCCGGAGTCATCGAACACCGGCAGCACGATCGAACCGTTAAAGTGTTCGTGGCCGGATTCCCGATAGATTCCCAGTCGTTGCAGGTGCTCACGGATTTCCTTGCCGTCTTTGCGGGCTTTGTCTGGCATCCGCAGGCCCAGCGAGCGGTCGGCGAAGCCGATCCGGAAGCGGGCCAGAGCTTCGGGGTGGTTGAGACCCCGGGATTCGAGATAGTCCAGGGCCGCAGGATTTTTCTGCAAGCGTTCCTGGTAATAGCTGATCACTTGTTCGAACAGTTCGAAGTCATCCGCTTCGGGGGTCAACGGATTTTCGAGCTTGGGGACTGTGGTTCGTTTCAAAGGTTCGGCGGATCCGCTAAACGCGGCTTGCCCTCCTTCGTCCAGGAGTTCGAAGGCATGGCGGAAGCTGATCCCGTCGAACTTCTGCACGAACTGGATCGGATTGCCGGCCGCACCACAGGCGAGGCAGTGGAACAAGCCTTTGCCGGGCGTGATCACGAGATTCGGATTTCCTTTGTCTTCGTGGAAAGGGCAAAGGCCGATCAAGTGGCCGTTGCCGTGGGGTTTGAGATCTATTCCCCGGCTGCGCACCAGCGCGGCCAGGTCGAGGGATTGTTTCAGGCGGTCGATTGCGTCGTCTGGGATTCTTGGCATCAGCACTGCCCTCCGAAGCCCGGCAGGCGGATCATGTCCGCGCTTCGTTTGTCATCTTCAGGGAACGCCACCCGCAAGCCGTCGGTTTCCAGGAGGATTTCACAGAGGCGGCGGCCCAGGTACGGAGCCTGAGTCAGCAGTTCCATCAAAGCGGTTTCGTCGCAGAGGTTCCGCAGTGGCGGCGCCCAGTTGTGTTGATCCGCGTCGCGGATCACATCCCGGCCCAGATCGCTGAGGGTTCGTTCCATTCCGCGTTTTATCATTTTCTGTTGCCAGTCATCCCAGGGATAGCATCCGGGAATGTATTCCGTTGCTTCAGTCGTTTCCATCTTTGGTTTCCTTTCGGTTGTGAACCGGGAGCCAAGACGCTATAATACGGCTCGAACCCGATTCGGGTTTTCTAGGCCGGTCCGTGTTTGTTTGGCGACGAAACGGGCCGGCCGCTTCTTTTTGAAAAACGCGTCAAGCGTTATTGCACTGCTCATTTATGTGCAGTATACTGCACGCATGCAAGCACTTTTTCAACATTCCTGTTATTCTGTTCACATGAGTGAACTTTCTAATCTTCGAAAACTCCGTCTGAAAGCTGGGATCTCCGTTCGAGAACTGGCCCGACGGATTAATGAGCAACCTACCAACGTGAGCTACTGGGAACGCACCGGAAAGCTTCCCCGTTCCGATGTGCTCGTACCAATGGCTGAAGCTTTGGGCGTGAGCCTGGAAGAGATTCTAGGTCTGCCCAAAATAAAAAACACCCGCTCTCCCGGCGGCAGGGCCGGTGAAGTTTTCCAAGCGGTCAGTCGTCTGCCACGGAGTCAGCAAAAAAAGATTCTCGATGTGGTCGAGGCCTTCGTCGTTCAGACCGCCGAATAGTCTATTTTTTAGCCACCGTCACAGTTTCCGAGATTCGGAAGCCGTCCAGGGCCATCTTCCGACATTCGGAAGATTTTCCCTGTTGGGAAAAAGGCCCCCCGATAGCCGCCGTTCTGCTCGCTTTCGCTGTGCCCCACACCCAAGCGGAGCGGCCCGGGGGCACAGCGAAAGCGAGCAGGTTGGTGGCGGCCGCCGGACTGTGAGCTGACGTTTGCACTCACGTTATAATGAGCGTCCCGCGATAGCGGGTCCGACTGGGGGCGAAGGGGGCCGGGGCTGGCGCGGTGGCTGCGGGGTGAAGGGGGGATTTTCAGCAGCCAACGTGATCAGCTATGGGACAGGGGGTGAAAGCCGCTTGCGGCTGAGGGGGACGGGGCGGAGGAGCTGTCCGGGAGGCGGGGGGGGTAGCCGGACGAACAGCTCCGGAGGGGCGTCCCCCTGAATGGGGGGGAGCGCCGCGGGGAGGAGCGATACGGAACACGGGATTATGCGATGTCGCCGCCCGCCCGCAGGAGCTCCGCGACGAGGACGGCCCCGAAGGGGTTTACCAGCGGCTACGTTGCATAATCTCTGTTCCGTTTCGCTCCGTCCGGGGCAGCAGGGAGCGTGACACCCGCTGGGCTTTGGGGGCGAAGGGGAAAAGCCGAGTGGGTGGC
>CAZVCO010000168.1:5891-6990 GCA_964625795.1 uncultured Verrucomicrobiota bacterium | reverse complement strand
TTCGATATGATCAATTCCGATAGAGCCGACAATCACCAGGCGTGGGTCAGACATGATTCTTCCTCACTGGGAGCGTCCGTGCAGCCCGTCTTCAGGCGGCCGGTAGGTTTCCATGAATTTTTCCAGATATCCGGTATTGTAGGCGCCGCCAAGAAAGGTCTCATCTTTCAGCAGCGCCAGTCCGAGGGGGATGGTGGTGGCGGGTCCGTCCACCAGAAACTCCTCCAGGGCCCGCCCCAGACGGGCCAGGGCCTCTTTGCGGTCCCGTCCTCTCACAATGAGTTTCCCCACCATGCTGTCATAAAATGGAGGAATCACGTAGCCGGGATACACTGCGGTATCCACCCGCACACCGAATCCGCCGGGCAGATTGAGCCAGTTGATCCGGCCGGGACAGGGAGCAAAATTCCGGGAGGGATCCTCGGCATTCACCCGGAACTCAATCGCGTGGCCCATCATGCGGACCTCCTCCTGAGTCAGGCTGAGTTTTTCACCGGAGGCCACCCGGATCATCTCTTTAATCAGGTCGACACCGGTGACCTCCTCGGTCACGGGATGCTCCACCTGAATCCGGGTGTTCATTTCCATGAAATAGAATTCGCGGTCGCGTTCATCGAACAGGAACTCCACGGTTCCGGCATTGGCGTAGTTCACCGCCTTGGCGGCTTTGACCGCGGCATCGCCCAGCTGTTTGCGGATGCGGTCATCCAGCACCGGCGACGGGGCCTCCTCCAGCACTTTCTGATTGCGCCGCTGCAGACTGCAGTCCCGCTCGCCCAGATGAATCACGTTGCCGTGCTCGTCCGCCATAATCTGCACTTCGATGTGCCGGGCGGACTCCACATATTTTTCGATATACACGCCGGCATTTCCAAACGCCCGCTCGGCTTCATGCCGGGCGGTGGTGAAGGCGTTCAGCAGAGAGGATTCGTCTTTGGCAATACGCATGCCTTTACCGCCGCCCCCCGCGGTCGCTTTGACAATCACCGGATAGCCAATCTCCTTGGAAATGCGTATGGCATCCGCCTCATTCTCCACCAGACCGTCACTGCCGGGGGTAATGGGCACCCCACCGGCCTTCATGGTTTCTCTCGCGGTG
>CAZVCO010000168.1:0-5829 GCA_964625795.1 uncultured Verrucomicrobiota bacterium | reverse complement strand
ATCCGTATCCGGGATGAATGGCATCGGAATCGGTCACTTCCGCCGCGCTGATAATGTTGGAGATTTTCAGATAGCTTTCGGAGGCGGAGGCGGGGCCGATACAGACGGCATCATCCGCAAGTTGCACGTGGGCCGCCTCGCGGTCGGCCTCACTGTACACCGCCACGGTCTGAATTCCCAGTTCCCGGCAGGCCCGGATGATGCGCAGAGCGATTTCCCCGCGGTTGGCAATGAGTACACGTTCCATATGGACCGCCTTAGAGGGGCTCGATTTCGAAAAGCGGCTGACCGAATTCCACCGCTTCGCCGTTCTCGACGTTGATGGATTTGATCTTTCCTTTCATTTCCGATTTAATTTCATTCATCACCTTCATCGCCTCAATGATGCAGACAGTGGTTTCGGGCGTCACCACATCGCCCACGGCGACAAAGGGATCCGCATCCGGAGAAGAGGCCCGGTAAAAGGTGCCCACCATGGGGGACTGGATGGCGGGTCCCTTCACTTCTGCACTTACCTCGGCCGACATCATGGCCGGAGTGGATGCCGGGGCCGGTGCGGGGGGCGCAGCCGGTACGGCAGGCGCAGCGGCGGGTGGTGCCGGGGTGGAGCTCTGCAACTTGGTCGACAGACGGAAATCCCCGTCCTGAAGATCAAATTCCACGATTTCCTTCTCTTTCACCAGATCGATGATTTTTTTCAGATCTTTAAATTCCATAGAGTCTCCTTACTCGAAAGATGAATGGTTAAATTAGCGGGGGACTAGCCCCCTGTCGAGTCCGTATGCGCATGCAGTGCCTGCAGCCCCAGCACGTAGCCGAGGGGGCCGAACCCCATCAGCTGCCCGATACAGACGGGCGCAGTGAGGCTTTCGTGCCGGAACGGCTCCCGGGCGTGGGTGTTGGATAAATGCACCTCCACCACCGGCAGACCGCTGGCGGCAATGGCGTCGCGGATGGCCACACTGGTGTGGGTGTAGGCGGCCGGATTCAGCAGAATTCCGTCGAAATCGGCAGAGGCCGCCCCGATCCAGCCCACCAGCTCCCCCTCCACATCCGACTGCCGGCAGTCCACTTGCACGCCGAGTTCCTCCGCGGCGGCTTCACACCGGCGGTTGATCTCCTCCAGGGTGGCCGACCCGTAAATGCCGGGCTCCCGTTTTCCCAGAAGCCCCAGATTGGGACCATGCAGCACAAGGTAATTCATGCAGAGGGGGTATCAGATGGCTCCGGGGTTGTAAAGACCCCCTGTTTTCGAAAGATTCTCACATCCTCCACTCCGTAATAGGTGAGCAGCCAGGCCCCGGGCGCGGCCAGGCGGTCAAATAAATCGAAGATCTCCACCTCCTGATCGGGCCAGGGGTAGACATAGATAATCTCAGCCTGACGGCAATACAGGCTGAGTTTCTCCACCGCGTTCGGGTCGGTGGGGAAAAAGCTGCCCTCATGAAACCGGGCGGTGAGATCAAAGACCTCATTCCACCGACGGCTCTCCGCCACCAGCGAGGGCTGAAGCTCGATTCCCCGGGCCTGCCAGCCCAGTGAGGCGGCCAGCAGGGTGGCGATGCCGAATCCACTCCCCCATTCGAGGAAGCGGGGCGGCCGGGAGGTCATTTCCGGCCGCAGGGCTGCCAGGGCGTCAAACACCAGCACATAATCTGCCGGCACAAACATCTCCCGTTCCTGCCGGGCCTGCCACTCCGAGACCGGACCGGCCGTTTCATGCAATAGCACTTCAATATGATGCGGCATCCGGGCCGCGGGTATATCGAGGGGAATACGGGAGACAGACATGGCGTTCGCTCACCGGGGATTAATCGCGGTCCCGCAGGACCTTTCCGGTGATGAGCACTCCGATCAGCACCACAGCGGCCACCGATTTCCAGGCCGGCATGTGATGCGCCCCCGGCTCCAGCTGACTTTCGATCTCAGGCAAATAGGGGGTGAGCACATCCAGCAGCAGTCCCATGCCGATGGCCAGCAGAACCGCGCAAATGAGATACAGCACGGCCTCCTTCCGGCCAATGAGCTTGGAGATGGTGGTGAAGGTGGCGGCATTGGTGGCCGGTCCCGCCATGAGAAAGACAAACACCGTACCGGGCGACAGCCCGGCCATGAGCATGGAGGCCCCGATCGGAAGCGACGCGGTCGCACAGACGTAAAGAGGGGTGGCCGCAGCCACCACCAGGATTTTGGCCAGCAGGCCGTCTCCGAGTCCGGAAAGCGATTGGGGGTCGACAAAGGCCGACAGCGTGCCGGCGAACAGAATGCCCACCATCAGAGGCACTGCAATATCCCCGGCGATGGTGACAAAGCCGTGCTGAAGAATCCGCAGGGGCCAGGGCGCCTGATTGCCGCTGGGGGGCTCAGGGGGTTCCGGCTGAAGATCGTCCTTGAATGCGCGGTCGAGAATCAGTCCCAGACACACCCCGGAGACCAGAGCGGCGAAAGGAATGTACAGGGCAAAGCCCAGCCCCAGCAGCCCCAGCGCCACGAGAAATCCATCGACCCCGGTCTGCGGGGTCGCCAGCAGAAAGGCACCCACCGCTCCTTTGGAGGCCCCATGTCTCCGTATCCAGGTGGCCACCGGCAAGACGCCGCAGCTGCAGAGCGGCAGGGGAATTCCCAGCAGGGCGCTTTTAATCACCGATGCCGTTCCGGGTTTGGCCAGGTGCTGCTTGACCACTCCCACCGGCATCAGCACCGAGAGCACACCGGAAAGAAAAAACCCCAGCAACAAAAAGGGGGCCATCATTTGCAGGGTATGCCAGCAGGCGGAAAGGAGCTCGGTGAAAAAATGCATCTGATCAGAATAAAGCGATGGGGGAAGAGGTCAACCCGGTCCGGCATACCTTTTCAGGTGAGCAGCTCCCGGAGTTCCAGAATGAGCAACTGGGTTTCCTGCAGGAGCTCCTGAGTCTCCTCCCGCACGGCATTCCGCCAGACCGCCACCCCGAGATTCTCCTCATCCGCGGCATCGAGAGCCGTCAGGACATCGTGGAGGTAGTCGCGGGCCTGTTTCACTTTCACCAGCATACTGGCGGCGGTCATCCGTTCGGGCGGCCAGGCGTCATCTCCCGTCATTCCCAGACCTCCGCTCATTTTGGCCGTGGCCATGTGGAAGCCCCATTCCATCTCCCGCAGCGGATGTTCCTGTCCCGGGGCATCCGGCATCCACCCGCTGATCCGCAGATCGGCCGACACTTTTTCCTGCAGACTGTCACACTGCACCAGCAGGGGGTGCCGGTCCGGCTCCTCCAGATGGCCGGATTCCCACTCCCGGAGGGCCTCCTCCGAAAGACGGTTCATCTCCTCGATCCAGCGGGCACGATCCGCCTCCTGCTCAGGGGTGAGCGGCACCGGCGGGGGCTCACCGAATTCGATCCGGATCTTTTCCCGCTCCTCCCGGTAAATCTTCTCGTAGGCCTCCTCCGTAAAGGCGTCGAGCTTCTCAAGCCGGGCCTGGATACGGTCATTGAGCTTCTCCATTTTGGCGTCCTCCCGGTCGGCCTCGCGCTCGGCCGCCGGGAGAGTTCCGGTATCCTCGGGCAGGTCCGGCAGCGACAGCCGGTCCAGCACCTCCGTCTCCTCCCACTGCTGCCGCAGCCGCGCCGATGCCCGTCCGGACGCCTCCTCCTCTTCGCCGGTTAAGCGCCAGGCCGCCGGTTCGCGCACCTGGACCTCCAGACCGACCGCCTCCAGCACCACCCGTGCTCCTTTGGCATTGATCCATTCCAGCCGAAGCACTTTCCGCTGATCCCATTCGTGCGGAATGCGTTTCCGCAACCGCATGCGGATCTCCTGCTCCGCCCCCATCGGAACCCGTTTCGAGGTCGACCCCGAACAGTCAAGCAGATGCCCCTCCTGAGGAGAGCGAAGCGAGGGGGCCTGCTCCGAGGGGGGATATTCACACCGCAGGGTGACCCAAAGTCCGGCCATGTCCCGGGCCGGAAGCCCCTGCAGATCAAGCTCCAGAGGTTCGCTCCGGCCCAACAGCCAGAGGCGTCCGGTCACCCGCCCCTGTTCCCGGCAGTCGATCTCACCTCGTATCAGAGAGTTTTCCAAACGAATCAGCATGGCGGCATGCTGTGACAAAGCTGTTGTTCTGACAATCGGAAAGCAAAAATTTTGACAGGCAGCCCGTTCAGCTCAGCGGCCGCAGCGACACCTCACCGCTGTGGAAGACCTGTTTCTGACATTGAGATGCAGCAGAAAGTCGAGTCTCCGAATGTATAACCCGGATGTTCAGCGTTTGGATTCAGGCAGAAAGGTTTGGAAAGTTTCAACCACGGACAGCGCGGACCACGCGGACCCATGCAGATCCATTTTATGTTTGGTTGCGATGCGGTGTGATTCCGTCAAACGGACTGCGTTTCCATCCTTCTTCATTGCCTTCCCACTGCATGGGTCCGTGCTGTCTGCGGGGTCCGCGGTCGCCTCCTCATCTTATTCAATTAGCCTGGAATGCAGCGACACTTCGCCGCTGCGTTAGAAGGGTCAGTTAAAAGGGTCAGCCCTTGCATTTAGTCATTCTCTTCTTCAGTTCTCTGACCCGACCCGTCGTTTCCGTACGAAATTTCCTTAAGGCGCGGGAACTGTTGCTAGGATGACCCAGGCATAGCCGATCCGAAAGCCAGACTCCCGTTACCGTAGTGTGGGTTTTCAGCAACCAGGCCACGGCCTGTTTCTCCAAGGCATTCGCCTTCATCTTCAGGAGCTCAGACTCGCTGAGATCCAGTTCTTCCAATGCCGCGTTCAGATACCGCTCCGCCATGGCCTCGTTGTGCTCCCGCTTCTGCTCTCCTCGGTAATTATCCCCTCCCTTGCAATTGTCCAGACGCGAGAGGAGGCGCTCCCTGAATTCCTCCGATCCCACAAACCATCCGGCAGGCTGTTGAAATTCAAATTCTCCTCTGCGTCCCGCCTGCGGGTCCTGTTCAAAGTTCATCACCCGCTCCAGCTTCCGCCGATAGGCGGCCATCGCCCCAGGCTCTCCCTCGACCAACCCGCAGGCCTTCAGCACTCTCTCTCGCACCAGCCAATCGGGAATCCGGGAGGTCTTTCCCACGTACGCGGGATAGCTGCTCCAGAGGTAGGCGTGCAGGGGCTTTTCCATTCCCTGACCACACAATTTCGCCCGGAACGGATTTAAATGAATATAATGACTCACCTGTCGGAAATACACTTCTCCACCATGACGGGGATCCGTCTGGACTGGAATTGCTTTGTATCTGCCCTGAAACAGATGCCCCCGCTGCGCGAACATCGCGTTGAACCGTTGCGTGTAAGACCCCTGGAACCACTTCATCCCCGCCACCAAATTAGGTTCCGGTGTTTCCATCAGCAGGTGATAATGATTGGACATCAGCACGTAGGCGTGAATCCTCCACCCGGTCTGTTCCGTCACTTCTCCCAACGTCGACAAAAACAGCCGTTATCCCTCATCGGTACGGAAGATGTTCTGCCCATGATTCCCCCTGCACATCGTGTGATAGCAGGCTCCCGGGTATTCAATGCGTTTAGCTCGGGCCATGCTTCCACTTTTTCCCTAATTTGTACAACAGGTCAAGGAGTTTACTGACTAAATGCAAGGGCTGACCCTTCCACCTGCTTTATAGCAGGTTACAACCAAAACTTCGCTACTTTTTTGCCGTTTTGTGAGATATGCAGGCTAGGGCGTACGCATTACGCGACAGCGAGAGCAGCATGGGTGCCAGGTTCCCTGGCGGCCAGGCTGCCGGGGTCTTCCAGCAAGAGGCCTGCCAGTTTCACTGGCGGGGCTCTTGCGGTCAAATGACCGCATGAGCAGCCGGAACACACAGTTCTTCAGAA
>CAZVCO010000167.1:0-6991 GCA_964625795.1 uncultured Verrucomicrobiota bacterium | reverse complement strand
GTCCAGACCTGGGCGTTAATTTCCTCGCCCCCTGCAAACACTACTCCGGTCTGGTCGTCCATGACGTAGCGCGGGCATCCCAGGACCCCCAGGATGGGGCGGCCGTTTTTCACCAGAGCCAGGGCGATGGCGTACTGTCCCCCACGGAGATATCCTTTGGTGCCGTCGATCGGATCCAGAGTCCAGAAGGTGTCCTCTCCCCCGGGGTGTTCGCCGTGGTCCAGCAGACCCAGCAGGCTGTCCTCATTCACCTCGGGATGAATCCGGGACGTGAAGGCCGCCACCCGCTGAATCAGTTCCGGATTCTCCTGCAGGGCGGCGGCGCCCTCTTCAGCCACGATGCCGATGTCGGGGGTAAGCTCCTTCAGTCTATAGTGAATGAGGGCCTGACTGGCATAATCCGCCACCGTCACCGGCGACTGGTCCGATTTGGTCTGGGTATCGGTCGACTCGAATTCCGCGGCAATCTTTTCGCAGCAGCGGGAGGCGTCCCATACGGCGGACAGGAGAGAAGGGAGGAGTTCGGAGGAGGTCATAGGCTGAATTTGGGCGAAGGGTTGCCGTTGCCAAGGGGGAATCGACATAGTAAGGCCTTTGCCCACTGGCAATCTCAATCCGGAAAGGAATCCCGTGACACGCGAACAACTTCAGGCCCTTCTCGACCTTCAGAAAAAAGATCTCACCCTGCTTCAGCTGAAGAAGGAGTCCCAGGCCATTCCGGCCCGCCAGGAGGCCGTCCGGAGCCGGGCGGATGCCGCCCGGGCCGCGGAACAGGCGGCCAAAGAGGCGATTCAGGCCTGCGAGGCCCGGATCCGCGAGGACGAACTGGAGGTGGAAGCCGTCCGCAGTCAGGTGGCGAAGTACAAGACCCAGCAGATGGAGGCCAAGTCCAACGAGGAGTACAAAGCCTTTGAGCACGAAATCTCCGCCGGCGAGGAGAAGGTCGGTTTGGCGGAAGACCGTGAACTGGAGCACATGAGCCAGCTGGAGGAGTTGAAGGAGGCTTTGGCCGGCGCCGTGAGGGAACGGGAGGCGGCGGAGGCACAGGTGGAGGCGGAAGTCGGCGAACTGGACGAGCGGCTGGAGGTGATTAAAACCACCTTTGCCGAGCTGAAAGAGGAGCGGGGGGAGTTGATCGGACGGATCCCCAAAGAGGTGCTGGATCAGTATATGGGCCAGCTGGGCAAAAAACAGGATGCGGTGGTGGTGGCCGTGCGGCAGGAGAACTGCGGCGGATGCCATATGAAGCTGACTCCTCAAACGCTGCATGATGTCCATTCCCTGCAGAAATGGACCATCTGCGGGTTTTGCGGACGCTATTTGTACGATCCCGCTGCGGTTTAGAAGCAGAGTTACAGTAGGCCTGGGATTTTTACCGCCACGAACGACGCGGACCCAGGCAGAATATTTTTTTTGCTTATAAGAGCGGCTAGAGTCTCAGGCCTTTCGGTTCGAGGGAGAAGAGAGATCGGGTGATGGCGAAGGCCTGATCCATGGGCATGTGTTTCTTCTCGTGCCCGCGCCCCCAGGTGTCAGTGTAGATCACTTCATTTTTGGTGCGGTTGTATCCGATGATCATCCGTAAATGTCCGCCCTGTCCGGTACGGGTGACCTCCGGATAGATCCCCAGGCTCACGCTCCAGGCCAGCGGGCATCCCCCGTCCACATACTGCTCGATCTTCTCTTTGAATTTTCTGAAGTCCGACCGCTGGTCCCGTTTCAGTTCTTTCCAGGTGTCCGGATCCACCGCCTGGTAGAGCTGGGCGATGTACCAGGTGCCGCCTACCGGCAGGTCCACCCGTCTGGTTCCCCGCCTGCTGGCAAGTTTGTTGTAGTCGGCCATCTCCTCGCGGAAGTCGTCGAAGTCCCATTCCACCAGGGATTTGAAGCTGAAGCCGTATTGACGGCCCACGGCCTGCAGTGCTTTTTTCAGCTCCTGGGTGCTGGTGCCGCCGCCGGAAGTGGTGTTGGCGATCTGGGCGATTTCGTGCTGGTCCACCTCCTGACCGAAAAAGCGGAGAATGCGTTCGGAAGTAGCGGCCGCGCAGTATCCTTTGGGACCCTGATCGACCATGGGAATGTTGGCAATCCAGACGTCGCCCGTGGTGGCATCGCGGGTGATATTTTTTTTGACCTCGTAGGGATTCACCCGGTCACGGGCGTGAGAGGGAATGTCGGTGGAGGAGAATTCTTTGGCCACCAGGCGGATATATTCCGCTCGGAAGCCGCCGGAGGTGGTGTAGGAGTAGGACAGTTCAAACTGAATCCGTTCCCGCTGCCAGATCCGGCTGTCATCCCGCACGTCATTCCGGCTGGAGGTGCGGTTTCCCGGCCGTGGATGGACGCGGATGGTGGAGGAAATGGCGGCGATCCGTTCACGCACCTGTTTCTGAAAGTCGGCTTCGGAGAGATCATCCTCGGCATCGCCCCGGTTGAAATAGGAGACCATGAACGAGTCGGGGCTTCCGTCCTCAAACCGCACCACTGCCTCCAGCACGTCGGCTCCAAAGAGTTGGGATTTGAGCGGTGCGGCCCTGGCGGACTGATTTTCCGAGGTCCAACTGAATCCAAGCTTCGAGGCCTCCCGCATAAATGAGGGTCCGTCCCAGTCCCAGAACGGGGCTGTATCGGCCAGCCAGTATTCCAGCGGATCCTCCGCCTGCAGGGGGACAACCAGGCCGAGGAGTCCAAGTGCCAAGATGATTTTGCTCTTTATCTTCATGGGATTCCCGATAGGATCCGCTCCTTCATGGAAGTCAAAAAATACAACATCTGGACCATCGGTTGTCAAATGAATGAAGCGGACTCCCGTCATCTGGGAAGTCAGCTTGAAGCGTTGGGCTATGCTATGACCGAGAAGCCGGAGGAAGCCGACTTGGTGGTGCTGAACACCTGCGTGGTGCGTCAGCAGGCTGAAGACCGGGCCGTGGGACGGCTTCATTTTGTCCAGGGGCTCAAGAAGCGGAACCCGTCGCTCACGGTGGGACTGATGGGCTGCATGGTGGGGATGCGGGAGGCGCCGAGACTTAAAAAGCAGTTTCCTTTTGTGGATGTGTTCATGCCGCCGTCGGATGCCTCGCCATTGATGTCCTATCTGCAGGGCGAAGGGGCCACGGAGGATCAGGAAGCGAAATTTGAGGAGATGCGGCTCAAGTCGGTGCAGAACGCCATTCAGGATGAGGCTTATATTCTGCCGGCCCTGCGGCGTGAGCGCACAGTGCAGGCCAACGTTCCCATTGTGCTCGGCTGCTCGCATGCCTGCACCTTCTGTGTGATTCCCTACCGCCGCGGACCGGAGCGAAGCCGTCGACCGGAAGAGATCCTCAAGGAGATCCGGCGGCTGACCGAACAGGGCGTACGGGAAATCATGTTGCTGGGGCAGATCGTTGACCGCTACGGCACGGATTTCGAAGAGGATTACGGCCTGGCCGAACTGCTGCGGGACGTGGCCGCGATCCCGGAGGTGTTGCGGATCCGCTACCTGACCGGACATCCGAATTACATGACGGACCGGATCATTGAGGTGACCCGGGATGAACCCAAGGTGATGCCGCATTTTGAGCTGCCGGTGCAGGCCGGTAACAACAAGGTGCTGGAGGAGATGAAACGGGGCTACACCCGGGAGGATTACATCGCGCTGATCGAGCGGGTGCGCCGGATCTGCCCGGACAACACCATCAACACCGATATCATTGTGGGCTTTCCCGGTGAAACCGACCGTGAATTCATGGACACCTATGATCTCCTCAAAGATCTGGAGCTGGATAAGGTGCATCTGGCCAAATATTCCGAGCGGCCCAAGACCATCGCGGCCCGCAAAATGGAGGATGACGTGCCCGAAGAGGAGAAAGAGCGGCGCCGTCTGATGATTGATGAGCTGGTGGATGACATTCTCACCCGAAAAAACACCCAGTGGATGGATCAGGAGGTGGAGGTGCTGGTCGAATCCCGTCACAAAGGGAAATGGCGGGGGCGCACGCCTCATAACCGCCTGGTCTTTTTCAGTGCGGACGAGGACATGCAGGGCGCGCTGGTGGATGTGAAGGTCACGTTCACCAGTCCCTACAGCATGCAGGGGGAACTGGTCAGGGTGAAGGTGCCGGCACTGCCGCGGACCCCGAATCTGGACACCATTCCCATGTTTCACCGGCCGTTAACCGAATCGCTGCAGAACGCCTGAACGCGCATGGAACGCTGGAGCACGGATGCAGAAGGGCTGTCCCGCGCGGCCGCGGCCCTGCGGGCCGGAAGGCTGGTGGGGATGCCCACCGAAACGGTGTATGGTCTGGCCGGAAATGCCCTGGACGCCGCAGTGGTGGCCGATATTTTTGCGGCTAAACAGCGCCCGACTTTTGATCCCCTCATTGTGCATACCGCCCGGGCGGCAGAGGCCTGGAGTCTTGCCCGTGAGATTCCTCCTATGGCGGAGAGGCTGGCCGATGCGTTCTGGCCCGGACCGCTGACCCTGGTGCTGCCTCGTCAGCCCGGAATCCCCGATCTGTTGTCGGCCGGACTGGACACTCTGGCCCTCCGGGTGCCGGCCCATCCCGTGTCCCGCGCTCTGATCCGGGAGGCGGGGTTTCCGCTGGCTGCTCCCAGTGCCAACCGCTTCGGACGCATCAGTCCGACCCGGGCCGAACACGTGATTGAGGAGTTATCGGATGCCGCACAGGTGGCCGGCGTGGTGGATGCAGGGCCCTGTGAGCGAGGAGTGGAGTCCACGGTGGTCGGGTTCGGAGAAGGGGGACAGGTGCTGGTGTACGGGCTGGGAGCGCTGCCGCTGGAGCAGGTGAGGGATGTGGTGGAGGAGATCACGGTGGTGACCTCCCCGGTGGAGTCGGGGAGTCATTCCGAGCGGGCTCCGGGCATGTTGAAATCCCATTATGCACCGCGCACCCCGCTTATCCTGCTGGAGCAAGGGGCGCCGGTTCCGGAACTTGACGGCTGCACCGGCTGGCTGACGCTCGACCGCAGGGTGGAGGAGGCGGGACCCGCGGAGCGCTTGTCCGAATCCGGTGACCTTTCAGAGGCGGCCAGCCGCCTTTTCGCCTGTATGCGCCGTCTGGATGATCAGAATCCGGACCATATCGTGGCCTGGAAAGTGCCGGAGGAGGGGTTGGGAAGGGCCATTAACGACCGATTGAAGCGCGCAAGCGTGGATCTGCCCGTCCCGGGCTGATAACTGAAAGGGTTGGGGCATGAAGCCTTCACAGTTCGGGACGAACTGCGCCACTCGGGCTGATAGCCAAAAGGGTTGGAGCATGAAGTGTTCGAGCGTGGATCTGCCCGTCCCGGGCTGATAACTGAAAAGTTTGGGGCATGAAGCATTCAGAGTTCGCCTGCCCAAGCTCTCACTCGGTGACGGCCAGGGGGACGAACTGTGCCACGGGGCCACTATCGATTGTCGTCCAGCGCTCTGCGCCGGTTGAAGATCAGCACCAGGGGGGCACCGTCGAGTCCGAAGGTTTCCCGCAGGCGGCGGTCGAGATACTTTTTATAGGCCGAGGTGAGCAGGCTGGGGCTGTTGACGAACAGTTTGATGCGGAGAGGGCGCACGCCGACCTGGGTGGCGTAGAACAGTTTCAGTCTGCGCTGTTTCACCATGGGAGGCGGTGTCTTCTCAAAGGAGTCGCGCAGGACACGGTTGAGAACGCCGGTGGCCAGGGGGGTGGCGATATTGCGGGCAACCTCCTCAATGGCATCCACCATTCGCTTCATATTGAATCCCGAGAGGGCGGATCCGTAGAGAATGGGTACGTGGCTGAGGTAGGGCAGTTCCCGGCGAAGGGCTTCGGTGTATTTGCGCTGGGTGGTCACGTTTTCAGCCAGATCCCACTTGTTCACGATGACCAGACAGCCGGCTTCGGAGGCTTCGATCCGGGAAATAATTTTTTTGTCCCGTACTGTCGGGCCCTCTCCGGCATCCAGAATGAGCAGCGAGATGTCGGACCGGTCGATGGCATTTTCGGTCCGGAGGTTGCTGTACTTGTCGACCGCCTCTTTCACTTTCCCCCATTTACGGAGACCCGCAGTGTCGATAAGGCGGTAATGCCGGGCCTGATCCCCTTCGCCCACCTGAAAAGGGACCTCGATGCTGTCCCGGGTGGTGCCGGCCACTTCGGACACGATGACCCGGCTGCCCTTGACCAGACGGTTGATGATACTGGACTTTCCGGCATTGGGGCGGCCGACCACGGCGATTCGCAGAGGATCCTCGATGGTGGGATTGTCCATCTCCGGCAGGGCCTTGAGGATATCCGCCACCAGAGCATCCACCCCGCGGTTGTGAAGGGAGCTGACCGGGTAGACGGGATAGGCAAACTGTTCGAATTCCACCGACTGGTCATCCAGGGCGGCATTGTCGGCTTTATGGGACACCAGCCAGACCTCGCGGCCGGACTGCCGCAGCAGACGGGCCACTTCCTCGTCCAACGGGGCCACGCCGTCGGTGACATCCACCGTGAAGAGAATCAGACCGGCATCCTCAATGGCGGCCTGCACCTGATCCAGAATCCCCTTCTCAATGGCATCGGGAGCGGTCTGCCGGTCGAGCAGTCCGATACCGCCCGTATCGATCAGCTCAAAATGCTGTCCCTTCGCCTGCACCTCGGCCGACAGACGGTCGCGGGTGACGCCGCTCTGTTCATGCACGATGGCAATCCGCTTCCCGGCCAGCCGGTTAAACAGGGAGGACTTCCCCACGTTGGGGCGGCCCACAATGGCCACGGTGCGGTTCGGAATGGAGGGAGTTTCAGACATCGTGGGCTCTTAGCAGGAGTTTCCGGAAAAGGGAAGAATGGATCAAGGAGGTCAGAGTGCAGAGTGCAGAGTGCAGAGGTCAGGGGGCTGAGTGAAGAAGACCGGAAATATCCCTTGAAGCTGAAACCTGAAGATGATCCGAAGCCGATATCGATTGCGATTCCGATACCAAAATTTACAATCTCTGACCTCTGACCTCTGACCTCTGACCTCTGACCTCTGACCTCTGACC
>CAZVCO010000166.1:1182-7039 GCA_964625795.1 uncultured Verrucomicrobiota bacterium | reverse complement strand
CCGCGGCACAGATCATAGTCGGTCGCATCCATCACCCCGCCGGTAAGGAAGTCCGGCAGCAGGGTCTTCGGACTGCGTCCCTTGAGAATTTCCATCTGTCCCTGCAGCAGCTCTCCGAAGTTGTGCGGCAGAATACGGGTGGACAATCCCACCGCAATTCCATCGGCTCCCAGCATCAGCAACAGCGGAATTTTAGAAGGCAGCAGCACCGGTTCGTCGTTCCGGCCATCGTAACTGGGAATGAATTTGGTGAGATGTTTGTTGAAAATCTGCTCCCGGGCCAGGGCCGTCAGCCGGCACTCGATATACCGGGAGGCCGCGGCCGGATCGCCGGTGTGCAGGTTTCCGTAGTTCCCCTGCCCTTCAATCAGATACCGCTTGTTCACCAGCGTGACCAGCGCATCGGCAATCGAGGCGTCGCCGTGCGGATGGAACTGCATACAGAACCCCACGATATTGGCCACTTTGATGAATTTCCCGTCATCATTGCGCCGCAGCGACCACATGATACGGCGCTGCACCGGTTTCAGGCCATCCTCCAGACTGGGAATCGCCCGGTCCTTGATCACATAGGCGGCATAGTCCAGGAAGTTGGTGTCGATCAGATCACGGAGAACAGGTTCGTCTGCGGTTGTCTCCTCCTGAACGCCCGTCTCTTCCGGGGACTCCTCCTCGGGAAACAAATCGTTTTGGTCATCTTCAATATTCATAGGTAAAAAAGGATCAGGATTCGGTTCAATAATGGTTAAAAAGGCTTTCCGTTTGACAGCTCACGTCTTCTTACTCTGCGGAAAGGGGGTGCCGCCAGCGGAGACCGGGAAAACGTGCAAAATCACTGTCACAGGTGATCCATTCACAATCGTATTCCATCGCAAGCGCGGCATGCCAGGCATCCGCAATCAGTTTGCCTTTTATTCCCGGCTCCCGACACAACATCTCAAAGATGCCCCAATTCGCATCACCCGGCGTAAGAATTCTTGCATGAGTTCTGTCCCGCAGCCCGGAACAAAATGCCAACGCAGTAGAGGTGGGAGTCGGATCTTTGAAAATTCTGCGATTTGTCACCACCCGGATAAATCCACTCAACACCGCTTCAGACAAGGCAAACGCTTTGGGTGATTCCGCCAGCCCGGAAATCCAGGCGGCATATTCCTCATGATTATGAACAGAATCAGGACGGTGCGCATACACCAGGACGTTTACATCCGGGAGCATCATGTTCGATACGCCTCTTCATCCTCCGCCACCAGAAGAGCTCCCGTTTCGTCCAGATTCACCCCTGGCTGAACCCCTCTTTTCCCATAGGTAATCAGCTGGAAAGGCGTTTCCATGGCAGCAGGTTCCTTTTCTGCCAGTGCTTTCCGCCCGGCTTCCGCCAGAAACGCACTGAAACTTTGTTTGCGTCGATGCGCTTCCTGTTTCAGGCGCTCACCAAGACGGTCATCTAGTATGATGGTAGTTCTCATAGGTAATACTGTAATACGTTCTTCAATCCGGGTCAAGGGAAGCCGGCCACCCTACACCGCATCCTCCTGCACCACCAGATGGTTCAGAATGTACTCCCGGCGTTGCGGGGTGTTCTTGCCCATGTAGAACTTCAGGATATGGGGCACTTCGTGCAGATCGTCGATATGCACCGGGGACAGTCTCATGTCGCTGCTGATAAAGGCGTCGAACTCACGGGGTGAGATTTCCCCCAGCCCTTTGAAGCGGGTGATCTCGGGATTGGATATTTCCTTGAAGGCCGCAACCCGCTCCGCCTCGGTGTAGCAGTACCGGGTCTCTTTTTTGTTCCTCACCCGGAACAGCGGGGTCTCCAGAATCCACAAATGCCCCTCACGCACCAGCGGCTGAAAGAACCGCAGGAAAAAGGTGATCATCAGATTCCGGATATGCATGCCGTCCACGTCGGCATCGGTGGCCAGAATGACTTTCTGATACCGGAGCTGATCCACCGTCTCCTCAATCCGGAGGGCCTGCATCAGGTTGTAGAGTTCATCGTTTTTGTAAATCGCATCCCGCTTGAGCTCGGCCACGTTCATAGGCTTGCCCTTCAGAGTGAAAATGGCCTGCTTGTTGGGATCCCGGCAGGACACCATCGACCCGGCTGCGGACTGACCCTCGGTGATGAAAATCATGGACTCCTCCCCTTTGCCCTTCTCCTTGTCCAAATGAATTTTACAGTCCTTGAGCTGGGGGATACGGATGGAGATCGCCTTGGACTTTTCCCGGGCCATTTTTTTCACCGCGGTGATCTCTTTCCGCATTTTCTGAGTTTCCTCAATCTTCAGAAACGCCCGTTCCGCTGCCTTGGGGTTTTTGTGCAGCAGATCAATCACCACATCCCGCACCTGCGTGACCAGTTCGGACCGGATTTCAGAGTTCCCCAGTTTGTTCTTGGTCTGCGACTCGAAGATCGGCTCTTTCAAGCGGATGGCCACCGCCCCGATCATTCCCTCCCGGATATCATCGCCGTCATATTTTTTCTTGGAGAAATCGTTGAAGGCTTTGAGGATTCCCTCCCGGAAGGCACTGAGATGGGTGCCGCCGTCCGCGGTGTACTGCCCGTTGACAAACGACCAGTTCTCCTCTCCGTAGAGCTGGGCGTGGGTGAGGGCAATCTCCAGCGTCTTGTCTTTGAAGTAGAGCGGCGGGTAGATGGATTCGCTGTCGGATTCCTCCAGAATCAGATCCAGCAGTCCTTTTTTCGCCTCGAGTTTTTTTCCGTTGAAGCGGATGGTCAGCCCGGCATTCAGATAGGTGTAAAACTTCAGTCTCCGCAGAATGTATTCTTCCCGGTACTTGAACTTTTTAAAAATCTCCACGTCCGGCACAAAGCTGACCAGGGTTCCATCCGGCTCATCGGCCTTCCCGTTGTCTTCCGACACCAGTTCACCCCGCTCAAAGGAAGCCTCCTGAAATTTCCCGTCGCGGTAACTGCACACCGTGAAGGTCTCGGACAGGGCATTCACCGCTTTGGTGCCCACACCGTTCAATCCGACCGAAAACTGGAAGACGTCGTCGTTGTATTTGGCCCCGGTATTGATGCGGGAGACGCAGTCGACCACTTTGCCGTGCGGAATACCGCGGCCGTAATCCCGGATGGTGATTTCCGGTCCGTCCAGAGTGATGTCGATTTTGGAGCCGTAGCCCATAATGTGCTCATCGATCCCGTTGTCGATGACCTCTTTGAGCAGGATGTAAATCCCGTCATCGTAATGAGAACCCGTGCCGGTACGCCCGATGTACATTCCGGTTCTCGCCCGGATGTGCTCCAGAGAGGACAGGGTTTTGATTTTGCTTTCGTCGTATTGGTGATCAGTTTTTTTCTTATTCGCCATAGGTTATCTCAAGCACCCGAATCGTTAAATCAGCAAGGATGTGAAGGATAGAAAGGATGTAATTCAAACAATCCTACAGTCCTAATCCTTACGATCCTTGATATCCTTGCCATACATATATTTCTTAAACGCCCGCCAGTTCCGGCTCCGCCTCAGGCTCTTCACCCGCCGCATGGTCGGTGAGTTTGACCGACACCACCTTGGACACGCCCTTCCGCTCCTGGGTGATGCCATACAGCACATCCGCTGCGGCGATGGTCTTCTGATTGTGGGTGATCACAATGAACTGGGAATCTTTCAGGAACGACTGAACCAGCGCGACAAAGCGTCCGATATTCGCATCGTCCAGCGCCGCATCCAGCTCATCCAGAATACAGAAGGGGCTGGGTTTCACGGTATAGAGTGCAAACAGCAGCGCCACGGCGGTCATCGTCCGCTCCCCGCCGGAGAGCAGGCTGATCACCTGCGGTTTCTTCCCGGGAGGTTTGGCCACGATATCGATCCCCGACTCCAGCACGTTCTCCGCATCCACCAGTTCGAGATAGGCCTCTCCGCCTCCGAAAAGTTTCTTGAACATGTCCTGGAAGTGACTGTTCACCTTTTCAAACGTGGTGTTGAACATCTCGGTGGTGGTGGAATTGATCTGTTCAATGGTCTCCAGCAGTTTCTGCTTGGCCTGCACCAGATCCTCCTGCTGGGTCATGAGGAACTGATAGCGGTCCTCCTGCTCCTGATACTCCTCGATGGCCACCATGTTGACCGGCCCCATGGACTCCAGTTTGGCTTTCATGGCATTGACGGCCTCCTCCAGTTCGTCCCAGCCGGGAGGGGTCTCCTGTTCCCAGTCGGGCTCCTCCACCCGATAGATGTCCTGCGCGCCCATCTGATACGTTTCCGTCACCCGCTGCACCAGATTCTCCAGCCGCACCCGGCGCTGAGCCAGATCGACATCGATGCGTGAGGATTCACCTGATTTGGCCTCCACCGCCTGCCGGGCCGCTTTCAGTGCCTGCTCCAGCTGATGCACTTCGGTCTGACGCTGTTGACGCTGCTCGCGCTCGGATTCGATTTCCGCGGTGCGCTCTTTAAGCTGCTCCTCCAGCGGTGGAATTTTTTCTTTGGCCTCCTCACAGGCCTGCTGCAGCGCCTCCACCCGTTCGGTATGGGACATCACCCCGTCATTACGATCGCGTACGGTCCCCTCCAGCTCCCGGATGCGCTCGGTCAGGTTGTGATGCTGACGTTCAAGGCTTTCCACTTTCTGACGGTGTTCGGCGCATTTGATCCGCTGTTCGGTCGCCACCTGCAGAGCCGTGTTGCGTTCGCCCTCCGCCGCCTCAAAGGATTTGGTGTGATCCTCAATCACCGCCTTGATTTCCTCCTGCCTGGCCCTGGCACTCTCCAGTGCCTCCACAAAGGACCGTCGCTGTTCGTCCGATTCCGAATGGGTTTCGGTCAGAGTGGCCAGCTGATTGGTCAGTTGACGGTGACGGGCCTGACCCTGCTCCAGCTCCAGGGTCGCTGAGCGCAGCTCACTTTCCAGTCCTGCATGGCGGCGGCTGATCTCCTGCAGGTCCTCCCGGTCTTTTTTAAGCGCTTCCCTCAGACGGCTCTCCTCGCCCTGTGTGGCCTCCAGAGAACCCCGCAGATGCGCCGACTCCTCCTCCGCACGGGTCAGAGCCTCGCGGGTTTTGGTGATTTTCGCCTGCAGGGCCAGGGGATTTCCCTGCTCCTGCTCGGCCGAAAACACCTCCAGCGAACCGTCGCCCCGCAGGATATGTCCCTCCCGGGTCACCCAGACCTGCCCCGGCTGCGGGGGCGGAACCTGATCAAAAGAGGAGACCAGACGGACCCCGGCAAACAGCCGGTCCATCAACGGACGCAGTTCAGGTGAGGTCTGCACCTTGGGGGCAAACGCCTCTCCAGGCCCCTCGGCGGCGGCGGAGACCGGAGCGATTCCCTGCACCGCCAGCACCCGCACCGCCTCCGGTTCACCGGACGTCAGCGCGTCAAACACCGTGGAGAGTCCAGCCGTATCCTGAACCACCACGGCATCCATCCAATGGCGAAGCAACGACTCCAGGGCCATCTGACAGGCCGGTTCCGTCCGCACCTGCTCCGCCAGCGCTCCCACCAGACGGGAGGCATCAACCCCGGCCAAAGGCTCTCCTGAAAGTAACGTGCGGGCTCCGGCCGGAAACTGTTCCTGATCCCTGGCCTGGGCATGCAGGACATCCAGCCGGGCCTTCAATCCGGCCACCTCCTGCTCGCGTTCATTCAGTTTAGCACGCTGTTCGGTCAGGCTCTGTCCCTGCTGCTGTTGCTGCGCCACGGCCCGGTCCACCCGGGACTGAAGTTCACGCTGACGGGTATTCACCGCCTCCACCTCGGAGGTGAGCTGCTGAACCCGCTCCGTGCGGCCGGCCTCCGCCTCCTCCTGCTCGCGGATGCCCTCGCGCAGCCGCTCCTGATGCACCAGTCGGCTCCGTTCACGCTCCTCAAATTCCCGGATACTG
>CAZVCO010000166.1:0-1172 GCA_964625795.1 uncultured Verrucomicrobiota bacterium | reverse complement strand
GCCGCTACGGTGGCGATGACGCCGCCCGCTCGGCTGAAGAAGCCGGGCGCCTCCTCGGCAGGACCGTCTTCAGGCTGGGGCTCTTCGGTGGCGAGGGGTTCGCCTGCTGCATCAACGTCCTCCCCGTCCTCGGGGGCCCCGGCGGTCTCCTCAGCGGCCTGCTCCTGCTCCTCCAATTCTGTCCGCAGACTCCGCAAGGTCTGACGCAGTTCCGCGTTGGAGGTCTCCAGTGCCTGTACGGCCTGTTGACGCTGCTGCAGCAGCGCCTCCTCCTCTCCCCCGGCCTGGCGGACCTTCTTCAAGGCCTCCTCACACTCCGCAAGGGTGCGGTGGTGCTGCTCGAGCCGGGCCCGGGCCTCCTCCGCATCCTTATGATCGCGGTTGGCATAGGCTTTCATCTCCTCAATGCGCTCGCCATTGACCCGGACCGACTCTTTCAACTGATGCAGCTGATTGCGGAGATTAACGGCCGCCTCCATGCGGTCGGCAATCACCCGGTCTGCGGACTCCAGCACCTCACGCGCCTCTGCAATCGCTCCTTCGCGGGTGGCCACATCGGCCCGGCTGACCGTGAGTTCCTCCTGCAGCACCTCCATGCGTTTTTCTTTATCGGAAATCGCTTCGCTCATTTCCTCCATGCGGTGGCGGGAGAGCCAGAGTTCACGCCCCTGCAGCCGCTGTTGAATCTCCTGATACCTGCGGGCTTTGCCGGCCTGGCGCTGCAGGGAGATCATCCGACGCTTCACTTCGCGCACCACGTCATCCAGCCGCAACAGATTCTGTTCGGTATGCTCCAGCTTCCGCAGCGCCTCACGGCGGTCGGCTTTGAATTTGGTGATCCCGCTGGCCTCTTCAAACACCAGCCGCCGGTCCTCCGGACGGGAACTCAGTACCTGGTCGATCTTGCCCTGCTCCAGAATGGAATAACTGTTCCGCCCCACCCCGGTGTCCATAAAGAGACGATGGATGTCGCGCAGCCGGCAGGGCTGTTTGTTGAGATAATATTCGCTTTCCCCGCTGCGGAAGAGCCGCCGGGTAATGGTGACCTCATGATAATCCATGGGCAGTACATCCTCGCACTCCGAGAGTGTCAGGCTGACTTCCGACATGTTAGTAGGCTTGAACCCCTCGGCCCCGTTAAAGATCACATCCTGCATTTTTCCGCCCCGCAG
>CAZVCO010000165.1:5225-7066 GCA_964625795.1 uncultured Verrucomicrobiota bacterium | reverse complement strand
GAATTCATCGAGTACGTAAACACCAGGATCTTTGATGGAGATCCCCAATCCGACACCGCTGGTGATCTCGGACCGGAAGGCCTGGTGTTCATCCCTGCTGAAGACAGCCCGAACGGAAAATCTCTTCTCGTGGTCTCCTATGAGGTGAGTGGAAGCATCGCGGTCTTTCAGCTGGGACAATAACCGGTTTTTCAAAATCCGGTTTCAGGGCCATGGGTTTTTCCCATGGCCCATTTTCTTCTTTGGCGGAGAAGGTCAGCGGGCTCAGAGTTTCAGTGCCTGAAAGAAGAGCCAGCCCCAGCCAAGGATCAGCAAAAGGCCGCCCAGGGGGGTGATGGGTCCCCACAGCGCCTTGGGGCCAAGCCCGAGACTCAGCAGGTAGATCGAACCACTGAACAACACCACCCCGATTCCCCACAGCCAAACGGTCGGTTTCAAGCCAAGGCCCTTATCCAACAGCAGGGAAACAGCGAGAAGACAAGCTGCGTGGATCAGTTGATAGCGGACACCGGTTTCCCAGGACACCAACTGATCCGGTGACAGTTTCGCCTTTAGAGCGTGCGCACCAAAAGCACCCAGAATCACACCGGTCATTCCATAGAAAGAGGCAAACAGCAGGGAAAGTTTCATAAGAGGTAGCTCCACGGACGCCGGGGAGAAAGAGGGTCATTGGTCATTGGTCATTGGTCATTGGTCATAAATTCCGCGTAGCGGGAATTTGATGTCCCGAAGGCACACCCTGACGCACAGCACCCCCCCCATGGCTTTATTTCATTCCAACTTTTTCTCCGAAACCCTGGGCATGCACTGCCAGGCGGAAGTCATCATTCCCCAGCCCGGCAGTGAACAGAACATCGGCGTTGCCTCTTCACCATCGCGCGACCACTGGCCCTGCGTATGGCTGCTGCACGGTCTCTCCGATGACCATACCATCTGGAGCCGCCGCACCTCAATCGAACGGTTTGCCGAGGAACGCGGTCTGGCTGTGGTCATGCCGAATGCCCACCGCAGCTTTTATACGGACATGACCCATGGGGGAGCGTACTATACCTTTCTGACCCGGGAACTGCCGGGGATCATGCGTCAGTTCTTCCCCCTCTCCTCCCGCCGGGAGGACAATGCGGTCGCGGGTCTTTCCATGGGCGGGTATGGTGCCATGAAGTGGACGCTGGATCATCCAGACTCCATTCTTGCCGGGGTCTCTCTTTCCGGCGTTCTGGATATGGCACGCCGGATCCAGCTTCTTCAACACGAGACGGAGGGCTCCGCACTGCGCCGGCAGACCCTGCGTCTGGTTTTTGACAATACCCCTCCCGAGCAGGGACCGGACAATCTTTTCGCTCTGCTGGAGCAGCGGGCTGCCGAAGGAAACTGTCCGCCTTTCCGGGTCTGCTGCGGCCGGGAGGATTTCCTCTGCGAGGATAATCAGACCTTCCGTCGTGAAGCGGAGAATCTGAATCTTCCCATCGACTATCACGAGGGTTCCGGAGAGCATACCTGGTCCTATTGGGATCAGCAGATTGCCCCCGCCCTGGACTGGCTGCTGGAACAGGGCCTGGGGAAATAGTCGTCAGTCGTCAGTAGTCAGTAGTCAGTAGTCAGTCAGTGAATACGTCCAACCTCGTCCAACCCTATCCAACCTTGTCCCACTCTCTCCATGACCTCTCGTTTGAGGATCTCCGCCAGTTGCTGGAGTCCGAAGGTCTGAAACCGGTGCATACCGCCCCACTCTGGCGCATGCTGTACCGGGGAGCAGAGGTCTCCACTCTTCCCCCTCCCCTGCGCCGCTGGGTGGAGGCCCGGATGGGGGCAACCAAGGCATTTTCTCTCGACCGGCTGGA
>CAZVCO010000165.1:0-5215 GCA_964625795.1 uncultured Verrucomicrobiota bacterium | reverse complement strand
TCTCACCCGTAAATTCCTGCTCCGGCTGGAGGACGGTCAGATCATTGAAACGGTGCTCATGGGGTATGAGGGGCGCCATACGGTATGCGTGTCCAGTCAGGCCGGCTGCGCCATGGGCTGCGTATTCTGCGCCACCGGTCAGATGGGCTTTTCCCGCCATCTGCGACCGGGCGAAATCGTGGCCCAGGTTCTTCACGCCCGGCGGGTGCTTCAGCGGTTTGCCCCGGAGGCGAGGCTGCGTAATCTGGTGATGATGGGCATGGGGGAGCCGCTGGATAATTACCAACACGTGATGACCGCACTGGGAATCATCTCCGACCCGCGGGGCCTCGGGATCGGCACCTCCCATATCACCATCAGCACCGTCGGCGTGCTCCCGGGGATTCGGAGACTGGTCGAGGAGAAGGCGCCCTACGGTCTGGCGGTTTCCCTGCACGGCTCCACCGAGGAGGAACGCAAAGCCCTGGTGCCGGTGAGCCGCCGGTGGCCGCTGGCGGATCTCATCTCCGCCTGCCGGGACTACTGCGATGCCACCGGCAGGAAAATTTTCTTCGAATGGACGCTGATCGAGGGAGAGAACGATTCGCCCGACACCGCCCGCCGCCTGGCCGCACTGCTCGGGAACCTCAAGGCACATGTGAACATCATTCCCCTCAACCCAACCGACGGATTTTCCGGCCGGGCCAGCCCATCCGGCAGAGCCTTCCAGGAAACCCTGAAGGCCGCCAGCATTCCCTGCACCTTCCGTCAGCGACGCGGCATCGATGTCGCCGCCGGCTGCGGAATGCTGAAGGCAGAGCGGCACAAAACAGAATCGACCCGTTAGAAGCCGCCCTATACGTCTACACCATGCAACATATTGAGGTCCGTATGACCCCGAGGTAGTCCGGGTTATTTTTCATTTCCGTGATTTTCAGAGTTTTCAAACCGCGGACAGTCACGGACAGGCGCGGACCCATGCAAAACCGTTTCCGGATTTTACTGCGCGGTGAGACCCTCCTGAATGCAGCTCTCTTCCTCTCCTGCATGGGTCCGCGCCTGTCCGTGTCCGTCCGCGGTTGGTTTTTCCGGGGCTGATCGTGTGTCCTACACCTCAAGCCCGATCCGCATGGCCTCCACCAGATCGCGGTAGTAGCCGTCGGTGGCCAGCAACTCATCGTGGGTGCCCTCCTCCAGCAGCCGCCCGTGCTTGAGCACGAAAATCCGATCGGCATGACGTATGGTGGACAGCCGGTGCGCGATGGCGATGCAGGTCCGCCCTCCCCTCACCTCATCCAGACCTTTCTGAATCAGCTGCTCGGTTTCCGTATCCACACTGGAGGTCGCCTCATCGAGCATCAGCATGACCTCCGGATCCTGCAACAGAATTCTGGCCAGCGCGATGAGCTGCTTCTGACCGGTGGAGAGGCGGTATCCGCCCTCTCCCAGGTCGGTGTCAAACCCACGGGACAGCTCCTCGATAAAAACGTGGGCGTTCACCCGGCGGGCGGCCTCCTCAATCGCCTCCCGGCCTGCCCCCTCCCGGCCCAGGCCGATGTTGTCCGCCACGGTGCCGGAAAACAGCATGGGATCCTGTTGCACCAAACCCAGATGCTTCCGTAAATTCTCGCGGGCAAATTCCCGCAGGTCCACTCCGTCCAGGGTGATACGGCCCTGTTGAGGATCGTAAAAGCGGCACAGCAGATTGAACAACGTGGACTTGCCCGCCCCCGTGGCGCCCACAATGGCCACAAATTCTCCGGGCCGGATATGCAGATCGAGATCGTGCAGGACGGGATGATCCGGATCGTATCCAAACCGGATTTGCTCAAAGCGGATCTCTCCTTTGACCTGCTCCAGCACCACCGGTTTCTCCGGATCGGGCAGCACCTCCTCTTCGTCGAGCAGGGCGAACACCCGCTCTGCCGAGGCCAGACCGCTCTGCAGCTGGGTGGACTGCTCAGCCAGTTCCTCCAGGGGACGGAAAAAGTAGCGGATAAAGAACAAAGACCCCACCAGACTGCCGATTTCATCCGGCACAAAAATTCCGGCCGTCAGAATCAGGGCCAGGGTGGCCATGGCCCGGCTGACCTCCAGAATAGGAAAATGCCAGGTTCCCCAGTCCCCCACCCGGGCCCGGGCCGCGCGTACCGCATCGCTCTGTCCCTCCAGCCTCTCCCGCATGGGTTCCCGCTTGTTGAACACCCGCAGGGTGAACAGACCCGACAGGCTTTCCTGGGTCTGGCTGTTGAGCACCGACGTCGCCGCCCGCGCGTCCCGTTGAGCCCGCCGGCTTTGACGGTTCACAAACCACAACAGGCCGCCCAGAAACGGAAAGGTGCCATAGAGCGCCAGGGCCAGCCCCGCGCCCGCCATTCCATGTGCCAGATGAAGATCATCGCCCCTACCAGCAGCAGCAGATTGGCCAGCATTCCGATCAGTCCGTTGCGGACAAACTGCTGCAGGGCATCCAGATCACTGGTGGCCCGGGTCATCAATCGACCCACCCGCAACTGATCCACCCGGCGCATCGGCAGCGACAGCACTTTCCGGAACACCGCCAGCCGCAGATCCCGCAGCACCAGCTGCCCCACCCAGGTCACCAGGTAACTGTGGGTGATGCGGAAAAGGAACATCCCCAGCGCAATGCCGGCCAGAACCAGGCTGATCCCCTGCAGCCCCTGCAACCGCTCCGCCACCGATATCCCGTCCGCCTCCGGTGAAAGAAACCGGTCGGTGGCCTCTTTAATCACCAGAGGAAACGCATTCGTGGTGATCACCTGCAGCAGCAGAAAGAAAAGTCCGAACCCCAGCGCCACCCGGTAGGGTTTGGCGAACCCCAGCACTCTGCGCAACAGGGAGGTGTCGACGTTCAGGGAACTGTTCCCGTTACTCATACCTCCGCCTCCAGTTCCGCCTGCAGCCGCTGACACCGTTCCAGATTGGCAAAATACCCTCCTCGCTCCAGCAGTTCACGGGGCGGTCCAAGCTCTGTAATCCGTCCGCCCTCCAGCACCAGCACCCTGTCGCAGTGCCGCAGGGCGGCATACCGGTGACTCACCATCCACACCATGCGCCCGCGGACCTGAGGGAGAAGCCGTTCGAGGATTCTCGATTCCGTGGTGGTGTCCACCGCCGACAGACTGTCGTCCAGCAGCAGGGCGCGCGGCAGACCCACCAGAGCCCTGGCGATGGAGCTGCGCTGCCGCTGCCCTCCGGACAGCGTCACGCCGCGTTCGCCGATGGCGGCGTCCAGACCTTCCGGCAGATCCTGCAGATCCTGATCCAGGGCCGAGACCCGCAACGCCTCCCGGAGCTCCTCCTCGGCGGCATCCTGCTTGGCCATCAGCAGATTTTCCCGCAGCGACATGGAGAACATCACCGGTTCCTGAGGGGCAATCCGGCAGAAAGAATAAAGAGATTCCAGCGGAATGCCGCGCAGATCGACTCCGTTGAGGGTCACCTGCCCCTGATCCGGATCATGCCGTCTCAACAACAGATGCAGCAGCAGGGTTTTGCCGCTGCCGGTCGGACCGGTGATCCCGATAAGTTCGTTCGGCTTCACCTCAAAATTCAGATCGTGCAGCAGCTCTTTTCCGTCCAGCGACAGATGAACATGATCGAAGCGGAACGGACCGGGCTCAAGCGGTGGCGCATCCTCCGGTGCTTCCGGTATCCGCGGCTCCACCCTCATCACCTCCTGCAGCCGCTCCAGACTGGCCCGTCCGCGCAGCACCAGACTGAGCGCCCAGGCCACCGACAGCGTGGGCCACTGGAGAATCATTAAGTATTGCTGAAACTCCACCAGCATCCCCAGTTCAATTTCCCCCCGGATCACCTGCCGTCCGCCGGCCCACAGAAGCAGGACGTTGCCGAAGACAAACACGGTCATGATCAGCGGCCAGGCAAATATCTCCACCCGGCTGAGAATCAGGCTGCGCCGGATAAACTCCTGATTGAGGTCGCGGAACGCCTCGGTCCGCAGCCGGTCCAGTCCCAGTCCCCGCAGCACCCTGAGTCCGTAAAACGATTCCTGACAATAACTGGTCAGCTCCCCCAGCTGTTCCTGCACCCGGAGGTGCCGCTTGCGGATGGAACGGATCATGACAAACCCGATCACCACAATGGTCGGCAGCAGCGCGCTCATCACCAGAGCCAGGTCGGGAGAGCGGGTGAACATGAAATAAAAGGAGAACCCCAGAGTGAAGGTGGCCCGGATGAAACAGTGTCCGCCCAGCGCCAGCATTTCCGCCACCGAGTTCACGTCCGACTGCAGCCGGCTCATCACCTCCCCCACCCGGAGATCATGCACCTGGTTTTCATCCAGCTGCAGCAGATGACGGTGCAGCCGGGTGCGGAGGTGATGGGCGATCCGAGGCATCCACCGCATGGGAACCTGACGCATCCAGCGGCTGAACAGCGCACCCGCCAGCGCTACAGCCCCGTAAATGCCGACATCCCGGTACAAATCAGATCCGGAGATCCTTCCACTCACCAGATCATCCACCAGACTGCCCAGCAGACGGGGCAGCCACAGCGCCAGCAGGGTGGCGGTCAGCGTCAGACAGACCGCCCCCGCCGCCAGAGAAACCGGCAGGGTTTCGCGCAGGGGGCGCAGCGGTTGGGATGAGGATTCAGACATAAACGTCCATCCTGCACGCATTCTTTTCAAAGTAAAGCGGAGGACAGCGCTTACCTGACCTCCGGACGCATCGCGGATGGCGGGTGCGCCTCACCCGATAGCAAAAAAACGCCTGCCGTTTCGGGCAGGCGTTTTCGAAGATTTCTCCACGGAGGCCGTGGAACGACGAAACCTTTATTTATCGCCGGGGTGCCATTCCTCCAGACCTTCGATTCCTCCGAAGGCGTCGTCGAATGCACTGCCCAGATCGACCAGGTCTTCACCCGGGCGCAGTCCTTCGAGCATGCTGTCATCCAGCGTGAACTCGTCGTCTGCCACTCCGGCGGCCTTGATGCTGAGACCAATGCGGCGGTCCACTTCATCCAGCTTGACGATACGGGCTTTCACCTCGTCGCCGACACTGAGGGCGTCTTTGACTTTCTCCACCCGTTCGTCGGAGATCTGGCTGATATGCACCAGTCCCTCGATACCGGTTTCGAGTTCCACAAACGCACCGAACTGGGCGATCTTGGCCACTTTGCCCTCGACCAGCTGGCCGATGGCATACTTGGAGGCAATGGAACTCCAGGGGTCGGGCTGCGCCTGTTTGAGGCC
>CAZVCO010000164.1:0-7070 GCA_964625795.1 uncultured Verrucomicrobiota bacterium | reverse complement strand
GTTCCCATTCCGAACACGGCAGTTAAGGCTCTCAGCGGCGATGGTACTGCAACCTTATGTTGTGGGAGAGTAGCACGCTGCCGGAGTTTTTTTTATTCCCGACCCACGCATTTTGCGTGGTGTCGGGATTTTTTTTGCCCCCATGCCTCTGTTCAGCCGTCTTTACGCACTGACTCCAATCGAATTCCCACCTCCATCCTTTCCGTAATCGTAATCCTGCTCATCATCGTAATCGGTATGGTCCTGAATTCTTGATTTCAGGTAATCCCCGTGTCTGTGAAAAGCCGCAGGAATAGAGCTTGTGCCTGCAAGATTTAGGGGGCTCCTGCTGTCTGAATGTAAAACCCATCCGACGTGAAGTTGATCATGCTTACGATCAGGATGATGATTACGAATTTTTTGCCAGATGTCTCAACCATGATCTCAGGATGATTCCCCACCCGCCTTTGTTCATCCGCCTTCCCGGCTTGACTCCATCCGAATCCCCCGTATCCATCCCCTCATGAAAATTGCCAAAGAATTCCGCTGGGAAATGGGCCACCGACTCCCGAATCACGACGGGGCCTGCCGGAATCTGCACGGTCATTCCTACCGCATGGTGGTGGAGGTGGAGGGGGAGGTGAATCCTCAGACCGGTATGGTCATCGATTTCTCAGAGATCGCCGCAAAAGTAAAACCTCTGGTCTCCGAGCTGGATCACTGCTTCCTGTGTCAGGAAGATGATGTGGAGGTGCGTGAGTTGCTGGAATCCATGGATCTCAAACGGATTCTGATTCCGGTTCCCTCCACGGTGGAAAATATCTGCGGTCTGTTTGTTGACCGCTTAAAGCCGGCCTTTGCCGCTGAATCAGAGGTGCAGGCGTTTACCGTCCGTATCTGGGAAACCGCCAGCTCCGTGGCGGAAATCCGTCAGGTCCTCTAGCGCTGCGCCCACCGCGGCATAAAGGTTTTTTCCATCGCATGCCTGAGGGCTCATCCTGTAATTGTTGAACCGATTCATGTCCTGCCCCGGCTACGGCAACACTTCATGTTCCGGTTTTGACCACGAAAGGAAACAACCGCGGACCGACACAGAAAAGCGCGGACCCATGCAGGAATAGAAGAGAATCTCATTCAGGAGGATTTTCACTCTCTCTCCCTCTGCAATGGCCCTGGGCACGTGGCTGAAACTGCAAACAGTTCCATACGGGTCTGCGCTTGTCCGTGTCGGTCTGCGGTTGTAAACATCTAAAAATCCCCGTGTATGAGTCACTTGAGCCCATGTTCACCCATTCCGGATTGCAACTCCTGCCTGAGCCGTCGCTCAAAAACGGCCAGGGTGCATGGAACTACGGATTCGCCACCTGCTGCATATCGGCATAGTAGTCGATAAACCGATCCAGAAGTTCAGGTTCGTGGCGTTGCAGACTAAAGAGAAGCGAAGATAACGACACCGGTCTCCGTAACCGGGTCCCGATCCGGTCCACCATACCCGGCAGGTTGTCTGCATCGGCATAAGACTCAAGAATCCTGTAGTTCAACAGAGCGGAGGCAGTACGGGCCGCGGTGGGAGGCAGCGGGAGGAGGGGCGTTCTGAGTAGATCGTGAATATCCGACAATACGGAAGGCAGCGGTTCTTCCATGACCTGATCCCAGACCAGAATCAGCAGATAATCCGAATACACATCCAGGACAACCCCTGCGTATCGTTTCTGATGTGAAGGCAGGAGTGATTTGGCAAAACGGGTGAAGTCATGCTGGTCTCCTGCGGCATCCACCCGTCGATGGGCCCGGATACCCTGCTGTACGACGGCGGGAAAAGGGGATTCCAGCACCGGGCCTTTGACGTGGTCCCCCAGAAACTGGCCCAGCATGAGGTCGGCAACCGGATATCCCAGAGCAAAATGGGCGAGGGTGTTCATGGGGCGATGTTCCGGACAGAGAAACGCCGTTCCGCCTGCCCGAGCTTTCGCTCACGACGGCCAGGGAAGATCGGAACGGCGGTGGAAGACTCTTTTCAATATTCGGAAACCCTATTTTTTCTTCTTGGGCTGGAAGAAATGCGGGCTGTGGCCGTAGAAGGCGTCCGCACTTTCCATTACCGTTTCCGAAAGGGTGGGGTGGGGGTGGATGGTGAGGCTCAAATCCTCAACCGTGGCGCCCATTTCAATCGCCAGAGTGCCTTCCGCGATCAGTTCGCCGGCACCGGATCCGCAGATGCCGATCCCCAGAATCTGTTCTGTCTCCGGATGGGTGATCAGTTTGGTGAGGCCATCGCTGCGGTCCAGGGTAGTGGCCCGGCCGGAGGCACTCCAGGGGAATTTGGCCACCTTGATGGCAATGCCCTGTTCCTTGGCTTCAAGCTCAGTCAGTCCGGCCCAGGCAATTTCGGGATCGGTGAACACCACCGCCGGGATAGCGGCGGGATCGTAGATGGATCGTTTGCCCTGAATGGCCTGTACGGCAACTTTGCCTTCGTAGGTGGCTTTATGGGCCAGCATTGGCTCGCCCGCCACGTCGCCAATGGCCCAGATATGGGACACATGGGTGCGCCGCTGACTGTCCGTTTCGATCCAGCCGCGGTCGTTCACTTTCACCCCGGTGTTCTCCAGGCCGAAACCGGAGGAACTGGGTTTACGTCCAATGGACATGAGCACCATTTCGAAATCCTCTTCGGTCACATTGCCCTTGTCGTCCTCAAAGGTCACGGTGACGTGCTCACCTTTGTCTTCAAGCTTCTGCACCTTGGTCTTCAGTTTGAACTCCTTGAACATTCCTTTGAGACGCTTCTGCAGGGGCTGGACCAGATCCCGGTCGGCGCTAGGCAGAAGGTTGGGGGTCATTTCGACCACGGTGACTTGAGCGCCCAGGGCGTGATAGACGCTGCCCATTTCCAGTCCAATGTAGCCACCGCCGATCACCAGCATGGATTTGGGATTGAAAGGAAGTTCCAGCGCACCGGTGGAATCAAGCACCCGGGGGGAATCAATGGACAGCCCCGGCACCTGGGTCGGATGGGAACCGGTGGCAATGATGGCATTCTGAAACTTGATCTCGTAGGCGTCGCCGTCCACCGGGTCCACCGAAATCGTGTTGTCGTCGATAAAGGTGGCGGTTCCCTGGATAAAGTCGACGTTCCGCTGCTTGGACAGCATGCCGAGGCCGCCGGTCAGCTTGTTGACCACCCCTTCTTTGTAGGAGCGCAGTTTGTCGAGATCGATTTCCGGCTCACCGAGGTTCACCCCCCAATTTTTCGCCTCCCGGCTTTCATTGATGAGTTTAGCCACATGCAGCAGGGCTTTCGAGGGAATACAGCCTTTGAACAGACACACTCCGCCCGGGTTGAGTTCCTTGTCGATCACGGTGACGTTCATCCCGAGGTCGGCTGCGTAAAATGCGGCCGGATAGCCGCCGGGGCCTCCGCCAATGACCACCAGTTCGCGTGTTTCTTCGTCGCTCATGTGTATTATCCTTCGAGTGAGATGAGGAGGGGTTGTTCGATGGCATCTACAATCCACCGCAGGAAACGGGTGCCGTCGGCCCCGTCGATCAGTCGATGGTCATAGGAAAGGGAAAGGGGCATCATCAGCCGGGGTTCGAATTCGGATCCATTCCAGACGGGCTTCATACTGGCCCGGCCGACCCCGAGAATGGCCACCTCGGGTCCGTTGACAATAGGGGTGAAGTGTTTGCCGCTGAGGCCACCCAGATTGGAGAGGGTGATACATCCTCCCTGCAGCATGGAGGGATTGATTTTCCCGTCGCGCATACTGCCGGCCATCTCACCCAGTTCTTTGCTGATCTCAATCATGTTCAGACTGTCAACGCCGCGAATGACCGGGACGACCAGACCTTTAGGCGTATCGACCGCACATCCGACATTGATGTATTTCTTGAAGATAATTTCTTCTTTCTCCGTGTCAATGGAGGCGTTGAAATTCGGGAAGGCTTTCAATGCGGAACCCATGATTTTGATCAGCATCGCGGTCATGGTGAGCTTGGTGCCGGCTTTCTCCGCTTTGGGCTGGAAACTTTTCCGCAGAGCCTCAAGGTCGGTCACGTCGGCGTCATCAAACTGGGTGACGTGCGGAATGGTGCTCCAGCAGTTGTCCATGTGCTCCACGGTCATCTTGCGGATGGCATTCATGGATTCGCGCTCGATCTCGCCAAAGGAGCTGAAATCCGGGAGCGGCACTTTTTTCACCGGAGCCGCGGCGGCCGGGGCCGGGGCGCTGCCCTGCTGATGAAGTTGTTTTGACCAGGCTTTCACATCCTCCATCCGGATACGTCCACGCGGACCGTTTCCGGGCACCTGGTTGATGTCCACCCCGATTTCCCGCGCGAATTTCCGCACAGAGGGAGAGGCGGGGATGGGGGAATGTTCCGGACGTTCCGCCGCGGCGGCCATGGGGGCTGGTGCGGGGGAAGAGGAAGAGGAGGCGGGTTTGGATTGCTCTTTCTTCGCGGATTTGGATGCCGTAGAAGATTCTTTTTTCTTTGAGGGTTGTTTTGCTGCGGGGGCCGCAGCACTACTTCCCATCAGGGTGCCCACCTGGTCACCTACTTTGACTTCCTGACCTTCCTCTACGCTGAGCGATTGCAGCGTACCTTTGGCCGGAGCGGGAACCTCCACGGTGGCCTTGCCGGTCTCCAGTTCAAACAGCGTCTGGCCCTCGGAGACCTCGTCGCCTTCGGACACCGCGATGGACACCACGGTGCCGCCTTCGACCCCTTCGCCCAATGCCGGCACTTCAATCTGCTGCTCGGAAGCTTCGCCGGACGTATCTTCACCGGATTCCCCGGTGTCCTCTTCATCGGAGGCGTCGGATTCCTCTTCCGTGGCCTCGTCTTCCTGAGACGCAGCGGGTTCCTCCCCGGTTTCTTCAGAAGTATCTTCCTCTTCCGATTCTTCTGCATCGTCAGCACCGCCTGAGAGTGAGCCAATCTTATCGCCCACAGAGACGTCGTCCCCTTCGGAGACGGTGAGGGATTCCAGCACGCCGTCTGCGGGGGCGGGAACCTCCACGGTGGCTTTGCCGGTCTCCAATTCAAACAGGGTCTGGCCTTCGGTCAGGGTGTCCCCGACCGAGACCTCGATGCCGAGGACTTTGCCGCCTTCGACGCCTTCGCCCAGTGCGGGCACAATCAGTTCAGTTGCCATAGCCGCTTGTCTCCTGGTCAGGCCTGTAAGGGGTTGAGTTTGTCCGGGTTGATCTCCAGGTCCTTGATCGCCTGGGCGGGAAGTCCCGCATCCACTTCGCCTTTCTTCGCGAGCTGGGTCAGGGCCGCAAGGGCCACATACTTATGATCGACTTCAAAGAAATCCCGCAGGTTGGCCCGGCTTTCACTCCGTCCGAATCCGTTGGTGCCCAGTGAATGGAGCGTCCCCGGCAGCCAGCGCGCCAGACCGTCGGACAGGCACTTCATGTAATCGCTGCTGGTGACGAACAGGTCCGGCTCGCCTTCGAACAGCGACTGGACATATGGCACTTTGGAGTCCTCCTCCGGATGAAGCAGGTTCCAGCGGTCGCACTCCAGCGCATCGTCGGTCAGTTCCTTGTAGCTGGTGACCGAGTAGACGTTGCAGGCCACATCGTATTTTTCGTGCAGCAACTCGGAGGCTTTCACCACCTCGTTCAGGATGGTGCCGGATCCGAAAAGGTTGACCTGTGCGTTCTTCCGTCCGTCGATGGGGCCGCGTAATTTATAGCACCCTTTAATGATTTCTTCTTTGAGATGTTCGTTTTCAGGGGCCGGGGGCATTACATAGTTTTCGTTCATCGCGGTGATGTAATAGAAGACGTCTTTGCCTTCATGATACATTTCGCGGATGCCCTCTTCGATAATGGCCGCCATTTCATAGGCGTAGGCCGGATCGTAGCTCTTGCAGTTCGGAACGGTCTGGGAAATCACATGACTGTGACCGTCCTCGTGCTGCAGGCCCTCCCCATTGAGGGTGGTGCGTCCGGCGGTGCCGCCGATCAGGAACCCCTTGGTGCGGCTGTCGGCCGCGGCCCAGATCAGGTCGCCAATCCGCTGGAAGCCGAACATGGAGGAGAAGATGTAAAACGGGATGGTGTTGACGCTGTACACAGAATACGCGGTTCCTGCGGCCACCCAGCTTGCGCCTGCGCCGGCCTCGTTGATGCCTTCCTGCAGCAGCTGTCCGTCTTTGGCTTCTTTGTAATACATCAGCTGGTCACGGTCGACCGGGGTATACAGCTGACCGGTGGGGGCATAGATGCCGCACTGGCTGAACAGGGACTCCATACCGAAGGTGCGGGACTCATCCGGAATAATCGGCACAATGAGATCGCCCACACTCTTATCTTTCAGAAGTTTGCTGATGATGCGGCCGACCACCATGGTGGTGGAGGCTTCGCGGTCGCCGGTGCCGCTGTAGAACTCATCGTAGAGTTTGGAAGGCGGCAGATCCACTGGATTGGTGATGGAGACCCGGGCGGGCACATGTCCCCCCAGGGCGGCTCGGCGCTCGCGGATATACTCCATCTCCATGCTGTCTTCCGCCGGTTTGTAGAAGGGCGCGTTTTTCACCTCATCGTCGCTGATGGGGATTCCGAAGCGGGTACGGAAACTCAACAATTCGTCCTCGTTGAGTTTCTTCTGGTTATGCGCGATGTTTTTGCCTTCCCCGGCCTCTCCGAGTCCGTAGCCTTTCACGGTCTTGGCAATCACGATGGTGGGCCGCCCCTCGGTTTCAACCGCCGCCTTGTAGGCATTGTACACCTTGGCCGGGTCGTGGCCGCCCCGTTTCAGTTTCTTGAGTTCCTGATCGCCCATGTGGGAGACCAGCTTCAGCAGCTCCTCGCTTTTGCCGAAGAAATTCTCCCGCACGTAGGCGCCGTCGGAAACGGAGAGTTTCTGGAATTCCCCGTCGACCGTCTCATCGAAGGTGCGGGCCAGGACACCGTTGTCGTCCCGGTCCAGCAGGGAGTCCCATTCGGATCCCCACAGACACTTGATCACATTCCAGTTGGCAGAGCGGAAGCGGGCCTCCATCTCGCGCACGATGCTGCCGTTGCCGCGGACCGGGCCGTCCAGCCGCTGCAGGTTGCAGTTGACCACAAAAA
>CAZVCO010000163.1:5712-7091 GCA_964625795.1 uncultured Verrucomicrobiota bacterium | reverse complement strand
ACATCTGCCTATGCCCATCCGCATCGACGTCGGCTCGACTGCGCAGCGCATTGGAACCATCACCGTAGCCGACAACCGCATGACCGATACCGACCACGGCGCCATCACCATCACCAATGCCACCCCGAGGGGAGAATCCTCCATGGGCTCCCTCGGTCACGTGGACGTATTACGGAATTCGCTGGTACGGATTGGCATGCGTATTGTCAGCGGGGAACACGGACACGCGGTGGACATCCGCTTTCCGGAGACCTCCCATCTGGCCGGGAATTTTCTCCACCGCATCGGCGGTTGGGGCCTGTCTGTGTTCGGGGGGAAACCCTCCGGCAATCACCGGGCAGAGATTGAGGCCCCAATGAGTCGTCATCTCATCCATCACAACCGGGTGGAGGATGTGCTGTTGAAATCCAACGACTGGGGCGGGATTGAAACCTGGCAGGGCGGTTCGCATTATGTGTTCAACAATGTGGTGATCAACGCGCTCGGCTTCAAACACTGGATCTGGAACCAGGGAAACAAGGACCGGGCCAGTTCCTTCGGTCATGCGTACTACATGGACGGGAGCTTCAAAAACTATGTCTTTAATAACATCGGCCTCGGACAGAACAACGACGTCTCCACTCCCGGAGTCAACCTCACCGCCATCCAGAACATCATCAGTTTTGAAAACTGGTACTTTAACAACAGCTTCCACACCTTTGTGGCCGCCACCCGTCAGCAGGCACCCGACGCCGGGAGGTTCCGCTATTTAGGCAACGTCTTCTCGGATGTGTCGCAGATGCTGTTCCGCCACGCCAACCCCCAGGACACCGCTCCCGATCCTAACGCCGCCCACTACACTCAGGGCGGGAACTTCGACTATCCTTCCATCGCCTACTACGGGAATATCCTGCATGACATCTCCGGTCGTATCGGCACCTTCGAGGAAACCGGGGTGGTGTATGATGAACTGACGGACTTCCGTAAGGCACTCTCCCGTCTCAACGTGCAGGCAACGGATGTGGGCATCATCACAGAACAGGCGCCCCTGCTTGATCCCGGCGACATGGACTGGAGGCCCGTCATGGGCTCCGCCGCCCGGAGTGTGGATATCCGGGTATTTGTCCCCTGGGGTCTGGCCCGGACGGTGGGCGAATGGCAGTTCACCCTTAACCGTGCCGACCCCAACGAAATCATAGACGAACACTGGCTGATGACCGCCGCATACGCCGACCGCAAAAGCTACAAGGATACCCCGCGCTATCCCCTGCGCGGCGAAGGGTTCACCGCCACAGATTACACAAAGGGTTCGCTGGACACCTGGACCGACAGCGCCCTGCACTTTGACGCTTCCCGCGCTCTGCGGGTAACGCACACCGAGGCCAACGTCGCCGTACGGA
>CAZVCO010000163.1:2127-5702 GCA_964625795.1 uncultured Verrucomicrobiota bacterium | reverse complement strand
GGGGCCAGGGGGTAGAGGTTCCCGATGCGGAACCGCGATCGGTGGACGCCCGGAGAACCAGTCTGATCGTGGAGGCCATTGTACGTCCGGCTGGCGACGGCCTCATCGCGGGAAAATTTGACGGTGCCGTCGGCTACACCCTGTCCATCAAAGACGGTGCTCCCGTCTTCCGCATCGCCACTGAGGGTGGAGACGACATCGCCGTTCAGGGCGCTGCACTCGAATCCGGGCAGTGGCATCATGTGCTGGGTGAATTCGACCGCGAAAACCGGAGACTGACTCTCTACGTGGCCGGACAGCCCGGTACCACTGCGGGGATACAATCCATCACCGGCAGCCTTTCCAATCGGGCTGATTTCGTGGTTGGAGAAGGCTTCACCGGAGACATCGGTTTTCTCCGCGTCGCCCTCTCCTCTCTTGCGGAGTCGAAAACCAGCTTCAACGAACTTCATACCTGGCAGACCGACGGTCCGCACTTCTACGATTTCACCGGACAGGACCGCCGCATTCAGAACGCCGCCGGTGCGCTTACCCGCTGAATCCTGTTCACACTCCATCTTAAGGCGTAATTCATCGACTGGTGGAGGAAGCTCTCCGCAGCCGGGGAACGAGTAAACCTCCGGCAATCAGTTGCAGGGGATGATACAGCAGCAGCGGCAGAACCAGCAGACTGACTTCCACTGTCGATCCGGCAAACAACAGGGTGGACATCGGCAGGCCCATGGCCAGGGTTTTCTGTGCCCCGCAGAATAAGGCCGCGATGCGGGATTCGGATTCCAGACCGGTCAGGACGCTGATCGTCCATACCAACGCGTGCATCACCAGCAACAGCACGACCACCAGCAACACTGTGACCAGAAAATCCAACGAGTGAAGCTGCGTCCAGATCCGGCGCTCAAAACTCCGGCAGAAAGCACCCCACACGATAAACAGAATCACACCGTTATTGAGCAGGGTAATGCCGGCACGGTGACGGGCAAAAATCCGGCCTAGCCAGGGCCGCATTCCCTGACCAAGCAATACAGGCAGGAGGAGAATCAAAGCAATGTTCCCAATCAGTGCCGGCGCGGAAGGTCCTTCACCGGACGCCCCGACCTTCAGAAACATCAGGCAGAACAGTGGCACTGCAAACACCCCCAGAAGCGAGGACAGTGTGCAGTTGAACAGGGCACCACTGACATCCCCTTTCGCCCCGGAAGTCAGGACCACGGCGGAACTGATGGTGGTGGGAAGAAAGGAAAGATAGAAAAAGCCGGTTCGCAGATCCGGCGGCAGCAGCTCTTCAGGGAGAACTCCGAGCAGCAGCGCTGCCACGAATGGAAACAGGAGATAGGTGGAGGACTGGATCACCGCATGCAGCTTCCAGTGCATCAGCCCCCTGCGCAGCGCCTCGCCCGGCAGCAGCACCCCCTGATTAAAAAAGATGAGCAGAATCCCGGTCCTCCGCAAACCGGAAACTGGCAGAGGACTCGCCTCTCCTCCCAGTTCCGGCCAGATCCAGGCCATGACCACCACTCCCGCCAGCAGACAGATAAATCCATCCAGCTTACGGAGATGAGGTTGAAGGAATGCAAGGGGAGCTTTCATATCGCACAAACGCCCTGTCGGCGCGCGGATGAGAGTTGCAGGTTTAAAGCATCAGGATCAGTAGAGTTCGGACAGAAGCTGATAATACTCTTTTAATGTCTCTACTGATTTCATGGTGGCAAGAAAGAGGACGATCGAAAGAATCAGGGTCACCACACTCCATCCGGCCTTCCATCCCCAGTGGGTATGGGGCCGGAACCAGAGGAGCGGAAGTGCCAGTGGACCTATACAGAAAAGTCCAAGCAGTATGGTGGAGGTGCGGGCCCACCACGGGAGCCGGTGAACGGCGGGCGGCAGGGTGGGCGGAACAGCTGGGGCAGAACGCGCTGGAGGAGCATGGCCCTCCAGAAACTCACCGCAGTGCTTGCACTTGATGGCCGCGTCCTGAATCTCCTCAGCGCAGTAGGGACAGGTCTTCACAGCCTCATCCTATGCTCCATCCTCCGGACATCACAACTGCACGTTCAAACAAAATGCGCTCATCCCTCCACCTCCCAGACTCTCAGACCCAGAGGGGAAAGCAATACGGGAAGACATTTGAATTTGCGCTGAATCAGTTCGGATTCCAATTCCCGTTTCCGGTTCATATCGGAAGAGCATAAAATGGCCACAGATCCACCGTCCCCGCCCGCCCCGTTTACTTTACATCCTTCGGCCTTAAACCGCTTTGCCAGCCCAATGATGGTTTCGAAATCCTCGCATACCAGTTCGGGGTGAAGCCTCCGCTGTAACTCGGTGTTGGCATCGAAGACCTGCCCCAGCCGGGTGAAATCACCCAAGGTAAACGCCTCCGCCGCCTCTGAGGCCACTTCACGCAGCCTCTGCAGCCGCTCATCGGTTTCCGGCGACTCCCCCAGTCCCTGGATCACCGCCCGGTGAACCTCGGAGGACTGATGCGGTTTGCCGATATACACCACCAGCAGGCGCTGCTCCAACTCCCACTGAAGCTCAAGTGGCACCGACAGCGTTTCAACCTCCGTCTCCGGATATTGCGGCATTCGAATCAGATTCACCCCGCCACAGGCGCTGGCAATCTGATCCTGAACTCCGCATTCCAGCCCCAGTTTTTCAGTCTCCAGCCTATGGGCAAAGCGGGCCACCTCCAGCGGAGTCATTCTCCCGGGTGAAAGAGCATCCAACGCTCCGATAAGCGCGACGGATACCGCGGCGGAGGTCCCCATAGAGGCTCCGGGCGGGGCAGAGGAATAAATGCTTACTTCCAGCTGCATCTCCCTGGGCAGATCCATCTCCATCAGCGCGGCCTCAATCAGCGGATGCTTTTCACCGGCGGGGGCCACGGGGTCAAATTCATAGATCTCCCGGTAATTCTCTGCCCGGATGATCACCGGCGGCTGAGAGGGTTCACGGGGATAGCGGCGGATCTGCACCTCCACCAGAGGGGAAACCGCGAGATTGAAAATGACGCCCTGCCGGGAGAACCAGGTATCCGTCCAGCCCCCCACATCACACACGCGGGTGGGCGCTACGGCATGAATAATGGTGTCGGCTTTCTTCATTCAGGCCGCAACACCACCGCCCCGAGGGGAGGGATCGTCATCTTCACCGAGTGATTCCGCCCCATCCAGGCGGTTCCCTCGGAATGTATCCCGCCGGAATTCCCCACATTCCCTCCGCCGTACAGATCGGAGTCGCTGTTGAAGATCTCCTGATAAAATCCCGGTTTGGGTACTCCCAGCCGGTAGTCCGTTCTGGGTACCGGAGTAAAGTTGAGCACCACTACCACGATGTCTTCAGGATTTTTTCCCTTGCGGATAAACGACAGCACACTCTGCTCGCTGTCGTGCAGATCGATCCACTCAAAGCCCTCGCCGTCGAAATCCAGGCTCCGATCTCCATCGACACCTCCAAGCCCGAGGTGATGCGCGCCGCCGTCGCGGCCGGCGCCGGCATGATCAACGACGTCAATGCCTTGCGTGCCCCTGGGACGCTGGAGGCGGCGGCCGAGCTGGGTGTGCCGGTGTGTCTGA
>CAZVCO010000163.1:0-2117 GCA_964625795.1 uncultured Verrucomicrobiota bacterium | reverse complement strand
TCCCTCCCCGGAGAAATCAAGTTCGTGCAGGGCGGGAAGATCCCGGAACAGATGGTTCAGATCCCGCACCAGATTTCTCAGCCGGTCATGCGGCTCATACTGGGTGAGATCCCATTGCAGCTGTTCCTCTGCGTTCCATTCATTCCACTGGGCGAATTCGGAGCCCATAAAGAGCAGTTTCTTGCCGGGATGGGTCCACATGTAGGTGTAGAGCAGCCGAAGGTTGGCGAATTTCTGCCAGACATCCCCCGGCATCTTGTCGATCATGGATTTCTTTCCATGCACCACCTCGTCGTGGGAAAAGGGCAGGATGAAATTCTCGTTGAAGGCGTAGATCAGAGAAAAAGTGACTTCACCATGATGGTATTTCCGGTGAATGGCCTCTTTCTCGATGTACTCCAGAGTATCATTCATCCAGCCCATGTTCCATTTCAGCCCGAACCCCAGCCCGCCAAGATACACTGGACGGCTGACCATGGGCCAGGAGGTGGATTCCTCGGCAAACGAAAGAAATCCCGGATACTCGGCATGAACGATCTCGTTGAATTTCTTCAGAAAGGACACTGCACCCAGGTTTTCCCTGCCGCCGAATTCGTTCGGCACCCACTGATCGGCCTCCCGGCTGTAATCCAGATACAGCATGCTGGCCACCGCATCCACCCGGATGCCGTCCAGATGGTAGACGTCGGCCCAGAACATGGCGGAGCTCAGCAGAAAGGTGCGCACCTCATTGCGGTCGTAATTGAAAATCAGCGTGCCCCAGTCCATGTGCTCGCCTTTGCGTGGATCGGCGTGCTCATACAGATGCGATCCGTCAAAATAGGCCAGCCCGTGGGGGTCTTTGGGGAAATGGGCGGATAACCCCAGGAACCGTCAAAGGGATGCTCGGTGATCGGCATCATTTCGATATGGGAGAATCCCAGGTTTTTCACATAGGGAATGAGATCCGCCGCCAGCTCCCGGTAGGTCATAAACCGGGTCTCATTATTCTCGGTCACTTTTTTCCAGGATCCGAGATGACATTCGTACACGGAGATGGGCTTGTTCAAGGGGTCCGGATCTGATTTCCGCTCTTCCATCCACGCCTCGTCCGACCATTCATAGGCATGCACATCCCATACCCGGGATGCGGTGCGTGGCCGCAATTCCCCACAGAAGGCATAGGGATCCGCCTTGTGCGTGAGGTAGCCGCCCTGCCCCCTTATCTCAAACTTATACAGATCGTTGTAATCCAGCCCCGGAAGAAAAATCCCCCAGATCCCGGAGGGCCCCAGGCTCTGCATGGGATGCACCCGTCCGTCCCAGCGGTTGAAATCGCCGATCACACTGACCCGTTCCGCATTCGGAGCCCACACCGTGAAGCGCACCCCTTTCACCCCGTTGATTTCCTGGACATGCGCGCCCATATGATCATAGGTGCGGTAATGCGTCCCCTCCCCGAAAAGATACAAATCAGGTTCCGGAATGTTCACATGAAAGGCATCGGCATAGGGATCCTGCACCGCTTTCGCCTCTGCGCCCCGCTCCGTGACAAGGAATGAATAGTCTGCGGGAAGCTTTTCAAAGGCGGCTTCGAACACACCGTGCGGATGAACCCGTTCCATGAGTTGCTCACCGTCTCCGGTGACAACAGACACTTCTTCCGCGTGAGGAGAAAAGGTGCGGATCACCCCGGCCGTTCCTTTGCAGGACACCCGGCCCAGAACACCGTACGGATTAAAGTGACGGGCCTCAACCACCCGGATCAGGTCGTCGGAATAAGCCGGTTTGGAGGATTTCGATGATTTGGATTTTGCAGGCATGAATGAATCCTAGCCGTTTGAGACCGTTAGGCAAGGGAAAGCTCCCGGAGTCCTGCCGTTAGGGTGCGTGACTGAACTCGTCCGAATTGACCTTCTTGGATACAACAGATCCTTTTCTGTTGGTTCTATGACAACTATGGCTTCGGTTGTATGACCCACATCGTTCAAACCACCCCCGTCAGAACCAAAACCAGGATCGGGCATGTTCAGAAACAGGGCCAACGGTCCGACATTCCAACGTGAAGGCCGTCAGGCCTGGTAGGGGGAAACCAAGCGGTCAAAACACGGGTAAATAACCACGGACCACGCGGACTC
>CAZVCO010000162.1:2708-7267 GCA_964625795.1 uncultured Verrucomicrobiota bacterium | reverse complement strand
GCCCGACATAGGTGATGGACGTGAAGCCCCAGATCACCGCACAGGTGGTCTGCTGTGCTGCGTCAACGCATGGAACCCCCGCAATGATCCCCCCCGTGGACGGATCATGTTCGTAGCGCATGGTCGCCAACGCAGACGCGCTGCCTGTTCCCGCTTGAAGCGGGACGAAGACGATGTCGCCAGCCGAGCCCGGCTCACGAAGCACTACACCTGGACCATGAATGGACGATTCGACCAGGACAGCTGCGTCGCCTCAGCCTCCAGAGGAACCGGGAAAATCAACAGCTCACACAGGATGAACGCACCCAGATTGGCCGCCATGGCGGCCACTCCGGCCAGGCCATAGCGGAGGAATTGAAGAAAGGGATGCTTCCGGCGGGAAAAGACCGCCCGCCACCAGGCGGGAAGGTCCCACAGGGCAGGCAGATCCGCCGGAAGCAGGCCGCTCATTTAGACAGACAGGCCTGCAGGTTCGGAACGCGCCCATTCGAGCAGCTCAGCCGGCAGAGAACCCACCGAAACGATAGTGCCCTGGCGCTCTCCCTGTTCGGAAGGCACGGTGACGGCGTCACCCGCTTTTTTGCCGGCCAGGGCTCTGGCCATTCCGCTGGCATTGGCAATGATGTTGCGGTCGGGGTCACTGTCCCACTCCCCCATAATGTAGAACGTGTCACGTTCTCCATCGGCGTATTCCATTTCAACCGTGGTGGCGACACCGGCCACCTCCTGATCGAATTCGGAAAAGTCACTCGGATTCACATCCCGCAGCTGGTTCTCGAGCTCCGCCCGGCGTCCCATCAGCACCCGCTGGGTGTCTTTGGCCGCTTTGTACTCAAAGTTCTCACGCAGATCGCCGTATTCGCGGGCTCTGGCGATATCCTGACTGTTCTCGGGGATATCCTTGTTGATGATTTTCTGCAGCTGCGCCTCTTTGGCTTTGTAACTGCGGATAGAACTGACCCGGGCCTGAGGTGCCACAGATTCCTCTTCCCGCTCCTCCGCTTTTCCGGAGACAATGTCCTGAACCGAATCATCGATTTTCACAATCTGCCCCAGAACAGAGGCCTTATCCAGCTGCTCCCAGGCGGTGCTGTCTTTGACGCCCTGGGTGAAGGCGCGGCGCTGCCGCTCATCCATGCTGGACAGTACTTCTTTCAGCCAGGCGGGCTTGCGGAAGACTTCGCGAAGCTGATTGCGGACCCGCAGACGGTTTCCGGTGTAGTCCCGGTTGATCACCTTCAGGATTCGGGAAACCAGATCCGGGGTGTTGCCATAATTCCATTCGCTGATTTTGGAGGAGTTCTGGGAAAGCCAGAACATCACATCCACCTCAGCAGACCACTGGTTCCACACTTCACGCAGTGCGGAGGCCACCCGGTCCTCTCTTCCCTGGTCGGTGAGCAACTGAATGGCTTCATTCAGCGCCGAATATTCCAGCTGGGGCAGAACCTGAATCAGCACGTCCGCACAGGCATCGCGGTCTGCGGCATCCAGTGAGGCCAGAAAGCTTTTGGTGAGGTTGGCCGACAGAGACTGCACGGTCTGAAGCAGCCCTTCCGGAGTTTTCACTTTGGCCAGGAAATCCGCCAGATCGACTTCTTCCGGACTGATGTCCAAGGCCTCGGCAATCAGCCAGGCGCGCACCAGATAATCATCATGCTTTCCAAGCGCTCCCAGCACCACGAACCGCAGTCGATCGACCACGATGTCACGGATATCCCCCTCCACCTGGGCAGACGCCTCATCTTTTCCTTCCAGATAAGCCTCCAGTTCGCTGAGCACGTTCTCCATGTTCTTTTCATCCGCCAGGGCACGGAACCACTGCTGGTTGAAGGATTTTTCGCTCTTCAGCAGTTCAATCGGTTCACTGCGCTTACTGGGAAGAATAATCAGCGGATCTTTTTTCAGCTCTTTGCGGGCATTGGTCCAGAAGGTTTTCCACTTGGCTTCCGGCAGAATATCCGGAACCAGGGTGGCCTGAAGCAAGGGCGCGGCGGTGGGACCGAAACTCCGCAGGGCGATTCTCACCACCTCGGCCGGATTCTTCTTCACCATTTCGTCCAGCTCCTCCGTCCGTAAATGACGGCGGGCGTAGAGATGATCCTCATCCACCCGCACCATTTTTTCCGCGGCAAAGCCAAGCTCGAGTTCATGGCCCGGTTTATCGACAAAATCCACCACCATCCGGCGGTCCTCATGACGCAGATCGGCCACGGTTCCAAAACCGAAATTCTTCATGAACACATAATCGCCCACAGAAAGGTCCTGCAGGAATTTCAGCCGCTGCAGTCCGGCTTTCCCTTTCAGCCTGGGGGAATCCAGACCGGAAAGCTGGAGCAGGAGCTTTTGCAGTTCGTCCTCCGAGAAGGCCTGATTGAGATCCCGGTACACTTCCTGACGCCATCCCCGGTCGGTCAGATGCCAGTCGGCCAGAAACAGGTAGAAGTCCACCAGTTCTTTAAACGCGGATTTCTGCACCAAATGCACGCGGATGAGACGGGCGTGGGCCTCTGCCGTGTCGGGATCCTCCAGATGGAGGTCGTTCAATCCCTCCAGCACAGGGGTCAGATTGGGGGGATCTTGTTCCAGACATTCGATCATCAGGTCTTCACTAAATTCACTCATCTTGCAAATAGGCCTCGGTTTGGGATAATTTCAGGGGCCTCCTTCTTTATTTTTTCCGGAATCATGTCAAGCATTGGCGGGTTCAGACTCCAATCACCATGTCCTCACTTCCAGCCCTACATCAGTTTCAGGTTACCTCCGCACAACAGGGGGCGACCCTGGTGTCGGTGTTGAAACAGGAGCTGGGAATCAGCGGTTCCAAAGCCAAAGCCCTGCTGGATACCCGTTCCGTCTGGGTCAATGGCCGGAGGGTCTGGATGGCCAAACACCGCCTCTCCGCCCGCGACCGGGTGGAGGTGCGCGGACACAGGGCCGCTGCCGCTCCCCCACAGGTTCTGGAGGTTCTTTTTGAGGATAAATGGATCCTGGCCGTCAATAAACCCGCCGGAATCGTCAGTGAGAGCCATTCGAAAAGCGTGGAATCCCTGCTGCGCTCCCAGACCGGCAACCGTCATCTGCGCGCTCTTCACCGGCTGGACCGGGACACCAGCGGCTGCCTCCTCTTCTCCAAATCTCCAGACGGACGCGATCCGGTGGTCGATCTGTTTCGCGACCGTGCGGTCCAGAAAGAGTACACGGTGCTGCTGGCCGGCACCCTGCCCGCCGGTCCGGTGGAGGTCAACCGGCGCATCAAGGGCAAAGAGGCGCACAGTATCTTTCATCGACAGAAAACGGCCGACGGATTCTGCCGGGCCCGCTGTGAAATCCTCACCGGACGCACCCACCAGATCCGCATCCATGCCGGAAGTCTTGGCTGCCGGGTTCTGGGCGATCCGCAGTATCAGCAGGGCCCGGAGGTTCAGCGAAAGGAAAAAAAGGTCCCCCGCCAGATGCTGCACGCCGATTCCATCGCCTTCTCCTCTCCACATTCCGGGAAACCGCTCCACATCCGTGCCCCATGGCCGGATGATTTTCAAACCGCCACCCACCTCTTTGGTTTAACATGAAACTGATCCTGCTTTCTTCCCTCTTCCTCTTTGTGGCGGGATGCACCTCCACGCCGACGCCCACCGGCGACCGCATCGTCTCGGTTTCCTGGGTGAACCGCACTCCCGTGGCCTACCGGCTGATAGAGACCTCCGTCTGTTCGCGACAGAACGGAATCACCCTGGACGGACTGCCTCCCTACTCGGAACGTGCGGTACAGTTTGAAACCGACATCGTCCGAAACTGCCAGGTGAAGGTAATCGGAATGGTGGGTTCCCGTACGCTCCCCTCACAATCCAACTGGATTCCCGCTCCCTCCTCCCTCTCAAAAGACCGGAAGTACCATCTCCGCATCACCCTGACGCCAGCCTCCCCTCCCCACCTGGTGCTCGAGCCCGCTGCCAGTGCTGTGGAGAGAATCGAATCCGCCGGACGCCGCATCGAGCAGTTGGAGGAGTAATCATTTCGGGGAACACCCACTACTCATGAGCATGCGGAGAGTTGCTTCCGGTGACTCTTACGTACAAATGATTCATACAAGAAACAGAAATGCGGCACTGACTTCATTCATTGCTATTGACTAGCTGAGCTTGTTCAGGGTTGTACCGCACCTTATGGATGCTTCCATCCAAAATGTGCTGTACCGTCTCCCCGATCACCGGCAGCGGGACCAGAAACCACTCCCGGGGCTTGACCTCAAAACCAAAACGGTCCTGCAATTCAACGTCCAGGCGGGCGGGAGCGAAAAACTTGTGCAACAAATGTTCCAGCTTGGTCCGGTTCAGGTTTGCCAGCTTATAGGTTTCCACTATCTCCACCTTGGCCAACAGAAACGTTGGATCTTTTTCCGCATGGACGATGCGGCTCTTTACATCACCCCCTGTTACCCCGATCTTGTGAATGATTTCCCGGTTCTGCTGAATAAAGGGATGATCCGACAAGCTACGTAACACATAAATCGTACCGCTTTGTTGATCCTCCTCCCCCTCCTCACCTGAAAAAAGCGG
>CAZVCO010000162.1:2273-2698 GCA_964625795.1 uncultured Verrucomicrobiota bacterium | reverse complement strand
ACCACGGTGGTCCTCGGTATCTTGCGTGCTCACGCCGGATCCGTGATCCGGCGGCTGACCTTGTCTTTATTCAACGCGCGTTGCAACGAACGCAGGAGCAAATCACTTTCGGTCCCATTGTCGTAGATCACCCGAAGCCGGGGATTGGGTCGGCCATAGGTGGAAATTTCCGGTTCTCCAATATGCGCCACAAAAATTTTTTGTCCGTCCAGGACAAATAAATCCCCCACTTTGATTTCCGCGTTGTCCTGAAACTTAATCGTTTGTCGGATGCCGACATCCAGTTCCTGCTGGACCTTTTCAAATCGGGTTTTGAAGGCATCAAAATTCTTGCAGGGGGTCCGCTGCGCAATCTCCTCCGCCGCCTGAATCTCGCCGCGGGACCGGACATACTGGAGCTTCCCAATCTCCGGATCCGCCTCCAC
>CAZVCO010000162.1:651-2234 GCA_964625795.1 uncultured Verrucomicrobiota bacterium | reverse complement strand
GCAGGCCCATGGGGTCTCTGTCTTTTAACACCTCAATGCATTCCCCGGATGCCCGGATGCTCTCCAGCCGGACCGCATACATCCGCTCAAAAATATCACGCTCCTCCCCCGGTTGCGGAACCCGACCCTGTTCCCGGGCGAAGCGCTCAATTTCCTCAAACCCCGCAAGGATCCGCTGTTCTTTAGCAGTGAGTGCTTGTGACGGTTCCGGCGTGGCCTCCATCCCGAGCTGATTCAGCAGCGCCCGGTCCTGATCGGTGACGTTTTGCTTAGCCATTCGCGTCCTCCCGGGCTTTCTGCTGCAGGAACGCAATCCCCTCCGCCATCCGCTTTTCCCAGGGATCGGCGGCGGTGATCGACGGCAACCGCCCACGCTCCTGTTTAAACCGCAAGGCCCGTTTCGCCAGCTCCCGGGCCTCCTCCAGGGTCAGTTTCACTTTCTTTGCCCCGATCACCGCCGCGATCTGCTTCATGCGTTCGGTCCCAAGTGATTTGGCCAGAACCGCATAGGCCTCGCCAAACGGGTTGATCCGGTCGATCAAATCAATGTCCAGATCCCGGACATCCATCGCGAACCGCCTCACTCCGTCAATCAATGCGGTATTAGGTTGTTCCGGATTGAAGTTTCCGTCCACCAGCAATGTCTTCTTTGACTCCTGAATCACATTCAGCGCCGCCACCGCGTGCTGCCGCACCGCCTCCTGATCCTCCTCGGTCAGATCGGGGTACTTCTCTTTGATGATTTTCCCCATCCGAACCTGCGTCAGCTCTTCGGGCACCAGCTCCTCATCAAACAGACCCCGCTCCAGATTCCCCTTGTCCTGCACGAACGCGGTCACCACCTCCGTCAGATCCTCCCGGCAGATCCGCGACGCCTCGGGACTGGCCGCTTCGGCCAGTCCTTTCAGCTCCAACTGAATTTTGCCGGTTTCCGTGTCCACTCCCACATTGCACTTGTCCGGATCATATCCGCCCTCCCCGTAGTCAAACCCCTCCGTCGGCCCGTTTTCCGGTCGTTTGGGCCGGAACTCGAACCGCGGAGCCAGCACCTGCTCCATCAACAGACTTGCCGCGATCGCCTTCAGGGTGTCGTTCACCGCTTCCACCACCTGCTGTTCCCCGGCGTCCGGCTCCGCAATCAGATTGGTGAACCGGGCCCGCACCTTGCCCGGCGCATCGCGGGTGGCGCGTCCGATGATCTGCACGATCTCCGTCAGACTCGCCCGGTACCCCACCGTCAGCGCATGCTCGCACCAGATCCAGTCAAAGCCCTCCTTGGCCATGCCCAGTGCAATGATGATGTCCACATGATCCCGGTTGGTTTTCTGGTCGGGATCTTTCAGCGCGGCCGAGACCCGGTCCCGCTTGGCCGGATCGTCGTCCACCAGATCCGCGATCCGCAGGATCCGACCCTCGGAAGTCTTCACCAATTGAAATCCGGTCTTCGGATCCGTGCCCTGCCACTCGCCCAGCGCCTCCAGAATGTGCTCCACCTCCCGGATCTTATCCTTGGTGCTCTCACGGGAATTGACATTGGGAATATGGACGATGGTTTTCTCTTTCGGATTCAGCACCTGCAGAAT
>CAZVCO010000162.1:0-598 GCA_964625795.1 uncultured Verrucomicrobiota bacterium | reverse complement strand
AGGTGTAGGTCACCGTCTCGAATTTCGCCTCGTCCTCCGGATGCAGCACCGCCTCGGCATCCCCCCGGAAATACGAACCCGTCATCGCCACCAGATGCGCCTTGTCCCGGTCGATAAACGACCGCAGATGCTCCCCCAGGCGGTTTTCGCTGCTGGAGGAGACATGATGAAACTCATCCACCGCAATCAGCCGATGGTCAAACGCCTCCACCCCGTATTGATCCACCGCGAAACGGAAGGTCGCGTGGGTGCAGACCAGCACGGGATCCGCAGAGTCCAGAAACGCCTTCACCGAGGCCACTTTGCCCCCGTCCTCCCCCGGGGCGTTGCACAAATTCCAACGCGGAGCCACCTTCCAGTCGGCCCAGAACCCAAATTCCGACAGCGGCTCATCCTGAAAACTCGCGCCGATGCTTTTCTCCGGCACCACAATCAGCGCCTGCTTCAGTCCCTGGTTCGCCAGCTTGTCCAGGGCAATGAACATCAGCGCCCGGCTCTTCCCCGATGCGGGCGGGGATTTGATCAGCAGATACTGCTCGCCCCGCTTCTGATACGCCCGTTCCTGCATCGGCCGCATCCCCAACTCGTTGGCACGGAC
>CAZVCO010000161.1:6639-7274 GCA_964625795.1 uncultured Verrucomicrobiota bacterium | reverse complement strand
ACCGGAAGCGGGAAATTCGCCGGTCAGAGAAGTCATGACCACCTGATGCGTCACCATCACCACCGGCGTGCGCCCGTCCCATTTCTTTAGCCAGGCCCGGAGCTCTCGCATTTGTTTTTCCTCGTTTTCCCGGGCGCGGAAAAACGAGTTCAGTGCCGGGAACACTTTCACCTCGCCAAGATCCAGAAGTTCAGCCGTGTCCACACACCGGCACCAGGCACTGGAGTACACCACGGCGGCCTCAATCCCCTGCCGTTTCAGTAGGATTCCGGCATTGCGGGCCTGCTGACGTCCCTCAGCCGACAGATTCCGCTGGGTGGAACAGTCCCCCAGTTCAAATTCCGCCGGATCCCCCATCCCCGGTGCCAGGGCATGACGCATCAGGATCAAAGGCGCATCCGCATAGAGACACCCGGCGGTCAGACAAAGGAGGAAAAGAAGTAGTTTCATAACGATTACGTGGAACTCTATCCCACTTCCGGTAGGTCACAAGCGGACTTTTCTCCGCTTCCCGCTTGTCATTTTCAATTATCCCCGTAACAACCACCCCAGTTTCGCCATTGCGGAATGGAAGCGACGTGACCCGTCTCCGGGTCCACAAAAGCGGATTGTTGAATCAACCAATCAGGAGATCT
>CAZVCO010000161.1:3128-6629 GCA_964625795.1 uncultured Verrucomicrobiota bacterium | reverse complement strand
GTTCTTCCTTGTCATTGGTGTTTCTCTTCATATGAACCAACCCAGTTCCGCCACTGCGGAATGGAAGCGACCGATTCCCTCCGGGTCGGAAAAAGCGGATTGTTACTCAAAACCAATCAGGAGATCGTATGGAAACGACAGCACAGCTGCCGTCCGTTGGACTGCAGGAATTACTCGACGCCGGTGTTCATTTCGGACACCAGACTAAGCGCTGGAATCCCTACATGTCGAAGTATATCTTCGGCGAACGCAAAGGGATCTACATCATTGACCTGGGGAAATCCCTCGTCTCGTTGCGCATTGCCCAGCAATTTATCTATGACACCGTGGTACGCGGCCGCCAGGTACTGTTTGTCGGCACCAAAAAACAGGCGCAGGACATCGTCAAAGAAACCGCGGAAAAACTGAATCAGCCCTACGTCATTCACCGCTGGCTGGGCGGGATGCTCACCAACAACCAGACCATTCAGGGATCTGTGGCCCGCATGAAAGAACTGCAGGCCATTGAAGACAAAGATGAAATGGACGCGCTGGCCGGTTCGAAAAAAGAGGCCTCCCGCATGCGCCGGGAGCTCATGAAGCTCAACCGCAACCTCAGGGGCATGGCCGACATGGACAAACTCCCCGCCGCCCTGGTGATCGTGGACGTGGTGCGTGAATCCATCGCGGTACAGGAAGCCCGCCGTCTGGGAATTCCGATTGTGGCCCTGGTCGACACCAACGCCGATCCCCGTATCATTGATTATCCCATCCCCAGTAACGATGACAGCATCCGCTCAATCGGTTGTATCCTCGAACTGCTGGGCGAAACCATTCAGCATGCCTCCAACGAGCATGCCCGGGTCGCGGCGGAAGAAGCCCGCAAACGGGCTGCACGGGAAGCCGAAGAGGCGGAAAAACGCAAGAAGGCCGAAGCCGAGCGCCATGCCCGGGAAGAGGCCGAGAAACAGAAGCGGGACGAAGTGATTAAAGCCGCCGCCGCCAAACTGGAAAAAGAGACAGCCACTCCGCCGGTGGAGAAAACCCCGGAAGCCGAACAGGCCGCCGAGGCCCCGGCTGAGGAGGCCGCCATTACGGAAGCCCCCGCCGACGCTAAAAAAGTGGCCGAAACTCCGGCAGAAGAAGACTCTCCGGCCGAAGAGGCCGCTGCTGAGGAAGAAACCAAAACGGAAGCCTAACCCTTTCAGGAAGACATCCCATGACACAAATTACTGCAAAACAAGTTAAGGAACTCCGCGACATCACCAATGTCGGCATGATGGAGTGTAAAAAAGCCCTGCAGGAATCCGGGGGAGACCTCGACGCGGCCGTGAAACTCCTGCGTGAACGCGGCATGGCCGTGGCTGCCAAGAAAGCCGACCGGGCCGCCAACGAAGGCCAGGTCGATATCGCCATCAGCGAGGACGGACGCACCGGCGCGATGGTCGAAGTAAACTGCGAAACCGACTTCGTGGCGAAAAACGACAACTTCCAGGCCTTTGTGGCCGAACTGGCCGCCAAAGGGCTGCTGGTCGGTGACAATGAACTGGCCGACGCCGAGAAGGAAAATGTCGCGGTGAAAATCAGCGAAATCGGTGAGAACCTCATTCTGGCCCGGAACACCCGTTTCGAACTGCAGGGACCCGGCGCCATCGGCCGTTACATCCATCTCGGCGGCAAAGTCGGGGTCATGGTCGAAGTCGGCTGCGAAAACGATGCGAATACCGCATCCGATGCACTGGTCGAACTCGGCAAGGAGGTCGCCCTCCACGTGGCGGCAGCCAATCCCCAGGCCCTGAACCGTGAGGATCTGGATGCTGAGCTGGTGGAGGCGGAAAAAGCCCTCTTCGCCAAACAGGTCGAAGGCAAACCGGAACACATCATCGACAAAATCATCGGCGGCAAACTGGAGAAATTTTACTCCCAGGTGGTGCTGCTGGAGCAGGGATTCGTCAAAGATCCCGATCAGTCGGTGGCCGACCTGCTGGCCGCAGCCGGAAAAGATCTGGGTGACACCATCACCCTGCGGCGCTTTGTCCGCTTTCAGATCGGTGGCTGAGACGCCTACGTCTTAAGCGAAAAGCCCTGCTCTTAGGAGTGGGGCTTTTTTGTGGCGTTGTACTCACGCCGCCTGCCCGAGCTGTCGCCCGCGACGGCCAGGGGGACATCGTGAGCCACGCGTGGCGCACGTCGTCCCGACGTGCGAAGTTTCAGAAGTTCCCAACTCATGCAAAGGTTGCCAGAAACCAGGGCTCCTGATAGGACAAACGGAATGAGTCTCGCATCGCTTCAGAAACACTTTGGTTTTCCCGAATTCCGGGAAGGTCAGAAGGAAGCAGTGGACGCGGTAATGGACGGACGGGACGTGGTGGTGGTCATGCCGACCGGTTCGGGAAAGTCGCTCTGCTTCCAGCTGCCCGCGCTGGAATTTCCCGGTGTGACTCTGGTGGTGTCACCGCTGATTTCGCTCATGAAGGATCAGGTGGACGGGCTCACCCGGCGGAACCTGCCGGTAACTTATCTCAACTCCACCCTCCATCACCGGGAGATGGAGGAGCGGATTCAGGATATTGCCCACGGGAACGTGAAACTGGTCTATGTGGCCCCCGAGCGGATGCGGGACTCCCGCTTCACCCGGCTGCTCGACACCGTGGAGGTGTCCATGCTTGCGGTGGACGAGGCCCACTGTGTTTCTCAGTGGGGGCATGACTTCCGTCCGGATTATCTTCAGTTGGGAACGCTCAGCCGACGCCTTCCCAATGCCCGGGTCATGGCCCTCACTGCCACTGCCACCGGCAAAGTGCGGGAGGATATTGTCACTCATCTCGGTCTGGGGCAGCACGGAAGATCCGCCCCGGAGGTGTTCGTGCATGGCTTTGCCCGGCCCAACCTGCACATCTCCGTCACCCGCTGCCCCACCCATGATGCCAAATTCGACCGGGTAACGGCCGCGGTGGATGAACTGGGCACCGGGATCATCTACTGCTCCACCCGGAAACAGGTGGAGCGGGTGGTGAAAAAATTCAAAGCGGGGGGCCTCGACGTTCCGGGATATCACGGCGGCCTTCCGGACGCCGAACGCTCCCGGATCCAGACCCGGTTTCTGCAGGGCACCGATCCCGTGGTGGTGGCCACCAATGCCTTCGGGATGGGGGTCGACCGGGCCGATGTCCGCTTCGTGCTCCACTGGGATATTCCCGGAAGCATGGAGGCCTATTATCAGGAAATCGGCCGGGCCGGGCGGGATGGAAAGCCGGCCCGGTGCGAGCTTCTCTATAATTACGCGGATGTGCGGACCCAGGAATTTTTTCTGGAGGGCTCCAACCCGTCCCGCGCCACCATTCTGGAACTGCTGGAGCTTTACCGGCGCACCTGCAGCAAACGTCCTCTCGCCCTGCCCGCAGAGGAATGGAAATCCCGGCTGGACTCCACCAACAATCCCATGGCGGTCCGCACCGCCACCTGGAAAAACTCCCGCCCCTCGCTGTCCGACACCGTATCGGCGCCGATCCGCACCACCTC
>CAZVCO010000161.1:0-3118 GCA_964625795.1 uncultured Verrucomicrobiota bacterium | reverse complement strand
GGATGTATCCAGCGGGAGGACGAGACGGGCTCCCGGAACACCGCGGTTCTGGCCAATGAACAGGTGGATGCCGCCTCCCTGGCCCGTGAGATCGAACGGGCGGAGAACAAAGCACAGCGCGACCGCTCCAAGCTGGATGCCATCCTGACCTTTGCCAACGACCGTTCCTGCCGCCACCTGCAGATTCTGAAGTATTTCGGCGACCCGGACGGGGAGAAGTTCTCCTGCACCCAGTGCGATGTCTGTTCTCCGGAGACTCCGGTCATCACCCGTTCGTTTTCCGAGGAAGAGTGGATCACCCTGCAGAAAATCCTCAGCGCCGTGGGACGGCTGAACGGTCAGTTTGGCCGGGCGCGTATTGCCGAACTGCTCAAAGGATCGAACACCAAAGGAATCCGGGAGGCCGGACTGGCGGATCATCGCTGCTATGGACTTCTTTCGGACTGGACCCTTGCGGCCCTCATGTCGGCCCTGGACGCCCTGCTGGGAGATGGATGCATTCAAACGGACGGACTGGACTACCCCACCCTGTCGCTCACGGACCGAGGACGCAGCGCGCTGAAACGGGAAATACAGCCTGATATCCTTCTCCGTCCTCCCGGCCGGGAGCCGGAGCCTGCAACTGAACTGGACGACCGACTGCTGGATTCGCTGCAGCAGTGGCGAACCCGCACCGCAAAGAAAATGCGGCGGAAACCGTATCAGGTACTCCACAACAAGACTCTGAAGGCACTGGCCGCCACCCGGCCGGGCAGTCCGGCCGAACTGGAGCATATTTCCGGCATCGGTCCCGCCAAACTGGAACGGCATGGCGAGGAGCTTCTGGAGTTGATCCGGCTGTCCTCTGCGCAAGATTGACAAGTTCCCCCTCGCTTCTCATGATAGATCCCATGAAGCGTACCTTAGGTTTTCTCTTGTTTCTCCTCCCCGCCATTGTTCTGCAGGCAGACATACTGGAGGATCTCCGCACGTTTATTCAGGAAGCGGAACAAAAAGGAACGATTAACACTTCAGTTCCGGACTGGCGTACAGACCTGCCGAAATTTCCCAAAGTGGAGTTTGCGGAATCCGAAGAGCTGGAGTGGGTGTTGGAAACCTCCGAGGGCACTCTCACCGCCACGCTGAATCATCAGGTAGCGCCTGATCACGTGCGGAATATTGCCTATCTGTCCCTGCTGGGGTTTTACGACGGGCTGGTCTTTCACCGTATCATTCCCGGTTTTATGGCGCAGGGGGGCTGTCCGGAGGGAACGGGCCGGGGGGGACCGGGGTATAACGTCTCCCTGGAGGTCAGCCCGAAGGTCACCCACGACCGGCCGGGGACGCTGAGTATGGCCCGCTCCCGCCATCCGGACAGTGCCGGCTCACAGTTTTTCATCACCTTCAAACCCACCCCCTTCCTTGACCGGCAGTATTCGGTGTTCGGGTACGTCAACGACGGCCTGGACGTTCTGAAAAAGCTGGAGGCGGCCGGCAACCCCGATCCCGGTGCCAATGGGACACCGCCGCTTAAAACCATTCGGATTCTTTCCGCAACCGTGCGCCCGGTTCTTCCGGATCCGGCTCCATGAGCGAACTCCCCGACGGCCTGAATCTGGGAGGCTACCGGGTGGTGGGCCGGCTGGGGCATGGGGCGATGGCGGACGTCTATGATGCGGTCGACTCCACCGGACATGAAGTCGCCCTCAAAGTGTTTCAGTCGGGCGGATCTATGTCCTACACCATGCTGGAGCGGTTCCGCCGGGAGGCGGAGGCCACTAAAATTCTCCGGCGTCATCCGTACATCCTCACGGTCTACGCCTCCGGCCATGAGGATCATTTTCATTACATTGCCATGGAGAAAATAAAGGACAGCCGTGGCCTGAACAGTTACCTGCATCAGAAACCGCCCACAGAGGAGATCCTGAAGATTGGCCTGAAAATCGCCGAGGCTATTCAGTACGCCCACGATCATCAGATTATTCACCGGGACATCAAACCCACCAATATTCTGCTCAACGAACGCAACGAACCTTTGCTGATGGATTTCGGGGTGGCCGAACTCACCGACTGGCCGAGTCTGACCTCCAGTGGCGCCCTTACCGGGACACCCATGTACATGGCACCGGAACAGGCCCGCAGCGAAGCGGCCACCCCGGCATCGGACGTCTATTCGCTGGGCGTGGTGCTGTATGAGGGCTTCACCGGTCAGCTCCCCTATCATCTGGAGGAGACGGACTCCACCACGTCCATCCTGGATGCGGTCAAACATCAGCCCCCGATTCCGCCCCGGCAGGTGGACCGGTCGATTTCCAAAGACCTGAACTTTGTCCTGCTGAAAGCCCTGCGCAAAGACCCGGAGGAGCGGTACAGTACGGCCAGGGCGTTTGCGGCCGATCTGCAGGCGGTGCTGGACGGCAAACCGGTGCAGGGAAGATGGATCTCCCCCTGGTCCCGCACCCATCTCTGGCTTCGGCGTCACCGCACCGGGGTAATCGGCGGGATTACCCTGATGCTCCTCGGGAGCAGCGGGTTTCTCCTCATCCGGGATGAGCTGCGGGAATACCGCTACCGGGAGTTGTTGCTGAAGGCACGGGAGGTAAGCCGGGAATATCAGATCGACTGGCTGACCTCCAACCGCGGCGACACCGAGATGCGGTCGGCCCGCCGGGCGATGCGGCGGGGAAGATGGGTGCAGGCGCGGGACATGCTGCAGGCCGCCGTCCGGGGCCTTTCCATCGGGGCGGGAGACAGGGAGGCGGGGGTGCTGGCGGTCCGTTTCAAGGGCGGCTGGTGGCGGTCAAGACATAGTCGGTCAAGTCATAGTCGGTCGATATCCGGCCCTAGCCTTGCCGAAGCCTTCAGCGCTGGCGCCGGCCGTGGCGGACGCGAGCGCTCGTAGTCAGCGTAGGAGGATCGTGCACGAGCCGTGGCCGAAGAGCCCCTGGTTGATCGCCAGACCGACCTTCGCGCCCTCGACTTCGGGGACGTGTTCCCGGGCGTGAACAAGTCGATCGCCTACGATGCCGCGACTTCCGGCAAGTGGGACATTGCCGGTGCCCTCGGGGCCGAGATCCAGCTCACGTTCACGCTTCCCGCGAACCTGAGCGACGGCACGAACAACCTGCCGATCTCGTTC
>CAZVCO010000160.1:0-7385 GCA_964625795.1 uncultured Verrucomicrobiota bacterium | reverse complement strand
ACCCCATGCGCTTTGCTTCAACCGCCACTTTCTCCAACGGGCCCTTAAAGAGAATTTCAGCCTCCTGAACAGTAAGCGGTTGAGGAGAACATACCTTTGCTCCAATCCCAGGCTGAATTTCCAAAATCCCTGCCTGAGTTAATTGCGAAACCGCTTTCTGGGCCGTGTTGGGATTTATACGAAATTCACGACTCAGTTCCCGAACGGAAGGAAATGCATCTCCAGGCAACAATCTACTCTGAGCAACGGCTTTTTTCACCGCATAGACCAGCTGTTCAGAAACGGGAATTCCAGGTTGAGGCTCCAGAGCGAAGGCAAACATTAGGTGTATTAGTAATCATAGTACACCCAAGGTCAAGACTTCTCCTGAATAAACTTTACTGATCTAAAGGGACACTTCCGAAAGTCGGAATAAGAAACACGCAGACTTCCGATCTTCGGGATATGTGGTTTCCTCTCTGTAGAAGTTAGAACCTCTCCATGTACATTCAGCGATGTGCCTGTGCACTGTTGACAAATCCCCGCTTGGTCATGCCCAGCGGTGAAGAAACGCTCCGAAAACCATTTCTAGCTCTTCCCGCTTGCGGGGGGATGGACAATGTGGTTGAAGGAAGCCCCTTTGAACCCCCTCTGGAGATTTTCATGTCTGTGACCCTCAAGGAACGCCCCAATGCAGTGAAACCACGCGGCCCTGTGATCCTGGCTATCATGGACGGAGTCGGGATCGGCCCGGGCGATGCCTCCGATATGGTGGCGGCAGCGCACACCCCTCATCTGGACTGGCTGAAAGAACATGCCCCGAACAGTCAGTTGAAAGCCCATGGCCGCGCCGTGGGCATGCCCAGCGACGGCGACATGGGCAACAGCGAAGTGGGCCACAATGCGATCGGAGCCGGACGGGTGTTTGATCAGGGCGCCAAGCTGGTGGAGAACTCTGTGCTGGGTGGCGGGCTGTATGAAGGGGAAACCTGGAAGGCCTGTGTCAGCCGGGTGAAAGAAAACGGCGGAAAACTCCATTTCATGGGACTGCTTTCTGACGGAAATGTTCACACTCACATCCGCCACTTGGAGGCCATGCTGGTCGAAGCCGATAAGGCCGGGGTTCCCACGGCCCGGATCCATGCGCTGCTGGACGGACGTGATGTGGATCCCCGCTCTGCGGACCGTTATGTGGAACGGATTGAGGAGGTCATGTCCGGCATCAACCAGAATGGAAAGGATTACCGCATCGCCTCCGGCGGAGGACGGTTGTACATCACCATGGACCGGTACGAGGCCGACTGGCCTATGGTGAAACGGGGCTGGGACTGTCACGTGCACGGCAAAGGCCGACAGTTCTCCTCCGCACTCGAGGCCATTGAATCCCTCCGGGAGGATGATCCGGGAGTGATCGATCAGGACCTGAAAGAATTTGTGGTGGCGGAGAATGGCGAGCCCATTGGGAAAATTGAAGACGGCGATGCGGTGATCCTGTTCAACTTCCGGGGGGACCGGGCCATGGAGATCTCCAAGGCGTTTGACGGAGGTCCGGACTTCGACAAGTTCGACCGCGGCGAGGTGCCGGATGTGCTGTTCGCCGGTATGATGCAGTATGATGCCGAGCTGGGCATTCCCCGGAATTATCTGGTGACGCCTCCGAAAATCGATCACCCCATGGGCGAATATCTGGCCAGCGCGGGGCTGACCCAGCTCGCGGTCAGTGAAACCCAGAAATACGGCCATGTGACCTACTTTTTCAACGGCAACCGTTCCGGCCAGTTCAATGAAGAACTCGAAACCTACGTGGAGATTCCCAGCGACAACGTCAGCTTTGACCAGCGTCCCTGGATGAAAGCGGCGGAAATCACCGATGTGGTGCTCGATTCCATGAGGAATCGCAAACACGATGTGATCCGTATCAATTATCCAAACGGCGATATGGTCGGGCATACCGGAGATCTGCAGGCAGTAAAAATCTCGGTGGAGGCCACCGATCTCAGTATTGGCCGCCTGATGAAAGAGGCGAAAAAATGCGGAGCGGTTCTGGTCATTACGGCCGATCACGGAAACGCCGACGAAATGTATGATCATAATAAAGACGGCAGCATCAAAATAGGCAAAGACGGTCAACCGGCATCCAAGACCTCACACACCCTCAATCCGGTGCCGGTCTATTTCTACGACCCGGACGGGAAACATGGCATCCGTATTGCCGGCCACACCGGCCTGGGCATCAGCTCCCTGGCCGCCAGTCTCTTTATGTTGCTGGGGTACGAGGCACCGGAGGACTACGATCCCTCGATCATCGACATAAACTGATGCCATGATCCAGCACTACTCCGACCGCATCCATCCCGCTCCTTTTCTAAAGGTTTTCGCCTCCTATAAGAAAAGCGACCTGCGGGGAGACATGCTGGCCGGACTCACAGTGGCTGTCTTTGCCATTCCGCAGGCCATTGCCTTCGGAATTCTGGCCGAGGTCAACCCCATTCACGGTCTCTACTCGGCCATGGTGGCCTCCATTGTGGCGGCACTCTGGGGCAGTGCCATCTACGTCAATACCGGCCCCACCAATTCCGCATCCATGCTCACGGCAGCAGCTCTGCTGTCGTATCAGGCGTCCGACAACTATATGCAGGTGGTGTTTCTGTTCACCCTGATGGTGGGGATCTTGCGGCTGACCATGGGACTTCTGAAAATGGGCTCGCTGATCCATTTTGTACCGGAATCCGCTTTTCTGGGGTTCACCATGGCCATCGGAAGCATGATCGCACTGGGCCGGCTGCATCATCTTCTGGGAATCGAAAACGCGCCCACCCGCTGGTTTCCGGCCTCCACCTTCGACAAACTGACCCGGATCGGCGAAGCGGATCCTCACACCGTGGTGGTGAGCCTGATGAGTATCGCGGTGATGGTGGGATTTTCAAAATACGCCAAACGCCTTCCCGTCGCCCTGCTGGCCATCGTAGTGGGTCTGATCTATGCACAGATTATCCCCGGCAACCACGTCATGCTGGTACAGGACATTTCCCCGGTGCCTTCCGGACTTCCCGCCCCCGTTTCCCCCTTTTTTGCGGGATGGACAGCAAAGGTGGGCGAACTGGCTCCGGCCGCTTTCGCAGTGGCGCTGGTGGGGTTGATTGAGGCCGTGTCCATCGGGCAGACCCTGGCCGTGAGGCACCGCATGCACCTCAATTTCAACCAGGAGTTTTTCGGACAGGGACTCGGAATGATCGTCAGTTCCTTTTTTCAGGGAATACCAGGCTCCGGCAGTTTCGGACGATCCTTCCTGATGGAACAAAGCGGCTCCAAGACCCTGGTGGCCAATGTGATCTTCGGCATCGCCACAGGAGTTTTCCTCCTTGTCCTTCCGGGGATGATCAATCTCATTCCCCTCGCCTCCCTGGCCGGCCTTCTCCTCTACATCGGGCTTAAACTCATCGATCCCGTCCGCATCAAACGTCTGTGGCGGACCTCCACTCTGGACACCGTGGTCATGCTGGCCACCTTCAGTGTGACCATTTTCTGGAGAATCGAATACGGGATTTTTACCGGAATGGTGATCGCGGCCATGATGCACCTGCAAAAGAGCCGTCAACTGCATCTGGATGAACTTCTCCCCGCCCCGGACGGCACCCTGGACGAACGGCCTTACACACCCGGCTCTCTGCACGAACCCAGTTCGATTGTGGTTCTGACCACCCACGGTGACCTGGGCTATGGCGTCGCCCACGAACTTCTGGAACAGCTCAATGAAATCGTACAGACCCAGAATCCGGAAATCATCGTGATGCGCACCCGCCGGGTGTTCAGCATCGATTTCTCCTGCTGGAATGCCATTTTTGATTTTGCCGAAGGCTTTCAACAATCCGGGGGAAAGCTTCTCCTTTCCGGAATTGACGAAAAAACCGCCAAGACCATCCATGACGCCAAAGCCGGCAAGTGGATCCCCGATGATCAGCTGTTTCTCTCCACCGAGAACATCATGGAAAGCACCCGGCAGGCTCTGAGAAAGGCTGAAGCCGAGGTGAAACATCCCGAAAATATTCTTCCGGCCTGGCGTGACTGGTTCGAGAACCCGACCGTAATCACCTCAGAGGAAATTCGCGATATTCAGAAGTTTCTCCAAGGAGAGGTGTAGTTCGGCGCTTGCCCGTGCGTGGCGCGAGCCACGGCCAGGGGAAAGGCCATCCCGCCTACGGCGGGCAAGCCTCCGTCTTTAAGACAATGCACCGCGATTCATTTTGTATCTAAAGAAGATTTTGGTCATGCACCCGGGCAAGCGCCGAATGACTCTCCAGTGTTGTCATCCTCGCGAAAGACGGATAGAGAACCTACATCATGATTGAACCCCCACGCCCTCTTTTTGTTGTCGGACACCGGAATCCCGACACCGATTCCATTTGCGCCGCCATCGCCTATGCGGATCTTCTGAAAAAAACCCGTCATCCGGAAGCCATACCCGCAGCCTGTGGCACCGCCAATCTGCGCACCAAATTTGCCCTCAAAGTGGCCGGGCTGGCACATCCCCGCCTGCTTATGGATGTGCGCCCCAACACCATGGACATCTGTAAAACCCAGGTGCTGGCCGCGCGGGCGGATGAATCCTTTATGGAGGTCTACAGACGCATGCAGCAACATCGGCTCAAAGCGATTCCGGTGCTGGATCACGACCGCAGAGTAACGGGAATGCTGAGCCTGCTTCAGCTGATGCACATGCTGATTCCGGACGAGCAGGATCTGGGGGAGCAGCGTATTCTGGACGCCTCTCTCGCTCAGGTCCGCTCGGTGCTCGGCGGCACCTTCCAGCATGAGGTGAACACCAAAAACAAGGAACAGCTCGTCATGTTCATCGGCGCCATGAGCAAGGAGGGCTACAGAGACCGGGTGAAGAACTACCCGACCAACCGTCTGGTGGTATTGGTCGGCGACCGCCCCACCATCCAGCGGGAAGCCATCGAATCCGGAGTGCGGGCGGTAATTATCACCGGTGGTTTCACCATGAAAGATGAACTGCTGGAGAAGGCGAAGCAGAAAGAGATCGCGGTGCTGTGCAGTCCTCTGGATACCGCCATGACGGCGCTGCTGGCCCGGACCGCGAAACCGGTGGAGCAGGCCATGACCCGGGAGTTCGTGTCGTTTCACACCCACGACCCCCTTCACGTGATCCGTCATCAGGTGCAGGACGTCAGCCAGGATCTGTTTCCGGTGCTGGATGATGACGATAAACTGGCAGGAGTTTTTGCGAAATCGGATATGATCGACCCCCAGCCCGCCCGCCTGATCCTGGTCGACCACAACGAATACGCCCAGGCCGTGCAGGGAGCCCCCGAGGCGCAGATCCTCGAGGTGATTGATCACCACCGCATCGGCGGCGGCCTGGTGTCCAAGGAACCCATCCGTTTCCATAACGACACGGTGGGGTCCACCTGCACCATGATTGCACGGATGTTCCGTCAGCAGGCCGTCATGCCCGAACCGGGAATCGCGCTGTGCATGGCCTCCGGCATCATCTCCGACACCTTGTTTCTCCAGTCCCCCACCACCACGGAAGTGGACCACGACATTCTGGGCTGGCTCCGGCATTATCTCCCGGTGGATCTGGATGACTACGCACGGGAATTCTTTGCCGAAGGATCCACCCTCACCATTTCCTCTCCCGAGGAGGTGCTGAGCAGTGACCGGAAAACCTACACCGAAAACGACTGGACGGTTTCCGTTTCCCAGGCAGAGGAACTTGGAATGGACCGGTTCTGGGAGCGCAAGGACGACCTGCTCGATGCCCTGCAACAGCACATTTCCACCAGCCAGGACGATTTTGCCTGCCTGATGATCACCGACATCACCTCCCAGTCCAGTTATCTCCTTACCGCCGGTAACTCCAAAATCGCGGCCGCCATCGAATACCCCTCCCTGGAGAAAAACCTCTTCGATCTGCCCGGAATCGTCAGCCGCAAAAAACAGCTGCTTCCTCAGCTCATGTACATCCTGAACCGGGTTCATCATTAGAATTCAGAGTGCAGAGTGCAGAGATTGACTAAAACTTCCTTTCTATGCCTAAAGCAAATTATTTTTCTTTCTACCTTGAAACTTCTGACTTCCGACTTCTGACCTCTTTCAAATGACGACACCTCCCAAACGCGAAAACCTGTGGGTGAACCTGCTCCTGAATGTGGTGCTCCCCTCTCTGATCCTCACCAAAGGCGCGGAATGGTTCCGCTGGGCGCCGCCGGTGGTGCTGGTCACCGCACTGAGTCTTCCTCTGGTCTATGGTCTGTACGATTTTTTCACCCGCAGAAAGGTGAACATGTTTTCCATTATCGGTTTTGTCAGCGTGCTGATTACCGGAGCGGTGGGACTGATCGACAACATCCCCACCCGTTTGATCGCCATCAAAGAGGCGGCCGTCCCCCTGTTGTTCGCCCTGGCCATTCTGGCCTCCTCCTTCACCCGGAAGCCTCTGTTGCGAAGCCTTCTGTTCTCCCCGGAGATTTTCGACGTTCAACTGATCGAGGCCTCGCTGGATGAGCGGGGAACCCGGGATGACTTCGAATCCACCATCAAATCCTGCACCGGCTGGGTGGTGGGGTCTTTTTTTCTGAGTTCCATTCTCAACTACGTGCTGGCCGCCTGGATCGTCAACAGTCCCTCCGGCACCGAAGCCTTCAACGCAGAAGTGGGTCGCATGACCGCGCTCAGCTGGCCGGTCATCGCCCTGCCCTCCACCGCGGTCATGATGGTGGCACTGGTGAAGCTCATGAAAGGCATCGAATCCACCACCGGACATCCTCTGGATGACGTCCTCCACCCGGAAGTGCGGCAGAAGATGGAAGCTAAAGAACAGAAAAGAGGTCAGACTACAGAGGACAGAGGTCAGGATCTCAGTGGAAAACGTGAAACCGATGCGAAAGACTGAATAGTTTTGAATCCAGACCGAAAGCTACGTAAAGTAACCTAAGAAAATTCAACTACACCTTTCCTTCCGACCTCTGACCTCTGACTTCTGACCTCTGACTTCTGACCTCTTTCCCCCGACCTCAGACATCCCCCATGCCCCAACGAGTCACCAAACAACGATCTGCGATTGAATCCGCGTTTGAACGTGCATCCCGACCTCTCAGTCCTAACGAGGTGTTCGACTTGGCCCGGCAAAAGGTGCCTAATCTGGGGATCGCCACTGTCTACCGCGCACTCAACGATTTAGTGGAGACCGGCATCCTGCGCTCCGTGGAGCTTCCGGGTCAGATAAGCCGCTACGAAAAAGCGGACTTGGGCCATCACCATCATTTTCACTGCACGGTCTGTGACCGCGTCTATGATCTGGACGGCTGTCTGCTGAAAAAAGACCTGAATCTTCCGGAAGGATTTCAACTGCGCCAGCATGATATCACGCTGACGGGAACCTG
>CAZVCO010000159.1:0-7457 GCA_964625795.1 uncultured Verrucomicrobiota bacterium | reverse complement strand
GAGGTGCCGGTAAAAGCCGAGCATTTCGGCCAGGGCAGGCAGGGCGTCCGGGTGATCCTCCACCAGGAGACTACGGGAACTCCGGTCGAGCCGCTCCCAACGCTGGCGTGCGGTGTCCTGATGTTCCCGGAACCAGCGAAGGAACCGGTCTTTATTCGTTTCCTCTGCGGCAAGTTTCTCCAGTGCCACCAGCGCTTCGCCGGATTTTTGGCGGTCATTCATGAGCAGGTGCCACTGATGTCGTTGCCAGAGGCCGGAGGGACTGTCTGCGGGGGCCTTCCATTCCACTGGAAACTGCGTTGGCAGGATCTGCGGGGTTTTCCGGAGGGGATCCTCGGTGCGGGAGCGGAATCGGGCTGCAGCATCCACCGCCTCTTTGCGGCCGGCATTGCCCAGCACAATGACGTACCGGGCATAGGCTTCGGGATATTGATCCGGCGGGGCCAGCCGGGTCCAGGCAGCAGCCAGCTCCACCGCGAGGTCGGTGTGGAGCACCTCTGCGGACAGGGCGGCATAGGGCAGTTGCCATCCCCAGCCGGGCAGGGCAAAAATGGAGTTGAAGGTGCGCGGCAGTGAATCCAGAAAGGATCCGGGGAGGACGCACACTCCGGACCGATGAAAGAGAAGATCAATGCTGTCGCGCTCGTCCCGGGGCTCCACCTGATCCCAGTCGATCCGGATTTCGTTCCCCAGCGCCACCCCTTCGCGGGGCTCTTTGCAGCCGCCAAGTGCATTATTGATGAGGGTGCGGGCCGACCAGTAGCTCCCGAATTCCGAAGCGGGGTCATAAAGATCAGCAATCACGGTGGGGGGCTGCAGGGTGGTGTCGACTTCCATCCGCTCCGAGGGCTGGAAGGGCTCTACATTCAGCGGTCTTTCTCCCATCCACCACCAAACAGACCCGCCCAGAATGCCCAGTACGACGATCGCGCTGAGTAAGGGCAGTTTGTTTTTAGAGTGTGACATACCGGATTGCGTTCGCAGGGAATGAATAAAGGGGCCTTAAATGCTCAAATAGCATAGCTTAAACCTAAGCCCCCCCCAGTTGTCATGAGGAACCTGAGGTCATTCTCTTGGATCAGGATCGCACTCCCCATTCAACCGTGTCGAGTGTAGGCGAAGTCCACATACAGTGCGGCTGTCCAGCCGTAATCATGGAATACCTGATGATATGGACTCGACTCCGGAGCACACTCCCCTTTGCGCAGGAGGTGGGGGGGCGGGCACTCGCCCCGGTCGTCGTAAAATTCGAACAGCGTGCCGAAGTCCTCACAGCCCTTCTCAATCTCCTCCAGGGTTCGGGTCCGGAGATTTTCCGCCAGATTAAGAAACCCATAGTCCTCAAGCCCCCGGGCAATCAGCCAGTTGATATTGACCCAGACCGGACCTCTCCACATATCCTTGGCGTAATGATCCACGTCAAACGCGGCGATACTCGGCACCGGAAATGCGGTGCCGAATTTGGTGCTATCCGTTAGACATTCCGCCAATCGGGAGGCTTGCTTCTTTGTGGCCGCTCCGCAGATCAAGGGCAAAAACCCGGAACTGGCGAGTATCGGCGAGTGGGCACCCCGCTCCGAATCCAGATCCAAAAAGAACCCCGCTTCATCAGACCACAAACGGCTCGAGATCCGTTGATTGAGCTGTTCATGCCGGGCCATCCAGCTGACAGCCTCACCCGTCAACCCCAACTCCCGGGCAAATCCAGCCATTATGCGGTATTCCTGAGACAGATACGAATTGAAATCCACGGCCTCCAAACGGGTCGCGGCATCGAACCGGGGAGAATTGTCCATGCCGCTCTCACCACTGCGGCATAGAGGATCACCGTCAATCTGCCAGGAAAGCAGTCCACAATGCTCCCTGTCGCGATGATGGAGATCCCACTCCAGATAGGAACGCAGTCGGGGATAAAGATCCCGGAGCCACGCCTCATCCGGTTCCACATCCTGCGTGAGCTTCGCGCTCAGGGCCAGGATGGGGGGCTGCGTGATGGAAGAGTGATCTGAAGGATTCATGCGGTGAGGAACGAATCCATCGGGTGACTGCATATCGAATACGGCCCGTATGGCATCCCGGGCAAGTGCTGGGTCAAGGTGCCGCAGTCCTATGGCGTGAAAGGCGGAATCCCACAGCCACATCTGACGATGCGGCCACCGGTCCGGCGTCGTCCAGCGGTGGCGGATCCGCCCCTCTGGACTGTACACCTGGGATTTCAGAATCGACCACGCCTTCACCAGGGTACGCTCTGCGCGCGGCGGGACCTTCTCCGGAAACCGCAGAGATTCCAACCAGCCACGGCGGGCCTGCAGGGCAAGATCAGCATCGGCCGTAATCAGTCCGGGATCAAAACAGGAGGTGCTGCCCACCAATGTGCGGTTCCCTTTTCTCAGCACGGAAAGAGCCGGAGTCATCTCTGAAACAGCACAGGCTCCCTGAATTAGCAGATGGCATGCATCCAGAAGAACACCGGTAACGACTGGACCTGCTCCCAAAGTGAACCAGTCTCCCGCAATACAGATATTCCGATCCAACGCTTCAGGAAACGTAACCCGCCCCCGGCCGGGAAGGGTGAAAAGAATGGCCGGGCCGTCAAACGCCGTCCGGGCCGTCAATCCGTGTGCGTAGTCGGTTTCTCCATCCAGACCGGAAAAAGCAAGTAGTTGTCCCCCATGCCAGGAGGAGCAGTTTAACATAGGGTGCATCATAAGCGGGATCCTGTTCTCCAGTCTGATTCGTTTCGTGCAGATGGTAAGACGGCATCGAACAACCGGAGTCGGGTATGAGCTCTTAGAGTTTAATGTAAAATCGTAAAACTTCTTGGCGGCCGTTGGAGTTTAACGTTACAGTCATTATCTCACAACACTATCGTACGAAACAACATTCTTATGTCTCATTCTCCCTTCCGTCTCTCAAGTTTTCTTAGCTTTACCGCTCTTTTCCCCCTGATGGCCTGGGCCAGCACCCAGCACTACATTGGCGTGGTGACATCGGGCCGGGGCGCGGAAGCCACCGTGATCTCCACCCAGATCTCCTACATCTCGCCGCGCCCGCCCGTGGGCAATCCGGAAATGTACCAGCCCCGCGACGCGCGCATGTTTATGGTCGACGGCTGGTTTACCGACCGGGAAACCTTTCTGGCCGCGGTCCGGCCCGGCCGGCGCCTGCACCTGCGCAACAACCGGCACCAGCCCATTCTGTATGGTCTGTACTCGACTCCGGCCTTCGCGGCCGAGGGCTTTATTGAACAGGCCGATCCGGAAACCCGCACCGTGACCGTGCGGCACATGACCGACAAGAAGCAACGGTTCACCACCACGCAAACCTACACCCTTCCCGCCGACGGCATCCTGCGCTACGAAGGCGCCGACGTCTCCCCCGCGGAGGCCCTGCGGCCCGGCCGCCACCTCCGCGCCCACGGCGCGCGGAAACAAACCGTACTTGGCATCACCCCGGAGGCCCATCTGGACACGGTGGCAAAACGTCATCGGGCCTGGGACCGGATGGAGGACGCCACCTGGGTCAACGAGGGGTGGTTCGCGGGGTATTATCATGACCATCTCTTTTTCACCGGAGAGTCGTTCCGGGACGGGGGCGGAACCTTTCCCATTCACACCAGCCAGCCCGGCGGCAGCATCACCACCTCGCTCTTCACCGCTTACACAGTGATCAACGGCAATTTCATCAGCAGCGCCGCCGCCCTCCGGCCCGGGGAACGCGCTCTGTTTGTTCCCGACCCCATCCACAGCCACCGCAAAGCGTCCCACGTGATTCTGCATCCAGCCGACGACGGGCATGTGGAGGGACGCGTCATCCGCGTCGACGGCGACCGGGTCGAGCTGCACGTGACCCGCACCCCCACCGGCCGGATCGAAGACCTCCGCACCGAAACGGTGGAAATTGAACTGGCCGGCGACGCCGTGTTCCATCTCAACGGACGGCCCGGCGCCACCCGGGACGAAACCGTCCGTGAGGGCCACACTCTCCGCATTCTGCCCGCATGGAGCGGGGCCATGCTGGTGCGCGACCCCGATCCGGACAAAGGAAAGGTCTCCGGCTACGGACTCGCCAACCACACCACCACCACGCGTCAGGTCCCGCGAACCGGGGACATGCCCCTGCGCATTTCCCTGCACTTCGGGCAAACCCTCTTTTCCCCCCTGAATCCGGCCCAGTACGTGGATGCCACCTTCACCTGGAAGGACGGCAGGGTGGAGGATTTGCGGGTATTCAGCCAGCGCTTTCCTGGCAAGTGGAGGGTGAAGGATACCGACGCCCGCTTCGAGATCAACGGCGACCGTTTCACCGGATGGATCGAAGGCCATTTCAGCGGCGGCACCATCACCGGCTATGGCGTGCCCGGCCTCTACCGCTTTGAAATCGAGGGAACCGTCCGCAACCAGGTGCTGAACGGAGAAATCACCCGGCGGACCGTGGACGGAGTGGACCACCTGCAGGTTCCCAATCAGAATGTCGGCCCTCTCGATCCCCGGGTCGGCGGCGTGCTCGAAACCCGGCCCGCCACCTCGGAGCCAGCCGTTTACCGGATTCAACTGCATGGCGGCACCCCCCGTCTCGACCCGGTGGTTTATCTTCCACGTGATCAAAACGGCTGGGGAACGGGCATCGCCATCTATGATCATAACCGGAAAACCGACGTGATGGAGGTGGACCCGTCTCAACTCGACTGGACGCCCGGGGGCCCGGCGGGCTCGTTGCGCATCCGTCTGTCTCCGACCCTCCTGGACAACGTCTCCACCCCCCAATGGCGCACCTACTATCTCTCCGCCGCCGAAACGCCGGCATCCGGCGACCAGGAGCCCGCGCGTTTCCGCGGATCCTACCGCATGGTCTTCGGCGAAAATCCGTTCCTCTTCTTCGGCCCGGAGGATCGCGTGATCCAGCCGGACCCGGAACCCTGACCCCCGGAACCCGGTCCAACGTGTCATTTCGCAGATACAAATGCAGTCCAATCGGATCGGAAGGTTGCCTGTGCCGGGCGCACGGGTGCTTCAGCCGCTGTGCGCACTCCTTCCTTTCAAGGGCCCACGGTGGCTTCAGCCACTGTGCCCACTCCTTCCGCTCAAGGGCGCACGGTGGCTTCAGCCGCTGTGCGCACCCCTTCCTTACAGGCGACGCCTCTCCGACCACCCCCATTTCTGGTGGCGGCGTTTTCGCCGCCACCAGCAAGGGAGTGGGGCGGTGTCTTGATCCAAAGATGGAATGTTCCGCACAGGGGCTGAAGCCACCGTGCGCACAAACCAACATTTGAATCTGCGATATCAACATGCTATTCCGTGAATGAACTTGAATCCTGACCCCGCCACCCTGCAAGCTTTCGTTTTCTTACCACCCCCATCCCATCCATGAACATCCTCCACCATTGCGATCACCCCCCCCGTCCTCTCACTCTTGAATGGCGCTGGACCGGTTTCACCCCGGCCTCTCTGCTGCTTGAGGAGGACATGAAACAGACCCTCCGCTACCTCGGAGCGGTGCCGCGGCGGGGGGTGACCTATGTCCGCATCCATTTCCTGCTGGAACTGGTCACGGTGAAAAACCCCGCCGGGGAACATCCGCTTTACGATTGGAGCCGTCTGGACGAGGGATTCGACGCCCTGGTGGACAACCGGCTCATTCCCTTTGTCGAACTCATGGGCAATCCCTCCGGATACTTCACCGATTTCAAGGAGCCCGATCAAAAACAGGCCTGGAAACGATTCGTCCGGGATCTGGCGCTGCATGTCATGGAACGGTACGGGAAAGAGGAGGTGGAGTCCTGGTGGTTCGAGACCTGGAACGAGCCCGACCTCTTCTGGTGGAAACAGGACGACGAGGCCTTCCTGATCTATTACGACGGATGCTCCGAAGGGCTGAAAGAGGCCAACCCGAACCTGCGCTTCGGAGGTCCGGGAACCGCCTACACGCTTTCAGACCGTATCAAACAGCTACTGGCCCATGTGGATACCGGCACCAACCGCTACACCGGCAGGCGGGACGTCCGCATGGATTTCCTCTCCGTGCACGAGAAAGGCGCCTGGTGTGTTCCCGAGGATTTACCTCTCTCCCCCGAAAGCATGGTGGAACGCACCCGCTCGCTGCTGGCGTACATGCGCGAACACCATCCCCGACTGCTTTCCATTCCCCTCATGAACAACGAATGCGACCCCCAGGTCGGCTGGAAGGACACCCACTCCTGGCGGGGGCAGCCCCACTACGCCGCCATCATGGCCAAAGGGTATCTGGTTCACCTGCGGTCCCTGGTGGACGGCGACGGGTCCTCCTTCATGCTGTTCGGCAACGACAATGGATTCCTGGGCGGCTGGGGACAACGCACCCAGCTCGTCCGGTTTTCGCGCAAGAACAAGGAACACGAACAGTTCGAACTGATCAAAAAACCCGCGCTGGCGCTGATGACCGGCATGAGCCTGTTGGGCGAAACCCGATACCCGTCGGACATCGAAGGCGACCCCAACGCCCATACCCTCTGCACCTCTCTGGGCGAAGAGGGCCTGGCGGTCATGACCGTGCGGGTGGACAACCGTCCCCGGATCGGCGACGGCCCCCTGCGGGTCCGCCAGGTCTGGCGCGGTCTGTCCCCCGGAACCTACACCCGCCTGGACTACCGCATCGACGAGACCCACGGCAATCCCTACCGAGCCTGGGAGGATGGGCATCCCTATTACGTGATCGGCCTGCATGAACCGGATACCGACCACCTCGCCGCCATGCGGTCGGTTCAGGAACTGACTCCCTGCGCCTCTTCACGCGAACTCGAGGTGGGGGCCGATGGCGAATGCGAAGACGAAACCGATCTCCCGCTCCCTGCGGTTCACTTCACTCTGTTGCTGCGGAAGGAGGCCTTTGATCCCCCCGGCCCCGTCACGGATCTTCGGGCCGAACCCTATCCCGGCATCAACCCGGAAGAGAACATCCTGCTCACCTGGAAACCACTGGACAACCGCGCGGTGGTGGACCACCGGGTGGAGTGGCGGGAGAATGGGTCGGACGAATGGCGGGAAATCAAACACCCTCCCCTGCTCGATGGCAGCCTGGTCCACATCCGCGCCCCGCTGCCCGACGGCGCGGCCTACCGCGTGCGGGCCATCGACGCCTGGGGCCGGGAGTCTCCCCCTGTATGCTCCCCGGAGATCTGAATCCGTCAGACCTTACGTTGGTGCACTATTCCGGCTCCGCTCGGGTGAAATCCGGCAACAGGCCGCGCTCCACATACACCGGCCGCGCCAGCACCCGCAAAGCGGGCAGACGGATGCCGAACACCACGCCCGCCAGCACACAGCACACCCCGCCGATCCGAAGGGTGTCCATCGCGCCCATACGGGCCGCCGATTCGCCGAACAGCAGCGCGCCCAGCGGCATGCCCCCCATGAAGGTCATACCGATAAAACTCATTACCCGGCCCCGGGTCTCATCGGCCACCAGGGTCTGCAATCGAG
>CAZVCO010000158.1:6370-7494 GCA_964625795.1 uncultured Verrucomicrobiota bacterium | reverse complement strand
CTGACCCTCAATGAATCCGAGGCCCGACTGCTGACCGGAGCGCACAACCTGATCGATGCCGCTGGACAGCTTCTCGGCATGGGCCCGGATCATGTCCTCATCAAAAAGGGGGAGCATGGCAGCATGCTCTTCGGCACCGAAGGGACCTACATTCAGCCCGCCTTCCCGCTGGCCGAGGTGATTGATCCCACCGGCGCCGGGGATTCCTTTGCCGGCGCGCTGATGGGCTACCTGACCGAACAGCGGGCCTGTGATCACCACGCCATCCGCCGCGCCATGGTGCACGGCAGCGTTATCGCCTCCTTCGGGGTCGAAGCCTTCAGTCTGGAAGGGCTGCAGGGGCTGACCCAGGAGCAGATACAGGCCCGCACCGACCTCCTGCTCTCCATGATGCGGGTGGACTGAAGCCGCGGGAATGAAGATCAGGATGTCCCGCCCCTTTCTCCGGTTCCGGAGGGTGTGGTGTGCCGTCATCATCCTTGTCTTGGTGCTGGGCGGAGCCGGTCTGGCCGGGGAACCGGAGGAACTGGGCCTCCGCACTCTGGAAATTCCGATCGAAAACAACCGGGTACAACTCAGTACCGTAGTGCAGGAGCTGCTACGGCTCAGCGGATCCGACGTGGTGCTCCCTGAGGAGGCGGCGGACCAGACGCTGCAGCTCAACCCCGCCACGCTGCCCCTCGGGCTTCTCATCTGGAACCGGGTTCTCAATCCGTTTGGAGCCGGCGTTTCGGTGCAAAACGACCAGTTGCGACTGGAAGTCGATCTCAAGCAGCTGGAGGAACAACTGGACGACATGGAGGGCAGGGTGCTCGATCTGTTTGGGGTGGAGCGTTCCGCCGTGCTCCACACTTTGTCAGGGCCGGAGGCGTCCGGGCCGCCGGTGGTGCTGGTGCATGGACTGGACAGTGGAAAGCGGCTTTTCCGGGGAACCTGCTCCCTGCTGGTGGAGAAAGGGTATACCGTGTATTTTTTCGAATATCCCAACGACGATGGCATCGAACGCAACGCGTTCCGACTTTCGGAAGCCTTGAAGACCATCCCTTCCGAACATCGGAAGAACCTCAGCCTCGTCACCATCTCCATGGGCGGGGTGATCAGTCAGCTGATGATTGAAAGCCCGG
>CAZVCO010000158.1:4896-6360 GCA_964625795.1 uncultured Verrucomicrobiota bacterium | reverse complement strand
TGGACGGGGTGACCCGGCTGATCGCCTGTGTCCCGCCGTTCCAGGGGTCAGAGATGGCGGCCTTACGCGGGTTTGTCGAAGTGGGCGATCACGCCATGGACGTGGTGTTTCAGCCCTCCCGGGCGCTGGATGTGTGGGGCGACGGAATGGGGAGGGCGGGCCTGGATCTGCAACCTGGATCTCTGCTGATGGAGAAACTGGATCAGTTGGAACGTCACCCCGGAGTGCAGTATTCCATTCTGGCCGGGAACAAAGGGATGTTTGATCCCGCCCCGCTGCAGGCGATGCGGGACCGGCTGGTCCGCAGGGAGGCCGAAAATCCCATGGCCGAGACCGCCCGCAGGCTGGCGGTGGAGCGCCTGAATGTAATGCTCAACTTCCAAACTCCGCTGGGAGACGGGGCCGTGGCCCTGGAAAGTGCCCGATTGGAGGGGGTGACCGATCGCCAGATCCTGCCCTATCATCATCTGCAGTTTCTCACCGGCTTTGTGGCGGAGGAAGAGAAAATTCCCGCGCTGACCGAAGTGCTCAAACGCCTGCCGGCTCTTTAACGGAACCGCAGAAGGCGGTTCGTACCCTCTGTCTTCGCAGCCTCCGTCGACATGGACTTCCAAAGCGGCCCCGGGGTCGATCTTGTTTGCAACCCGGAAGATCCACGCTAAGATACCGGTCGTATGTCTGATGGATCTCAAGCCCCTGACGCCCCCTCTAAAAAGGAGGTGTGGAAAATGTTCGACCGTATTGCGGGTCGATATGATCTTTTGAACCGTTCGCTTTCCTTCGGGAGGGATGTGGCCTGGCGCAAGCGGCTGCGCCGTGAACTGCCTCTGGACCGGCCGGTGCGGATTGTGGATCTGGCCACCGGCACCGGGGATCAGATTCTGTTTCTGCTGGGGGGGCAGGCAGAGATTGAGAAGGCGGATGGCTACGATCTGGCGGAGGAGATGCTCGAAATCGGCCGGGGCAAAGTGGCGGAAAAGGGAGTGGGGGACATTGTGACGCTGTTGACCGGGGATGCCATGGCCTGTCCAGCGGCGGATGGATCTGCCGATGTGGTCACCATCAGTTTCGGTATACGCAATGTGGAGGATGTCTCCACCGCTCTCCGCGACATGCATCGTATCCTCTCCCCCGGCGGGAAGGCCTGTGTGCTGGAATTTTCGCTGCCGACCAATGGGTTTATCAAGTGGGGGTATCTGACCTATTTCCGTCATGTTCTGCCCCGGATTGGCGGCTGGGTGAGCGGAGATGCCTACGCCTACAATTATCTGAACACCTCGGTGGAAACCTTTCCCTGCGGGGAGGCCTTCTGTGATCTGATGCGGGAGGCGGGGTTTGATGAAGTGAAGGCGAAGCCCATGACCTTTGGAGTGGCGACGCTGTACACCGGACTGAAACCCCGGGAGGATGGGGGATGAGGGCCACGGGCCATGATGCGTTGAGGCAGGCGGTGTCCGAGATGCC
>CAZVCO010000158.1:1365-4886 GCA_964625795.1 uncultured Verrucomicrobiota bacterium | reverse complement strand
TCGAAGCGCCAGACGAGGCGGCGCTTGGTGATCCGGGGTTTCGGGGGTCTCGGGGTCGGCGGGCGTGTCACAGATCGAAGTCCTGGGGAATGGCGGCGTCGCCGCGCAGGATGGCCTGCAGCTGGTCGACGCGCCAGCGTTCGTCGCGGCCGATGCGCACCGGCGGCGGGAGCGCGCCCGTGCGGACGTATTCGCGAAAGCGCTCCACCGGCAGGTCGAGGAGCTTCGCGGCCGTCGCCTCGCGCACCAGGTCGCCGAGGTCGAACATGCGCCGGATCATGTGCAGGAGCGGGGGGTCCGCCTGGAGGTGCAGATTCAGGATGTGGAGCCGCTGGCCTGGCTGCGGGCACAGCCCTTTCCGCGTCAGATCTATTGGGACCCACGCGGGGAGGGGGATACCTGGGCGGGTGTTGGCCTGTGTCACGAATGCACCCAGGGGAGCGTGGAGCATCCGGAAGCGTTGTTCCGGCGCACCAGGGAGGTGATCGAGGCCTTCGGTCCGCAGAAACCCACTTATCTGGGCGGCTTTTCGTTTACGGGTCAGTCGATCGAGGAACTGCCCTGGCCTGAACTGGGAAAATGCCGGTTCTGGATTCCGTTTGCCGAGGTCCGCCGCACCAAAACCGGTTGTCTGCTGGCCTGCAATCTCTTCTTTCAGCGAAACGTGGAACGGCCGATGCAGGACTGTCTGCACGAGTGGCGGGCGGTGGTGGCGGATACCTTATGGGCCGAACCGCTGCCCACGCTGATGTTCCGACGCGATCATCCGGAAAAAGCCGGATGGGAGGCCAACGTGCGGTCCGCTCTCGATCTCATTCAGAACGGGGTGCTGGACAAGGTGGTGCTGGCCCGCAAGGCGGAGTACACCTTTGCATCGGAAGTGACGGCCGCCCGGATTCTGGGAGTACTGGAGAACCTCACCTCGACCTGCTATCACTTTCTGGTGCAACCCGGCTGGCAGGCGGCGTTTATGGGAACCACCCCGGAGCGCCTGTTCCGGCGGGAGGGCCGGGAGCTGTTGACCGAAGCGTTGGCGGGCACCCGTCCGCTCACCGGCGATCCGGAGGAGGATGCCCGTCTGGGGGAGGAGCTGTTGTCGGAGGACAAAGAACTGCGGGAGCAGGAGCTGGTACGCAAAGAACTGATCCGCCAGTTGCATTTGCTGTCCGATCACCTGGAGGCGCAAGAGACGCCCGAACTGCTCCGGCTGGAGCGCAAACAGCATTTACTGAGTGTTCTTTCCGCCACCCTGCGCTCCGGAGTGGACGATGCCGAAATCCTGAAAGCTCTCCATCCCACCCCGGCGGTGGGCGGGGCTCCCCGGGCGAACGCGTTGCGGGAACTTGCCCGGCTGGAGCCGTTTTCCCGGGGCTGGTATGCGGCTCCGGTCGGGGTAATCGGAGAGCATCACACGGAATTCTCGGTGGCGATCCGCTCCGGGCTGGTGATGGACCGCAAGGTGAATGTCTATTCCGGCGCGGGCATCGTGGCGGGATCCGATCCGGCCGCAGAGTGGGAGGAGATCGAAAATAAAATCGTGGATTTTGTCACTGTGACCAGCGGGCGGATGAGGTGACGCCGCATTCCTGTCAGAAGCGTCATCTCACGGTCTGGGCCATTTCTTTCAGTCCTTTTAAATCCAGTTTCCCGGTGCCCAGGGTGGGGAGGGCGTCGACCGCAACCCAGGAGCGGGAATCGGGTTTCCACAGATTGGGGATGTCCATGGCTCGTATGGCCTCCTGAAAGTCCTCCGGTTTGCCGAGCTCTTCTGCATACACCACCACCAGGCGTTCGCCTTTGCGGTCGTCGGAAACCCCGGTGACAGCCAGCTGATCGGGCGGACAGCCAATGGCTTTCTGGATGGCCTCCTCCACGGCGGAATGCGACACCATCTCACCCGCCAGTTTCGAAAAGCGGGTCAGCCGGTCGGTAATGGTGATAAACCCGTTTTCATCCAGCTTCACAATATCCCCGGTGTTGTACCAGCCGTCGACCAGCACCTCACGGGTTTTGTCGGGATTGTTGAGGTACTGTTTCATGACCGAGGGGCCTTTCACCCACAACAGACCTGGAGAGCCGGTTGGACATTCCTCGCCGGTTTCGGGGTCGGTGACTTTGACCTGCAGATTCGGCAGCGGTCGGCCGACGGATCCCTCGAGAGTGCCCTGCTGTTTGAGGCCGTCGATGTCCAGATCGGGCACGTTCACCGCGATCACTGGCGAACATTCAGTGGCTCCGTAGCCTTCCAGAGGACGGATGCCGTATCGTTTCTCAAACATGTCCGCCAGTTTGGGGCGCAGTTTCTCTGCCCCGGCCACCGCCCAGCGCAGGTTGGCGAAGGCCTCCGGATCGATTTTCCGGACCCAGGCCATGAGAAAGGTGGGCGTGCCCATGAGAATGGTGCAGCGGTTCTCTTTGGCAATGCGGCTGATGGCGTCGGTCTCCAGAGGATGGTGATGATAGGCCACGCCAAGTCCTTTGGTGAGCGGAAACCACAGGCCGGCGGTGAAGCCGAACGAATGAAAGAAGGGGAGGACGGAACAAATCACATCCCCCTGCTGCGGACGGGCCACCACGGAGAACCCGTCGATATTGGAAAGAATATTCTGATGAGACAGCACGATGCCTTTGGGGTTGGCGGTCGATCCGCTGCTGAACAGAATGGTGAGCGGGTCCGAAGGTTCCCAGAAGCGCTCCTGCACCAGCCAGCGGACGGGGAAGCATGCGGCCTTGAGCAGTCCGCGGAGTTTCGCGCCTTTGGTGATCTCCGCCACCAGATCCTCCGCGTAGAGGATGCGGCCCGGATTCGGGGTGTCGGGAAATTTCTCCACAAACGCTTTGGAGGTGATGAGGGTATGAATCCCGGCCTGTTCCATGGCGGAGGCCTGAGCGGCGGTGGAGGCGGTATAATTGAAATTGACCGACACCCGGTTGCCCAGGGCGAGGGCGACATTCACCAGGGCACCGCCGACCGAGGGTGGCAGCAGGACGCCCACCTCCTCGGGATCACCGGAAATATGAAACTCAATCCGGTCCTTCAGCACCAGGGCTCCGGTCAGGGCGCGGCCGAAGGTCACCTTTTTCCCGGAGGAGTCGGCCAGCGCCTGCTGTTTCCAGTTGCGTCTGGCGTTCTTGATAAAACAGCGGGCGGCCGAGCCCCGCACCGGTGCGATGGAGTCGTCGGCCCGGGCCGCCAGGTGTTGCACCTCCCGGCGGACCTGCGCGGTGGTACTGTCAGTCGGCATGGGTTCTCCCACCTCAATGTGCAGCGGCCGCAGAAAATCCGCCGGGTGCAGCAGGGTGGGGGCGCCGTGGACAAAACTGGCCCGGCTGCCGTAGGCTCCTGAAAGGTACATGGGAATGATCGGCACATCGGTGCCTTTCGCAATCCGTTCAAACCCCGGTTTGAAGGGCAGCAGATGACCGGTGCGGGTGAGGGCGCCCTCCGGGAAAATACACACCAGAAATCCTTCGCGAAGGGCGTTGCGGGCGGTTTCCATGGACCGCAGCAGCGCTTTGGG
>CAZVCO010000158.1:0-1355 GCA_964625795.1 uncultured Verrucomicrobiota bacterium | reverse complement strand
GTGTGAATCGGAATCACCCGTCCGAGTTTCAGCAGAATCCGCAGCCAGAGACGGCTTTCGGCAATCTGGGTGCGGGACATCACGAAGCGGATACGGCGCTGTTGAATGGCATTGATCCACACCGCATCCATCATGCTGACATGATTGCAGACCAGCAGCGCCCCCCCCTGTGCGGGGAGATTCTCAAGGCCGGAGGCCCGCAGGCGGTAAAAGCAGCGGGTGATCATCAGAATCATCAGGCGGATAAAGAAATCGGGCAGGACCACAAAGGAGACCACCGTCATCACGGCCACCAGCCCGCCGATCACCAGAAATCCCTCTGCGGCGGTGAGATCGAGAGTCACGGCGCAGAAATGCAGCAGACCGGCCGCCAGAAGGACGCCGACCCAGCTCAGCCAGCCCGAGGCGGCAATGATCCCGCCGGTCTGATCCGGAGGGGCGCGGAACTGCAAAAACGATTGCACCGGTACCAGAAAGAGGCCGGCGCCGAAGCCCATGACGAAGCACAGCACGTAGGCTCCGGTTACCGCGCCCACCGGCAGCAGCCACAGACCCACGCAGCTGAGAGCCATGAAAGCGGAGCCGACCGGCACGATACCGAATTCGATGCCCTGCCGGCTGACCCGTCCGGCCGCCAGCGATCCGGAGCCGATGCCCAGGGCCACCATGAGAAAGAGATTCGTGGCCTTTTCCTGTCCACTCATCAACAGATGTTCCGGACCGTAGGCCAGAATGTTCAGCTGAATAAACGCGGCGATGAGCAGGAAAAAGGCCGATCCCCATACGGCCAGGGCCAGAAAGCCGTCCTGATGAATAAACTTCAGGCTGCGGAAAATGTCTTTCAGGAAGAAGACGCTGGCTTTCTGATCGCTGCCGGTCAGCGGAGTGGGTTCGATACGGAACGCGCCGATCAGTCCGGCCATAGCGACCAGAATACAGGCGGTTCCGGCCAGATTGCCGAAGCGGAGGTAGAGCAGGGGGGCCGCGACCGTTCCCAGAATCATGGCCAGATAGCCGGCGGCCTGCATCAGACTGTTTGCGCGCGACAGGTTGTTGCGTCCCACCAGTTCCGGCAGAATGCCGAATTTGCAGGGGGAGAAGAGTGAGCTTTGAAACGACATCAGAAACATGCCGCCCAGCAGCATCCAGCGGTTCTCGAAATACACCGCGGCCGCTCCGAAGGTCATGACGCCCACTTCCAGCAGTTTGATGGCGCGCACGATGCGGTGCTTGCGTACCCGGTCGGCCAGCACCCCGGCCGCACCGATAAAGAGCAGAAACGGGATGGCGAAGACCGCGCCGACGATGGCATTCACCTCGTCCCGGTCTTTTTCCGGCCAGGCCACCACCATGGT
>CAZVCO010000157.1:0-7528 GCA_964625795.1 uncultured Verrucomicrobiota bacterium | reverse complement strand
GTACAGGAAGGGCGTTCACTGCTCAAAGAGCAGGTGGAAGCCGAAGAAATTGCGGACATTGTTTCCCGGTGGACAGGAATACCGAACGAGGTGAGGAGTCCGCCCAGCGTGAACCCGTGCTGATTCAGGGTGCGTCCCTGCAGCAGTTCACTCCCGGTGGTGATCAGCTCGGCCGAACGCAGAATGAGCGGGGCATCCGGTCCGTATTCATGCAGACGCTCGATCCAGCCGGAAATAAAGGTCTTCTGTTCGACCGTGATATTGGTTTCCATGTGCTGCTTCACATGGTCGATGCATTCCTCCAGCCGGTAGTGTTCAAGCACCGCCACCAGACAGGCGATGACCACCGAGGAGCGGCCGACTCCGGCATGGCAGTGCACCGCGATCCGTTCCCCCTTCCGGAGGCGTTCGGCCAGCATGGGAATCAGTTTATCCATGTCCCCGTGTCCGGGCTGGAGAAAATCCACCATGGGAAACTGGGTGATCTCCATATGGTGCCGGGTATAGAGCTTTTTCAGGTCCTTTCGGCAGCGCTTCTTGATTTCCCGGTCGCTCAGCAGGATGACCACATGCTGAACCTCCTCCTGCTTAAAGCGCTTGAACACCCGCTCGCTGTCGTAGCGGCCATAGGGCATGGGGCTGGCGAAAAGTTCCCCCGGCACATTCAGGGGAATGCGGGTGAAACTGGTGCTGGAGGAGGAGGGCTGAAAAAGGGGAGGCATGCGGGAAAAATCAGGCCTAATCAGATTCCGGTTCGGGTTCCGCTCCGGTTTCGGCCGGAACATCGGCGGGAGTATCGCCGTCTGACCGCTGGTTGAGCTTCTGGATCAGCTGAACATCCCGGAAGCTGAGCAGGACCATCAGGAAGATGAGGATCACCACCATGGCATTGGCCAGTCCCACGATCAGACCCCGGTAGGGTTTGCGCCCGGTGATCCATTCAAACAGCGCCACCATGATGTGACCGCCATCGAGAATAATCAGCGGCAGCAGATTGATAATGGCCAGGTTCACGTTGATCAGCGCGGTGAACCACAGCGCCTGCATGGGATGAAACCGCACCTGCGAATGCATGCCGGTGAGAATCATCACCGGCCCGCCCACACCTTTGGCGGCATTGCCCATTTCCCGGGGACGGGTGAACGCGCGCAGGGTACGGAAAATGGAGCCCTGGAAATAGTGAATCTGCCGCAGGGGGCTGGGATGGACCAGTTCAAACTCGCCCTGCATGCTGATCCCGATCCGCCAGCGGTTAAGGGCCTCGTCCATGGCGGGGGTGAGGGTGAGAGAGACTTTTTCGCCGTTTCCGTCGCGCTGCACCACCAGATCGACCGGTTCGCCCTCCGATTGTTTGATGGCCTCGGCAAAATAGCGGCCATCCTGCACCGACTCTCCATTAATGGAGACCAGTCGGTCGCCGGCCTTTACCCCCGCCTCCTCGGCCGGAGAGCCCGGCACCACCGTGGCCACTTTCACATACAGCAGTCCTTCATCCTCCGGCCCCACGCCTTTCAGGTGCCGGTATCCGATCGAATTCACCTGAGTGGGGAGGCCGTACAAACGGACCACCTCGCCCTCCCGGATCACCTGCAGATCCAGGGTTTCATTCAGCATGGAGGCAATCTGCACGTCCGCCCAGAAGTGGATCTTGTCCCCGTTAATCTCCCGGATGACATCGCCTTCTCTCAGACCGGCCTCATAGGCGGCACTGGATTCCATCACCACGCCCACTTCCGCCGGTCCGGGGCCCGGATCCGCCGGTTTGCCCTGCCACCAGACGATGGTGCAAAGGACCAGCGCGGCCAGGACATTCATCACCGGTCCGGCCACCGCAATCACAATACGCTTCCAGGGAGCGACCTCCTGCAGCGTGCCTTCGCGGGCATCCTGGTTTTCAAACGCCGAGCCGGTGATGTCCATCTGAGGCAGCGCCACATAGCCGCCAATGGGCAGAAGACTCACTTTGTAGACCACGCCGTTGACCTCTTTTTTCCACAGGGCCGGGCCCATGCCCACCGAAAAGGCATCAATCCGGAGCCCAAACCACTTTGCGGTGAGGAAATGACCCAGTTCATGAATCAGCACCGTTCCTCCAAATAAGAGCAGCACGGCGCCGAGCGAGATGGTATATTGCAGAAGGGTACTGAAAAGAGAGGTGGGTTCCATAAAGAGACTTCAAACAGAGTTCGCCTTGAACATCCATCTCTTTTGTGGAATTTCCAGTAGTACCACGGCCCCCGTGGAGAAATGATGCTTGTTTTTCTGCGAAAGCCGCAGAACTACACGATTCCCATGAATTCCCTCCCCAAAAGCCTTAAAAACGGCGTTCGCTTCCGCTGTACCGACTGTGGGGCCTGCTGTACCGGCGCGCCGGGCCGTGTCCGAATCTCGGAAGAAGAGCTTGAAGCGGTTTCCGAGTTTCGGAACGAATCCCTGTCCGCCCTGCGGAATCGCGTGACCTATGAACAGCAGGGCACCCTGCTTCTAAAAGAGCGGGACAATGGGGACTGTGTGTTTTTCGAGGACGGGCGCTGCTCCATCCATCCGGTAAAGCCCACGCAGTGCCGACTGTATCCGTTCTGGTTTCAGAATGTGAGAAATGAGGAGGCCTGGCGGAAGACCTGTGCGGAATGTCCGGGAATCGGACAAGGTGACTGGATATCCCCCGATGAGATTATCCGTCAGGTGACCGAAGACCTGGATTCTGGCGGATCTACAAAGTGATTTGGAAGAAAGGTCGCAAGGATCTTAAGGATGAAAAGGATCTTACAATGAGGTCTTGGTAAAAGCGTTTGGAAATTCTATTTTCCCATCCTTTAAATCCTTCACATCCTTGCCACTATACCGAAATTCATGTTTCGTCTCGGTTCCGGTTTGCGTCTTAAGCCAATGCCTATTAAACCTTGCCTATGGCATTCTTAGACAAACTCGAACGAAAGCTGGGCCGCTTCACCTTTCCGTATCTGCTGCAGTTTCTGATTTTCGGCCAGATCCTGGTCTTCGGGGCAATTGCGGCCGGTCTGGTCTATCCGCAACAGCTGGTGATGAACGCCCGCGCGGTGATGTCGGGTGAGGTCTGGAGGCTCTTCACGTTTATGGTGGTGCCGCTGAGGCTGGATCTGCTCTGGTTCGCCATCGGGGCGTACATCACCTATCTGATCGGCGGCAGCCTGGAGCGGGAGTGGGGCGAGGTCCGCTTCAGCCTGTACGTGGGACTGGGGTGGCTGGCCACTGTGCTGGTCTCGTGGCTGGTTCCTTCCGCGGCGGTGACGAACGGATTTATTCTGGGCTCCCTTACCCTGGCCTTTGCCCGGCTGTTTCCCGACGTGGAATTTCTGATCTTCTTTCTGCTGCCGGTGAAGGTGAAGTATATCGGCTATGTGGTGTGGGGGGGGTACGGACTGGCTGCGGCCACTCAGCCGATGGAGGTGAAACTGCAGGTGATGGCCGGGGTGCTGCCGTTTTTCGTTTTTTTCGGACCGGAGCTGCTGTTCATGCTGAAAGAGCAAAAGCGGACCCGTGCCTTCCGGGAAAAAGTACGCACCGATCCGGGTGAGGCCTTTCACACCTGCAGCCGGTGTGGTGCCACGGAGAAATCCCATCCTGAGCGGGCGTTCCGATACAAATCGGAGGCGTGTTATTGCGAGGTCTGTCTGCAGGAGGAGCCGCCGGCATGAAGCGGATTCTACTGATCACTCTCGGCCTGCTGAGCGGGTTTCTTTCGGCCGACACCCGGGTGGAGGAGGGGAGCCGTCAGGGCATTCTGCATCTCGGCAACGGGGCAGAGCCGGAAAGTCTGGATCCGCATCTCACCACCGGGGTGCCTGAATACCAGGTGATCAAGGGTCTGCTGGAGGGACTGATCACCGAGGACGGGGAAACCCTGGAACCTCAGCCCGGGGTGGCCGAATCCTGGACGGTGTCGGACGACGGACGGGTGTATACCTTTTCTCTCCGTAAGGAGGCGCGGTGGTCCAATGGCGATCCGGTCACGGCGGAGGATTTTGTCTTCAGCTTCACCCGCATGCTCTCCCCGGAACTGGGGGCGGAATATGCCTACATGCTGTATGTCATCGAAAACGGCAAGTCCTACAATCTGGGAGGGGAGGCAACGCCGTCTGTCGAGGCTCTGGACCCCCACACTCTGCAGGTGACCCTTGAAACGCCTTCGCCGTTTTTTATCCGCATGCTGAATCATCATGCTTTTTATCCGGTGCATGCGCCCACCCTGCGGGCGGCGGGCGGGGAGACCGACCGGGCCAATCCCTGGGCGCGACCGGAAACCTATGTGGGCAACGGACCGTTTACGCTGGAGGAATGGAGCCTGAACGAACGGATTTTCCTCAAAAAAAGCCCGACCTACTGGAACCGGGATCAGGTGCGGCTGAACGGAATCTTTTTTTATCCAGTGGAGGATCTTCAGACCGAGGAGCGCATGTTCCGCTCCGGACTGCTTCACCGCACCAGCAACGTGCCGCTCTCGCGTATTCCGCATTATCAGGAGGATGACAGCGGGGTGTTCGTCTCCGCTCCGTATCTCACCACCTACTATTATCTGCTCAACACCACCCGGCCGCCGCTGGATGATGTCCGCGTCCGCAAAGCTCTGGCCCTGTCCATTCAGCGGGAACTCATCACGGAACAACTGTTGAAAGCAGGGGAGACGCCCGCCACCTGGTTTACTCCTCCCGGCACGGCCGGATTTACTCCCTCTCAGCAATTGGAGGAGAATCTGGCCAAAGCCAAACGGTATCTGGCGGATGCGGGATACCCGGGCGGCAAAGGATTTCCTGAACTTACCTTGTTGTACAACACTAGTGAGTCTCACCGTGCCATCGCGCAGGTGATTCAGCAGATGTGGAACCGGCATTTGGGCATACGGGTTCAGCTGCAGAATCAGGAATGGCAGACCTACATGCTGTCCAGAAGGTCGCTCGACTTTGACGTGGCCCGGGCGGGATGGGCCGGGGACTATGCCGACCCCCATAACTTTCTGAATCTGCATCTCAGCACTGGCGGCAACAATCATACCGGCTGGGGAAGTGAGGAGTACGACCGGTTGATCCGCAGGGCGGCAGGGGAGACCGATCCGGAGATCCGGTTTGAGTATTACGACCGGGCTGAGAAAATTCTGTTGGAGGAAATGCCGCTGATTCCCATTTACTGGTACACCCGCAATTATCTGCTTCATCCCTCGGTAAAAGGATGGCATCCCAATCTTCTGGATCGTCATAATTACACCGAAGTGTATTTGGAGAATGGAGAGTGAGAACACGTAAAACGAACGTTGAACGTCGAACGTCGAACGCTGAACTTCGAAGTATTTTCTTTCTGCGTTCAATGTTCAACGTTGGATGTTCAACGTTCGCTTGCCTGTACCTGTTGTGCTTTCTTTCCGCTTGCGGAGGGTCCGTTCCTTCCATCCGCCCTGCGGATGAGGCGGTGGAGGCCGGGACCCTGATCCGGGGCAACGGCGCGGAGCCCGAAAGTCTGGACCCTCATCTGGCGACATCGGTCAGTGCGGGAAACATTCTGATCAATCTGTTCGAGGGGTTGGTCCGGCTGAATCCGGAAACGCTGGAACCTGAGCCGGGAATGGCGGAGAGCTGGACGGTCTCGGAGGATGGGCGGGTCTGGACGTTTTCTCTGCGGGACGCGGTATGGTCGGATGGCCACCCGGTCACCGCGTCGGATTTTGCTTTTGCCTTCCGGCGTCTGCTGAATCCGGAACTGGGAGCCTCCTATGCCTTTATGCTCTTCCCGATCCGTCATGCCCGGGAAGTGAATGCCGGCGAGATGCCTTTGGACCGGCTGGGCGTGGAGGCGGTGGATGACCGCACCCTGCGTATCACCCTGGAAAAGCCCATGCCGCCCTTTGCCTCCATGCTGGCGCACTGGACCGCGTTTCCGCTGCCCCAGCATGTACTGGAGGCGGCGGGGGCGGTCAGCCGTAGGGATGCCGGCTGGGTGAGGCCGGAAAGCTTTGTGGGCAACGGCGCTTTTCTTCTGGCCGAATGGCAGGACGAGAAACACATCCGCCTCCGTAAAAATTCTACCTATTGGCAGGCCGGATCCGTGGCGCTGGAGGCGGCCGAGTTTATTCCTTTCACGGATCCCGGTGCGGAAGAGCGGGCCTTCCGGAGCGGGGAGATTCATCTGACCTATTCGCTCCCGCGTCACCGCCTTCCCCATTACCGGTCTGAACGTCCGGAGGTGCTGAGGGTCGACCCCTATCTGGAGTCGGTGGTCTACGCAGTGAACCTGCAGCATCCCGCTCTGGGTAATGTGCGGGTGCGTCAGGCCCTGAGCCTGGCGCTTGACCGTCGGATGATCACGGAGCAGGTGCTTTACGGAGTTCGTGAGCCGGCCTTTCACTACGTGCCGCCCGGTCTTCCGGGCTATACGTCCCCCGAGCGGTTGAGCGAGGATGCGGAGAAGGCCCGGCGGCTGTTGTCCGATGCCGGATATCCCGGAGGGGAGGGCATGCCGGAGATCCGCCTGATGTATCCCAGCGGACAGGACACCCGTCGGGTGGCGGAGGTCATCCAGCAGCAGTGGCTGACCACGCTTGGCGTCCGCATCGAGATCGAAAACGTGGAGCGGCGCACCTATTTCAGCCGGCGCCGGGAACGGGAGTTTGACCTCTGCTATTTTGGCTGGGTGGGGGATTATGTGGATCCGAAAACCTACCTGGGGCTGTGGGTGACCGGGGCGGGGAACAATCTGTCCGGCTGGTCTGATGCGGAGTATGATCGGCTGATCACCGAGGCGGCTTTTGCCGGGAAGGACAGGCCGGAACGCCTGGCCCAGGCTGAGGCCCGACTGCTGGAGGCCCTGCCGGTGCTGCCCCTCTATTTCGGAGCCACTCAGTATCTGAAAGATCCACGCCTGCAGGGCTGGTTCTCCAATGTCCTGGATCATCATCCGCTGCGGGCGGTGTCGTTTTCCCCATGAGGATGCCGTCGGCACAGGTGCTGCTGGATATCGTGTATCCCCGGGTCTGCTGCGGATGCGGAAACGGTCTGGACGGAACAGAGGCCTCCGGGCTTTGCTGGGACTGCCGCTCCGGCTCCCATCTGATTGGTCCGCCCTGGTGTGATCTCTGCGGCATGGCGGTGGCCGGACGGCTGGATCACGCCTTTGTCTGCGCGGACTGCCGCGAAGAACCGCCCGCGTTCCGGCAGGCCCGCAGTCTGTACCGGTATGAGGGCGGCGTCCGCGAGGCCATTCACGCGCTGAAGTACCGGCGCGATTTTTCCGTGGTGCCCGATCTGGCCCGGTTGATGGTGGCCGGCCTCGGCGGGCTTGTGTGGATGGGTATCGGCGTCGCCGTAATGGCCAAGATGGTCAGCTTCGAGATCTGAGGTCAGGACAAGAACCATGATGACACAACCGTCCGGACCCACCCTTCTCGGCTTCGACGTGATCCTCGTCGGATCGATCCTCGCCGGGATCGCTTCCCTCGCCGTGCTGTTCGCGATCTACACCGCGGTGACGATCAAGGACCCGATGGCGAAGCGCGTGAAGT
>CAZVCO010000156.1:5453-7650 GCA_964625795.1 uncultured Verrucomicrobiota bacterium | reverse complement strand
GGAGGAGCGGAATCCCTCCGGCTGCGGCCAGAGGGTGCAGCGCAGGCTGGAGTCCCCAATCCAGAGACGGTCGCTGTACGTGTCGATCACGCGGGTGACGACGGCCGCCCGTTTCCCCAGCCATTTTCCTGGAGCCCAGGCCAGCACCGGGATGGCGTCTGCCTCGATGACCTGTTTGAGTACGGTGTCGATGTCCTGACCGTCTTCAAAAGTAGCCGAGGTGCCCAGTGCAAGGATTTCCAGGCGCTCCCTGGTCACGATCTGCCGTCCGGCAATCACCCAGACCTCTGTGTCGGACAGGCGGATGTGGGCGGAGCGGTTGTCTTCGAGCAGGCGGATGGTGGTTCCCTCCGGGAGGCGGTGCCGGCCGGAGGTCAGCGAGGCAAACCAGTGATCCTGTGCGGTCTCGGTCAGGGCAAGGACGCAGGGGAGGTCCCCCGATGCGGATGCAGTGGCCTGCAGATGGGAGACGCCGGCCTGCAGCAGGGCCTCCGGCGAATGGCAGGGGTAAATATGAACATGGGTGTCAGCCAGAAAGGTCATGAGGCAGGAGGAGTGGACGTTCGGGGCCGGAAACCGATTTCCCGGATGAAATAGACGATTCCTCCCGCCACAATATGCAGTAACGAAGCGGTGGAGAGAAGCACGGAAATCACAAACACCTCTTCGGAGGGAACCGACACCAGAGCAAAGAGAAACACAAACACTCCCTGCTCCGCCCCCAGGCCGGCCACTGAGACGGGGATGAGTCGCGAAATGGCCACCATGGGCATAAACATCAAGAAGTAGAGAAAGGGGATGTCGCTGCCGATACTCTGAGAGACGGTGTACACGGTACAGCTGGCCAGAAACTGAATGACAAAGTTCAGCAGGGCGACCTGAATCATTTTTGCGGGGTGGGTGGTGAATACTTCGAAGGCGGTCAGCAGGGCGATAAGTTTGGAGGACAGCTTTTCGAGTTTGCCTGTCAGTTGCAGTCTGGGGATCCAGAGTCGCCGGGTGCTGAAGAGAAAAACATAGGCTGCAAGACCCCCGAAGGCGATGGCGCCCAGCATCAGCAGAACCGGGGAGGGATCCTTCACTATCCATAATCCAATGGCCGCGATTCCGGCTGTGGTGCACAGACACAGCAGCGCCAGCACATTCAGCGCGACCACCGAAATAGCCGCGTCTTTCATTTTGACGTCGGTCTGCCGTTCCAGCGCGACCGCCCGGGAGACATCGGTTCCAAAACTGGAGGGAACAAAGTAGCCAAAAAAAGAACCGGTGATGTAGGCGTACAGAAGGGAGGTCAGTCGGAAATGCAGCCCCTTGCATTTCAGCAGCAGCCCCCAGTTCAACGAGCGCACTGTGGACTCAATGGTCAGGAAGACCAGCGTGAGGGAGAAAATCCCGAGGTGAACAGAGGCAAAAAGGTCTCCCAGTTTCCCCGGGTTGAGGTGGAACACCATGGCGGTGAGTAACCCTGCCACCACAAGCAGTTTCAGGATAAATTTCCATGGGAGGGATCGACTTTCGGTCATGGCGCTTCCGGAAGACGTTCCACCCTGATTCCTTTGATGGCCAGGGAGGCATTGCGGAAATAGCGGAAGGCGAACACGGCCGGCAGGGAGTGGGTGATGGTGAACTCCAGCTCAGCAGGTCGGTCGGCCCAGACGGGAATGGGCGCGGTGGCATCCGGGCCGGGATCACGGAGGCGGAACTCCCCCAGCACCTCAGCGGTCTGGTCGGATTCGAGCTCCAGAGTGGCCCGGTACCGGCCGGGGGGAAGGGGATGACGCGGTCCGTAGACCACTTCATCATATGGTACATGTGAAGGGGTCAGGATGACGGCCTCCTGTTCCAGATCGGTATGGCCGGCGTGAAAAAGAGTGGGGGCAGGCAGGAAGTGAGTGCCGGTTTCGTCCAGATTTGTAAAGGGTTCGCTCTGCATCATCAGCGCCGCATCCAGTTCCAGAGTTCCCTCCGTGCAGAAAAACCGGGTGGTGATGGTGTCCTGAAAGCCTGAAAAGCGAGGGAAGGGGAGGTGAATCCAGGACCAGTCCTCCGATGCAAAGGGAGTGCGGATGAAGTGTTCCTCCTCTCCGTAGACAAACCGGGTTTCCAGCACCCCTTCACCTCTCATGCGGACCCGGAGGGAAAGGCCCTCCCGGTAAAAGGTGGGATAGGGGCGGATGGTCAAGGGAGACCCGCCAGC
>CAZVCO010000156.1:0-5443 GCA_964625795.1 uncultured Verrucomicrobiota bacterium | reverse complement strand
AGCATCGCCGCGATCCTGCTGGGCATCGTGGTGGACGACACGATCCACATGGTCTTCCGGCTGCGGCACGATGAGGTGGAGGCCTTCGTCCGGTTTCGGACCGTCGTAGGCCAGGGGCCACAGCATACTGGAGGAAGCCTGCCGGCCCCAGGGGACGGTTTGGACTGCAGAGGAATCCGCCTGTTCGAGGATATCAAACGACCAGACCGCATGGTCCTGACGCAGCAGACGGAGGCGGGGGTTTTTCAGCAGGTTGGCCAGGGTTTGTCCCACATCAAAGGGGCTGACCTGTTCCGGGAAGGCGTCTTCGTGCAGCAACAGATAGCGGACGCCTTTGGCCAGTAACCTGTCCAGCAGGGCATCATCCGCCCAGCCCTGATTCAGTGGACTGAAGGGCTGGAAAATCTCCTCTGGATACCCTTCGGGCACATTGGGGCGGTATCCGTTGATGAGGCGGATGCGGTGCCGCACGGCGTAGTACTGATAAAGAGAGGACCAGTGGGAATCACCCGGCCAGAGCACGATGGCCATGGCGCGTGGGGGCTCTTCGCGCTGGTCGGCCAGCTCGGTGATGGCGGCGTAGGCCTCGTTGCCTTCATCCAGCAGACTGATAGTGGGGTCGATCCTGCCGGAGACCTCCAGCAAAAAAGCGATGGACAGAAGTGCGGCGAGAATCAGTGGAAGCTTTGATCTGAACTGCTGCCCGGCAAAGGGGACGACGATGGCCAGGCCCAGAAGTGTGGTGAGTCCGGAGAAAATTTTGGCGGGCTGCCGGATCATCTCATAGGGAGGAATGAGTGTGCAGAGTGCGTTCCAAAACGCCGGCCCCCATGCCAGCGAAATCGACGGGCCCAGAGAAAGGGCGGTCATGACGGCCACGGCGGCCAGCAGGGCGGTATAGGCCAGTGCCGCGCGGAGAGGCCGATCACCTTTGGGGGAGGTGACAAGGCGCCGGCCCATCCAGAAGAGTCCGGCCAGCATCAGAGCCAAAGCAGAGTAGGTGAGATAGATCCGGTTCCAGGGGTGGTCCGGATCGGGATCCAGCAGGGCGTCCGCCGGAGGAGAGAAGAGCGCGACCTCTTCCACGGTTCGCCCCTTGTCCATGGTGCCGCCGCTGAGCTGAGCCCGGATGAACGCCACCTGAGCGATCACCACGAATCCCATGAAGATGAACCCGGACAATGATTTTATCAGGTTACGGATTTCCGGCAGTTTCAGGCTTGGGTGGGGTTGTGTGAAAAAGCAGAACAGACACCAGGGTGGCACCAGCAGAGCGCTGAAAAAAAATGTGTGAATATCCCCCCAGCCCGCCATCAGCAGACTAATCCCCGCCAACCAGCCCCCGGAGGTCCTGCGGTCGACAATGCTGCGGTAGAGTCCAAACAGAATCCAGGGCACATACATCATGGCGAACCCGGTGGGACTGCCATGCAGGAGGGTGAGCCAGCGGTAGGGCAGGGCGGCGCCGACCAGGGTGGCGGCAACCTGGATCATCCGGGGAGGGCGGAAGCAACCGGTCAGCTGCCACATGCCCCAGGCGCCAATGGCCACGGAAACCAGGCTGGCGAAATTCCAGCCCGCAGCCGGATGGCCGGCCATGGAGAAAAGGGCGTAGATGAGCGAAAAAGGCAGATAGTAAAAATCGACCACTTTGGTGGCGGCATCGTCGCCGGTGTTGAACTCGTAGAGGTTGTGAAACCAGGGGGTTTCTCCGGAGAGAAACCCCTGCAGCAGTTCGAAGTGATACATCAACTGCAGATGATCGCCTGCGATCACCTGACGGGGAGGGCCGATTTCCGGGCGGTGTGAAGAGACCTTGCCCGCATCGAAAAACTCCGCCAGCGGCCAGGTGATCCATCCGAAGATCAGCACACAGGCCAGCAGCCCCAGAAGGGCGTGGAGGATCTGACGGCTGGACATCCGGAAGGAGGGCGGAGACATGATCCGGCCGTTAAATCAGGTTTTCCTGACGGTACCAGTCCGCGGTGCGTTTCAGACCCTCGTCCAGACCCACCCGGGGCTGGTAGCCCAGATCCCGTTTGGCCTTGGAGATATCAAAGGCCCGGTTCTGCCGGTACCAGTCGACCCGTCGCGGAAAGATCGGCGGGGAAATTTTCAATGGTTTGCAGATCTTCTCACACAGATGGCCGGCGATCACCACGGGAAGGGTCGGATAATACCGGATCTTCACCTCCACCCCCAGGGCCGCAGCGGCGCGGTTGACCAGATCTTTGATGGGCACGTATTCCTCGTCGGCGATCAGATAGGCTTCACCGGTTCCCTTGCTCGGCTCCATGGCCAGCACCAGAGCATCCACCAAATTATCGATATACAGCGGATGATACAGGGTGGAACCATTGCCAATCATGGGAAACACGCCCCGGTTGACCCGTTTGAAGATCATTTGAAATCGTTCGGGATCCCCGGGGCCGTAAATGGCGGCCGGACGGAGGATCAGGGCATCCAGCCCGCTGGCGGCCGCCTCTTTGACCAGAGGTTCGGCCTCGTATTTCGTGCGCTGATAATAGTCGGCCGGGGTGATCGGGGCCTCCTCGTTGCCGGGAGGATTCTCCACGTTTCCGTGCACCCCGCAGGTGGAGCAGTAGATGAGTTTTTTCACCCCGTGGGCCTTGGCGGCCTCCAGCACGTTCCGGGTGCCGCCGATATTCACATCGTCGTAGTAGGATTCCGGCACATTCATTTCGCGGAAAGCGGCGGCCAGGTGCTGCACCACATCGACCCCCATGACGCAGGAGTCGATCAAATCACGGTCGGTGACGCTGCCGATGCGGACATCCGCTCCCCATTCACGCAGTTCCTGGGTTTTGTGACCCTCTTTATTGTCCAGAGCCACGACGTCATGTCCGTCGTCCAGTAATCGCTTTACCAGTGCTTTTCCGGTGAACCCGGTGCCGCCCGTTACCAAAATTTTCATGCACAACTCCTGAGAAAAGGGTGAAACCTTTTCCGTTACCTTCTGGTCCGGGGGAAGCAAGTGACAAAACGATCTGTGTCAGGTCCGCACAAGGGATTTGGCCGGAATACCCCCGATGCGGCTTCCGGCCGGATGATCGCCTTTGACCACGGCACCGGCTGCGGCGATGCTGTCGTTCCCCAGAGAGGTGCCATCGAGGATGGTGACCCGTGCCCCCAGCCAGCAGTTGGAGCCGATGCGGCAGGGGCCTTTGGTCTCCATGCCGTTCTGGTCTGCGAAGGGGATGTCACTTTCGGCGTCATATTCCCCGCCGCTGAGGAGGTAGCAGTAGGCCGCGACCATGGTGCCGGCGCCGACGGCCAGGTCGTTTGAGGAGAACAGGGTGCAGTTAGCGGACAGGTTGGTGCGTTCGCCCAGTTCGATGTCGCCGCCTTTGCAGTAAATAATGGTGTTGCGCCCCACATACACCCGGTTACCGAGGGTGATGCCCCGGTTGCCGGAGCCTTTGGCGTCCAGGACGGCCTGGTCGTCCACCACCACGCCGTCTCCGATGGTGATTTTATGGGTGTGACGCAGGGTGATGTTGCGACCGAACACCACCTTTTTGCCACAGGATTTGAACAGCAGGGGGTACAATTTGGCCCGGAGAAACAGACCTGCAGGTCCAGGCAGACCGCCGAAAAGCAACGTGAGGGTCTCGGACAGGAGAATGCGCCCCAAGGGCTGTTCCCCATAAACCAGTGAACGGTAGGCGGCCCAGGCGCCGGAGGGCTGGTTTTTCACTTTGAAAGCGGCATCCTCAGGTGACATCCTGTCCCTCCAGAAACCGCCGGTGCCAGATTGCGGTATTGATCAGTCCCCACAGCACGTGGTTGTGGTTGTGCACCTGATCCACGTGTTCGCGGATCAGGGTTTGTACATAGTCCACGTTCATGTTCTCCCGCACCACAGGTGACTCCATGAGCAGCTCGGTCATGTAGTCTTTCAACTGGGTCCGCAGCAGGTGTTTCACCGGCAGACTGTATCCCTGTTTTCCCCGGTAGACGATATCATGGGGGAGGTAGCCCTCCAGCGCTTTGCGGAAAATGTGTTTGGTCTCCATGCCTTTGAGTTTGAGGCTGCCCGGAATCCGGGCGGCCATCTCCAGCAGGCGGTGATCGAGAAAGGGGACACGGACCTCCAGGGCGCTGGCCATACTCATTTTGTCCACTTTCATCAGGACGGAGTCGACCATGACGAACCGGGTGTCGGTATACAGTTCCGCGTTCACCCGGTCCCGGGTGGAGCAACGGGCCCGGCAGGTCCGCAACGGACCGAAGGGATCAAAATCCACTTCAGACCGGAAGGGGTCGGAAAACAGCCGGTTGGAGAGATCCTGCGACAGGAAAAACTGCCAGCGGATCTGCTCGGCCTCCTCCGGAAGAAGACTGCCTTCAATGAACCGCTTGAGCATATTGATGGCGCCTTTTTTCTGGGGGCGGTCTTTAAAGGAGAGCAGCAGGGGGGCGACCAGTTTTTCACGCAGGGGGCGGGGAAGGGTGGTGTAGGCCCGGTTGAGTTTGGAGGCCTTGAAGCGGTCGTATCCGGCAAACACCTCGTCGCCGCCCTCGCCGCTGAGCACCACGCTCACATCCTGCTTGGCTTTGCGGCAGAGCAGCATGAGCGGAATGGAGGAGAGGTCGGTCATGGGCTCGTCCAGATGATGGATCGAGGTTTCGATCAGCTCCGGGGTCATCTCATTGACCATGACCACATGGCTGTCGGTGCCGAACTGTTTCGAGACCCGTTCGGCATAATCGAGCTCACTGAAACTCTTGTCCTCATACCCGATGGTGAACGTGGGGAGGTGGCCGGTGATATGCTTCCGCATCATGGCCACGATGGCGCTGGAATCCAGACCGCCGGAGAGAAATGCTCCCAGGGGCACATCGCTGACCAGACGGTCTTTGACGGCCGCCTCCAGATGCGCGCGCACCTGTTCAACCGCCTCCCGGGGATCGGTCAGATCCAGATCCCACCACTTCTCCACCTGCAGCTCCTGCTGCCTCCAGGTCAGGCGGTGTCCGGCCGGAAGTTTTTGAATCCCGGCAAACATGGTCATAGGGGCAGGCACAAATTCATGTCCCAGATAATGGTACAGGGCCTGACGGTTCAGTTTCCGCTCCAGACCGGACCATTCCAGCAGGGATTTGATTTCGGAGGCAAAAATCAGACGTCCGTCCACCCGGGCGTAGTAGAGGGGTTTGATTCCCACCCGGTCGCGGGCCAGAAAGAGGGTGCCGGAACGGGAATCCCAGATGGCGAAGGCAAACATTCCCTGAAACTGATGCACACATTCCGCCCCGTATTCCTCATACGCATGCACGATGGTTTCGGTGTCGGTGTGGCTTTTGAAGGTGTGTCCCTTTTTTTCCAGATCCGCCCGTATTCCGGCGAAATTATAGATTTCGCCGTTGAACACCACCTGAATCCGTCCGTCTTCATTGCTCAGCGGCTGACGACCCTGTT
>CAZVCO010000155.1:5879-7684 GCA_964625795.1 uncultured Verrucomicrobiota bacterium | reverse complement strand
TCCATCCCCGTTTCGCAAAGGAAGAAGGGTCGCCACTATTTCCCGGAACATGGCCTCCAGTTCTGTCCGCCTGTCACCGGACGGCAGTGTGTCAACCGCAGCCACACATCCACGCAACAGCCAGCCGTGACCCCGGGACCAGGCACCAGGCGAAAGGGCGGCGGGATCTTCCGGGATCCAGCCCCGACCATTATGCCATAAGCCTGTGTCCGGATTCCGCAGAATCCGCCGGTGCAGCCGGAACTGTTCCAGGGCCTGTTCCTCCAGCCCGTCCGCCCCTTCGGGATCCCGGGCCCGCAGTTCCTGCGCGAGCAGCAGCAGTTGGACCGCCTCCTCCTGAAAGCTGTCCAGCAGCACCGCAAATCCCGGACCGAACCGGCCGCGCGGATGCATCCAGGCCCCTTCCGGGGAACGGGGAAGGTCCAGAACGCCCCGGGCCGATTCCTCGAAACAGGCCCACCACTCCACACTTCCAGTCGCGTTGAACATCGCGTGCGCCAGATGATTGAAAGGTCCGTTTTCAAGACCCGGCACCGGGTACTGAAAGTGCTCTATCACCTGTTCCCTCGCCAGGTCGACGGCTTCCGCGCAGGGTTCGGGAGCCTCCAGAACCGCCTGAAGAAACAACCGGGCGGGATATGCAGAATCCGTCAGCGCAGCAGGCAGATGAGCCGCCAGCAGGCGTTCAAGGACCGGGGTGCAGGTGGATATGGTGGGAGCCTGTGACATGAATACATATTAAACGCCTCTTCCAGACTCCGCACAACACGGAGAGAAGTGAATCTGTTTATATTTGCATATCTTCACTCGGCTCCGCTACATTGTGATTATGAACGACACCTCCCCTCCCACCCTGCAGGACATTGCCGACAGGATGGGTCTGGCAAAATCCACGGTCAGCCTTGCCCTGCGGAACAAAGGCACCCTGAGCGAAAAAACCCGGGTGCGGATCAAACAGACGGCGGAGGACATGGGCTATCGACCCGACCCGCTGCTGGCGGCTCTGGTCAATCGGCGTAACAAAGCACCGGCCAACCAGCTGCCGGTGGCCTTTCTTTCAAATGACGACACCATGCTGCATCACTCTTATTTTGAGGCCTGCGGGGTCCGTGCTGAAGAATGGGGATACCGCATGGAACACCGGGTGGTGGAATCGGAAAAGGACATGCCGCGAACGCTGCGCGAACTCTGGCACCGCGGCACCCCCGGATTGATTCTGCATCACATTCCGCCCGGCGAATGGCTGGAATCGGAACTGCTCCGGGATTTTGCCGTGGTGCAGTGCCGTCTGCATCGTCAGCCCCTGCCCTTCACCACGGTGCGCTCCGATCTCGTGCGCAAAACCCACGCCACCGTCGAGCATATGCTCACCGAAGGCCATCGGCGGATTGGAAACGCTGTCATGCTGACCACCTCCGACCGCTCTCATCAGGAGGATCAGGACCGGATGGGAGGCGTACTCAGCGCCCAGTCCCGCTTTGGGAATGACGCCTTCTTTGCCGAGCCGCTATGGATTGATCTGACTCAGAAAAATGAAGCCCATTGGCGGAAGACCGCCCGCAACTGGGTGACCTCTGAAAAACTGGACGCCGTGATCTGCACCACCGACGGCTTAGCGGATCTGCTGTTTTACGGATGGAAAAAACAACCGGCTATCTTCAGCACCCTACTCGACTCCGGCCGGAAACACCAACGATATCCCGGCATGGCCGACAACACGGCGCTCATCGGGGAAAAGTGTCTGGAGTTGATCGATCAGTTTGTCCGCACCCGCCGTTTCGGCATTCCGGTTCACCCCTACGACG
>CAZVCO010000155.1:5119-5869 GCA_964625795.1 uncultured Verrucomicrobiota bacterium | reverse complement strand
ACGTAGTCATCCCCTCGACCTGGTCTGAGGCCGATCCGTCAGACTGACGGGCGGAGGTGCACGGTTTTTCCTGTTCGCCGTGACTGATCTGCGGCAAAGGCCAGCCGGTGACTGGCCACGGAAACCTGCAGGGAGGACGTCATCGTATCGGGGGCGGCTTTGCACATTTCATCAACCAGCGCCCGCATCAGTCCTTCATCTCCGCCGGCATGACCGTCATACCCCTCTCCTTCTGTCCCGGGGTGACGTCCAACCGGTTGACGACCGTCGTGAAACCAGATTCCGATCGCCTCGCCATCTGGACCACAGGCCTCACCGGCCCTGAGTACTCCGCGGGTTCCATAAACCTCCAGCTGTCTCCCCTCGGCAAATGCGGTCATGGTGAAGGTGGCGGTTACCCCGGACCTGAAATTAAGACTCACCGTCTGATGATCGACGGCATCGTTGTCACACCGGTAGACACATCTGCCCCAGGGGGAATTCTCCAGCCAGGAGCGGATGTCCGGTTCAGAGCCGTTTCCCTCCAGATCACAAACGTACTGCAGCCATTTACGCTCATCACCGAGGTACCGTTTGCTGTTGTACAAGCAGGTTTCCGCCACCGGACATCCCTGGTGACAGCGATCCGGTGCCCCTGAAGGTGCTTGAGCGGCTGTGAAATGGGTCAGACGGCCAAAACTCGACACCGATTCACACGGGGCATCCGCCAGCCACCGGAGCAGATCAAGGTCATGACAGGATTTTGCCAGA
>CAZVCO010000155.1:0-5109 GCA_964625795.1 uncultured Verrucomicrobiota bacterium | reverse complement strand
CCGCGGTGACCGCCCAGTGGCCCCGCACGTAGGAATGCGCATAATGCCAGGCACCCACCCCCTCCTGAGCGTTAAGACTGACCACCTCCCCCAGGGTCCCTTTCTCAATTTCGCGCTTCACCGCCCGGTAAAGCTCTGTGTAGCGCAGGACATGACAGACCAGCACTTTTCTTCCGAGACGTTGAGCGGTTTGCTGGACCGCCAGGGTGTCCTTAAGGGTGGTGGCAATGGGCTTTTCGAGAAGCAGGTCATATCCTTTTTCCATTGCGGCCACGGCATGGTCACGATGCTGCCTGTCCTGGGTGCCAATGATCATGACATCCGCCAATTTTGGTTGAGCCAGAATTTCTTGAGCCGAAGAAAAGGTCCTGAATGCGGGATTTTTGGAAGCCGCTTTTACCCGGGCCACCCGATCCGGATTCAAATCCGCAGCGGCCACCGGCAGGCACCCAAGGCCCTGACGGACCGCCAGATCCATATAGGTCCATGTCCGCCCGCCACAGCCGATAGCGGCCAGGGTCAGAACGGGACGGTCCCGGTTCACTTCCAGGCCGTCACTGTTCCGGCATCGGAACCCACCACCACCATTCCCCCATCCAGAACAGGACTGGAATGAATGGCACCGCCCACCGGGACGGACCACCGGATACTTCCGTCCGCTTTATCCATCGCGTAGAGGTTGCCATTATAACTCCCGATGAAGAGGAGATCGGCGGAGCCCAATGCCGGCGAAGACCGGTTCACCCCCCCGGTGTTGGTCTTCCACATCACATCTCCGGTCTCACGGTTCAGTGCATATACATTTTCATCCCGGTGCCCGAAATAGACCCGTTGATCATCAATGGCAAAAGAGCTCGTGCCCGGATGCTGCGTATCCCAGGCTTTATTGCCCTGCGGCAGGAAGCGCCACTTCAGGTTGTAGTTGTTATGGTGATTCCCTTTAATTCCCATGTTCTCCTCCAGATCAAAGGCGGCGACCCCCACAATATACGCCACCGCCACACCATCCCGGGCGGCCGGAGTGAAGACCCCATTGTCGATCGCGCCATCTATTTCATAGTTTCTGCGCTCCGTATCGGCATTGACCAGCACGGTGGCCTGACTCCCCCGGAAGAACCCGATCAGTCCTTCATGAAAGAAGGCGGAATTTCCCAGACGGCCCGGCCCATGTCCATCACGGTATTTCCATACCTCCTCCCCGGTGGCCACATCCAGCCCGATCATTCCGTCCCAGGGAACGGATGAGAAAATAATCCCTTCGAGCGTGGATCCATTCCGATGCGGGATCGGACCCTCCAGCACCAGAGGGGAATCATCCCACATGCCTCTGGACGTTTTCCATATTTCCTGTCCGGTTTCGATATCCAGCGCCACGACCCCGCCTCCGTGACTGAAGAAGACACGCCCGTCCAGAACTGCGGCGGAGGAACGGATCCCCCTTCCGGCATTATAGGTCCATCGCGGAATTCCAGTGGCCTGATCCAGCGCAACAAATTGTCCATTATCCGCCCCGAGGTAGACGACTCCGTCGACAACAACCGGGGAGGATTTCACCGGCGCACCAACATCATAACTCCACGCTTTTGACGGTTCTGCCAGGGGACCTGGTGCATTGAATTCGCCGGTCCGGCCCACATTCCCGCGCCATAGTTTGCCCTGCATTCCGTTTTGGTTCGGAATATCCAGCAGGACTTTTTCAGGCACGTAGGGCGGTGGCTCCTCCGGATGCACTCCGGCTTCACACCGCACGACTCTGAAGCCAATCTCAGGATAGGCTTTCGCCAGAGGGAAGTGGATCGCCACCCGCGGAGATCCTCCGATACTCAGCAGCAGCTTGACCTCGGGTCCGGCCGTCCGGAACGATCCTCCCAGCGGCACCGGCAGTCCTTTCCCGCGTGGATTGTCCACCAGATAATAAGAGCCGCCTCCCCCCATCGTCCATTCAAACACATTTCCGGCCATATCATAAAGGCCAAAGGCATTTGCCGCTTTCTGCGCTACCGGATGCGTGCGGTCTCCGCTGTTTTCACCAATCCAGGCATGATCTGTGGCCGCACCGTCCCAGGGATATCCCTCCGTAGAATCCGCTCCCGCGGCATAGGCATATTCCCATTCCCACTGACTGGGCAGACGATAGCCGTCCACCTCCCAACGGGTGAAAATGGGCTGGGTTCCCTTGTCTTTGATCCGGTGATGCGATATCTCACGCGGACTGGTTTCCAGCCGGAAACGGCGGGCACTGCGCATAATCTGAGTTTTCGCCTGATCGGTGTAATAGGCCGGTGTCCGCCCCTCCATCTCTGAAAGCGCATTACAGAACAGCATTGCGTCCAGATGCGACACCTGGGTCACCGGTTCATCTTTTCGGAACACGGTTCCGGCTTCGCTCCAGTCCATACTTCCCACATCCCCATCGCGGTCAAAGGAATAGCCCTGAGACACCGCCCAGGCATAGACCCGCCGCCACTGGTCATAGGTCGTCTCTGTCCGGGCCATTTCCAATGGCGCGATACGGACCTGAGACCCATTATCATGCGTATAACTTCCCCCCGCCAGAGCGACCATAGGAATCGCGGGAGGCGGGACCTGAGCCGGCAGCGTGGCAGGCTGGATGGACCGGTTCCAGATCGCCAGGGCCTGGTCCGGATTCACAGGGGGTGTTCCATTTGAGCGTTTTACGTAAAGCGCGGCATCACCGCCGCCCCCTTCTCCCGGCAGCACCGGACGGTATCCGGTGGCCTCCCATTTCACATATACATCCGGCCTGATATCCCGCTTCGCGTCATCCTGCCGGTCCAGAACCACCCGGAAAACATTGGTGAAAGCGGGGTCCGAATAAAATACCGGCTCCACACCCTGATACTCCGAGAGGGCATTACACCAGGCCAAAGCATCAAGGGCGGTGATATCGGTGACCGGCTGACCGTGATTCCAGGGACCTGCACCCGTGGCCATATCCCCCATATCTCCGTCGCGGTCCCATACATACGGCCGGTAAATCCCGGTCTGATTCCGGTTTCCCCATCGGTACACCCGCCGCCATAATCCGTAATTGACCGGGAACGGCCCGGCGGGGGCCTCCTTGTTATCGCGGACCCGGGCCTTCATGGAAAACGCATACCATTTCACCCAGAGAGACGCCGGCCCCAAATCAGGCTGGGCAATCCACCATCCGGCCGCGGTCACGTCGTCAAAGGTACGGGACTGGAAATCAGCGGTATCCGGATCAAACTCGATATGATAGGGTGCGCGCGGAGTGTACTCCGCCCACCGGGTTTCCAAGGGACTGACGGTGTAAAGGGTATGCAGACTTCCCCCGAGCGTTTTTTCGGAAATATAAAACTGATCCTTATTGCGGACCACAAACCGTCCCTCTTTGTAGTCCTTCCAATACCGGGAGATGAACACCCCCAGTTCGCTTCCCTCATCAAAAAACACGGGAGTCTGATCGCCACCGTTCAGAAAATCCTCTTTCTGCCAGACCCAAAGTCCAAACGTCCGCAAACCAATTTCCCCGCCTTCGGTGGCGTAGGAATGAAGATTGAAGTCATCCCGCAGGTTATGGTCGATGTTGATGCCCCCTTCGGTCCATTTGGGCTTTTTATTGGCAAAAAATGTGACCAGACCGCCGTAAAACCGGCTGTTCATCCCCTTGTAATTGTAAAAGGACCCTTCCGGGTTCAGAGGCTCCTCCATAGAGAAGGGATAATAGACCAGAGAGTCGTCATCGGTATCACCGTCCCCGTCCACATCCACGGGGTTGTCACCTTCCCGGGATCCTTTATACAGATGCGTCGCGCGTTCTGCCCGGTATATGGGTAACCCCCGGATTCCGCCATGCCAGGCGTAGTCGTCACCGAAATCGATAACCGGAAGATTATTTCCGGCCATGAGAATACCGGACACAAAAGAAAGAAACAGAATCAGGATACAGTTTTTCATGTTCACACAATCTCCTGTTCTCAGTCCGCGGGCAATCTGGAAAAATATAAACATATTCATTTTTAACAGTGATTTTCATTCTGGGAATATTCAACCCTCATCAATTAAGCTTATGTGATGAACAAGACACTGCATATCCTGGTTTGGACCCTATCCGTTGCATTTTGTTGTCTTTCCGTATTCGCACAGGAGGCGGGTAAAGAATGGCAGGAAGTGGGGGCACCGAAAGACGTGAACCGGGTGCTGGCCCACTTTCCAGAGGGATCGGTTTCGAACTTCACTATGATGCCCATGCGCGACGGCGTGAAGCTCGCCACCTCCATTTTCCTGCCTCCCGGCGACGGCCCCTCGCCTGTCATCTTTGCAAAAAGTCCCTACGGACGTTTCACCATGGCGGGGTACGCGCGGGCCTGCAAAGACGGTCAATTCGCCTTCGTGATTCAGGACACACGTGGACGGGGGGATTCCGAGGGGAAGGACAGTTTCGAACCCGACTCCTTCGCGGCTCACATTCCGGACACTGCCGACGCGCTGGCCTGGATCGCCGCACAGCCCTGGTGTAATGGCCGCATCGGCATCCGCGGCGGCAGTGGAAACGGCATCGCCGCGTACACTGGATTTCTTTCCGGAAGTCCCCATCTCGCTACAGCCTCTGCAGGCAACAGCAGCGGTCACAGTCACTACTGGATGGCGGACAACCGGGTGCGACGCGATCTTTACGACTGGATGAAACATAACAATCTCGCCACCCCTGACTGGCCAAAACCGACTCTCATTAAACAAAGCCGCCCCGATGCTTTGAAGGAATTGTCCAGGCACACTCCGCAGCCGGAAACCGTAATGAGCGTTTCCGCCGCCTGGTACGACATCGTCAGCGAAAGCGCACTGGATCTGTTTGCGCTGTATGCCGACAAAGCCAGAATTTATGTCACCGTCAGTCCGGGCTGGCATGGCGGCGCCACGGAGATCAAAGGTTCCAAGTGGCCGAAGTTCTGGAGCCGGGGAGGTGCCGCCCCGGGGTTTACCGAAACCCTGCTCGGCCAGGATTCTGACGAACCCTCCTTCATCCGCTACTACCTCATGGGAGATCCCTCCAATCCGGAGTCGGCCGGCAATGAATGGCGGACCACCCGCGAGTGGCCGGTGCCCCACACCCCGCTCACCCTG
>CAZVCO010000154.1:0-7717 GCA_964625795.1 uncultured Verrucomicrobiota bacterium | reverse complement strand
ATACTCCTTGGTTCTTTACGGATGCTGTCAGGATCCTTATTCGTCCTGAGCAGTCCGTGTTGGTCTTCAACACGATAGACCCACATGGAATCAGATTATGGCCACAAATGCGATAGTTGGGATCTTTGAGGAGTTCGTCACGTGCTGACGTCCGATGTGACTGCGGCGACACATACGGATGTGTATCTGTTTGGAGGTCAGTCGAACATGACCGAGGGGGTGGTCGACGGCTTCCGGTACGAAATGGGCAATCTGGATCCGTCAACAGTCCTGGTGACCCCACACTACCGGAATCCAGGAATTGGCCTGGACCCGGGCTGGAATGAAAACACCTGGCTGGGCGATCCTCCGGGCCCGGGACGGATCAACTTTTATCCGGGAACGAATGCATCCGACCCCAACATCGGCAAAGCCTACCGCGCGATGGTGCGCACCTGGCAGCATGCGCTTTCCTGCATAGAGGGACCCTGCAGGATCAAAGGGATCCTGTGGGTACAGGGCGAGCAGGACGCAAAGGAATCCATCGCCGCGAACCGATATGCAGCGGGTTTGCATCACGTGATCACCCGGATTCACACCGATCTCGGCCTCGCTCCGGCCCCGGTTCCCTTCTTCTACAGCTCCATGGAATCGACGGCGGAACGATTCACCTGCCGCACCACGCTGCGCGCACAACAGGATGCCGCCGATCAGAACTACGCCTCCGGCGCACAAGTCCGGGGATGCGCAGGCCATCCCGAATGCCAGCCTGGTGGATGCGTCAGGGCTCACCACGACCGATGAAGTCCATTATACCATGGAAAGTCAGGTGAAGCTCGGCCAGCGCCTCGCCCATGCGGTTTTTCATGACGACCGATCTCAAGGCGCAAGGGCGGCTGCGCCGCAGCTGTCGCGCCTCAGAGGGGCATTGCTGACGCGGAGCGTCCCTGGACTTGTGCGCCGGAGGCGTAGTGCTGAAGCGGCGGGAGCCTGCCCGTGGGACGCCCCAGCGGCCAGGGGGACGATCCGCCGTCGTCCCGCAAGCGGGACTATGGCGGGACATGCCATAGTTTCAGCCTTGGGGCGAATGGGGACCGATCTCAAGGCGCAAGGTCCGCTCGTCCCTCGCTCCCCTTGCGCACTCCAGGGCGGCTGCGCCGCAGCTGTCGCGCCGCAGAGGGGCATTGCTGACGCGGAGCGTCCCTGGACTTGTGCGCCGGAGGCGTAGTGCTGAAGCGGCGGGAGCCTGCCCGTGGGACGCCCCAGCGGCCAGGGGGACGATCCGCCGTCGTCCCGCAAGCGGGACTATGGCGGGACATGCCAAAGCTTCAGCCTTGTGGGGCAAAGGGGCTGGGGTTCAATGAGGAAACTCCAGGTCCCTTCCCGGATTGGGTTTTTTCAAATTCCTGTTACAGGAACCCCATGAGTATGTACGAAAAAATTCTCTGTGCACTGGCCATCTGGACCCTGGCGGAAGGGGCGGTGGTGATGTCATGGCCAAAAGGGGCCATCGCAGTATCGCAAAAGCTCTTTCCTAAATGGGGATCGGTTCTGGCCGGGATGGAGAGTTCCGAACTAAGGAAACTGGGCGGGATTGAACTCGCCTTCGGCCTGCTGCTTGGCAGTTACCTGCTCTGGGCCAACTGAACCGGGGTCACCCCGCCAGCGTCGACTCTTCCAGCAGCGGTGCGAGCAGACCTTTGAGCTTCGCCTCCACCTGCTGATCCTCATAGCGCTGCAGGCGCTTGTTCTGCTGCGCAATCACCTGATCCCGCAGCGGCCCCGGCTCCGCCAGCCTGACCGTCCAGGCGGCAATTTCATCGAAAATTTTGTCCCGGAACAGCAGCCCCGCCCCGTCCATGGTTTCGGCCACCGCCGCGGAATCAAACGCCAGAACCGGCAGCCGGGCCTGCATCGCCTCCAGTAACGGAATGCCGAATCCCTCGTGCTCGCTCATACAGAGAAACACATCCGCCAGCTGATAATAGGCACAGAGATGCGATTCCGGCACCGAACCGACAAAATCCACATGGTTCAGCTTCAGGTCACGTTTCACGCTCTGCAGCATGGCCAGATACGGCTCGGTCCCGGCAAAACTGCCCACATGGAGCAGCCGGGCATCCGGTCGGTGATAGTTCTGCAAATAATAATGGGCGTACAGCAGATCCTCCAGCCGTTTGTTCGGCACACAGCGCCCTACAAACAGTACATTCAGCTTGCCGTCCTGATATTTCGCCAGCACTTCCGGGTCCGCCGCCGCCTCAAGCCGCCGCAGTTCCAGGGCCAGCGGCAGCACATGCGCCTCTCCGTATCCGGCCTCCCGCAGTTCCTCGGCATTGTACCCGCTGTCGGCCAGATTGAGATCCGCAACCCCGGCCAGTTCCTTCATCTGGGCACGCCCCCGCGCCAGCAAATGGGCAAGGTGGTCATCCACCGCACGGAAAAACCGGTCCGGAGTGACATTGTGATACCGGACCACCTTTTTGGCCGGAGTGCGGGGGAACAGATCATTCACATCCGACCCGATGGACAAATGAAGCATCACCACATCGTCCGGACCGGTCTCGGCCGGAAACAGAGACACATCCCGGGCATCTTTCCGGAGTTCCGGCAGAATACGGGAGGCTTCACAGTAGATCTCGCTCCGGAAGCCCCAGGCCCGGAACCAGGTCCGCAGCGTCCGGGCCTCATTGGAAATCGCATCCCCGTTGCTGTAGCCCGCGACCAACTGATGAATGGCTCTGCTCAAAACCCTCTCCTCATCCAAAGGAACGGACCAACTGAAAAAACCGGTCCTGAAACTGCTCGAACACTCCAAGCTCCCGCAGGCGCTTCTGCAGATAAGGAATACGCGACCGGTCCCGGGCCGCCGCCTCAAACTCCGATTCGATCTCCAGCTGCGTGCGGTTGGGATTGGGCAGAAGATTCCGCTGCTGAAGTTCCTTCACGTGTCCGGGTGCGGACTTCTCCACCAGCTCCATCATCAGCTTCAGCAGACAGACTTCCCAGGGCTGTTCCACCCCGCGCAGCACCGCAGAGGCCGCATCGTTTTTCCGGTTCACCTCCGCCAGCACATTTTCCTCGACCTGTTCAATCGAGGTGGTGAGCACCGTGTCTTTAACCTCTTTTTTGCTCAGGGAAAAGCCGTAATGGAGCAGACGCAGATCCGGCTGGTTTTCGCGCAGCCAGGAAAGAAATTTCTCACTCTCCTGATCCTCAAACCCCTCCATATCGGTCGCAGCCAGGTGATCGGGCGTCAGAATCTGAGGCCGGGCGGCATTCATTACCCCTTCACGCACCCGCACCTGATCGACCGAATCCATCAGTTCGGTGATCAGATGATAGTGGACCCTGGTGGTGCCGAAGGTCTCCAGCTGCTGCTGCGGCTCACGCAGGAGGGTGGTGTGCTGCAGGGCATACCAGAAATCAAATTGGGGAGATAAGGACATCCCCGTCTCCTACGGCACAATTTCAGTCAGGCAAGAAAGGATTCGCCTCCTCTTTGCCGGACGGTCACCTGACCGGCATGGACTCTTGACCCGGATGAGCATTCGATTAGAAGAGCCCATATGTCCCCGTCCCGTTTCCGACAGAATTTCCCCACCCTCCCCTTTCTGGCTCTGGTCCTGACCCTGGCCGGCTGCGCCACGTCCAGGCCGCCTGCCCCGGTGATGCCGCCCAGTCCGCCGCCTGAAACACCACCCGCCACCTCCACCCCGCTGCCGCAGTCCCCCTCCAAACCACAGACCGCAGAGGGACAGACGGACAGCATCTCCCTGTATCTCGGTCAGCAACCCGTCACGCTCGACACCCTCCCGGCTCTGGCCCCTGATGACCAGCCCCGTACCGTGCGCATTGAGGCCTCACCTGCCACCCGCTATGCAAAAGTGGAACGGGTTCTGGAAACCCTCCACGATTTAGGGTATCTAATTGAGTTTCGTCCCGCCCCGTCACCATGACCCCTCCCCCTTCCCCAAACCCTCCCTCCTCCACGGCCGCGCCGGCCGATCTGGAGATCAAAGACACCCAGGTGATTTTCCGTACCGCATGGGAACACCTGCGCGAGGAGGTGGGCGAAGAGAATCTCCGGTTTCCCAAAGAACTGATTCTGCTCGGCGGTGCACCCGGAGCCGGTAAGGGAACTCAGACGGAATTCATCAGCAAGCTGCGCGGCCTGACCTGCCCGCCCATTGTGGTCAGCAGTCTGCTCAACTCCCCAGGCCGAGAAAATCAAGAGCCAGGGCGGAATGGTCGGCGACCGTGAAGTGATCGATCTTGTTTTCCGCGAACTGCTCAAGCCGGACTACAGCGACGGGGCCATTCTCGACGGCTTTCCCCGCACCACCGTGCAGGTGGAGTGTCTGAAGTTTCTCATCAACGAGATGAATGAGCTGTGGAGAAAATACCACCAGACCCCTCTGGCCAAACAGTTCCGCAAACCGACCATCCACGTGGTGATCCTCTTTGTAGAGGAGCAGGTCAGCGTGGACCGTCAGCTCAAACGCGGAGAGGAGATCCTCCGTCACAATGAGGAGGTGCGCGCCTCCGGTGAAGGCGAACTCCTCGAGGTGCGTGACACCGACCTCGAGGAGGAAACCGCCCGGCGCCGGTACAAAGTGTTCAAGGAACAGACCTGGCAGGCCCTCACCTCCCTCAAAGAGAAATTTTTCTATCACTTCATCAACGCCCAGGGATCGGTGCCGGAGGTGGAGGAGAATATCCGCACCGAGCTGCAGTATCAGAGCTCGCTGGAGCTGGACCCCGTCACCTACGACATGCTGCGGAAAATCCCTCTGGCACAGGAGATCGTCATCCATGCCCGGCAGGAACTGGTGCACCGTCTGGATGCCTATGCGATGGATCAGCGGGATCTGTTTGATGCGGTGATCACCTTTGTGGATGTCAAGCTGATGCCCATCGTCAAACGGCACGCGATCACCGGCATGGCTTACGTGAACACCGAAAACCCCATTCTGGCCAGCAACGACGCCAAAGCCATGCTGATCGACATATTCTCCGAGCGCGGCTTCCGGGCTGTGATCGATCTGCACCGCATTGAGATCCCGGAATCCTTTGACACGTCCACCGGCGAAATCACCTGCCGCGAAAAGAAAGTCTACCGCATCCAGATCCGCTTTCAGGGTTCGGAAATCCGGCGCGGATAATCTAACATCTGATCATCAACGTAACTCTTAACCATAAAACATCCCATGAGTGACTATTTCAATACCCCCGCTATTCAATACGAAGGCAAAACCTCGGACAACCCCCTCAGTTTCCGGTACTACAATCCGGAGGAAACCGTCGGCGGAAAAACCATGCGCGACCATCTTCGCTTCGCTGCCGCCTACTGGCACAGCATGCGCGGTACCGGCGCGGACCCCTTCGGCAGCGGCACCATGCAGATGCCCTGGGACGACGGAACCGACTCCACCGAAAACGCCCTGAAACGGACGGAGGTCTTTTTTGAATTTCTCACCAAGTGCCAGATCGATTACTACTGCTGGCACGACCGCGACATCTCCCCGGAACGGGACACCATTGACGAAACCAATGCGGTGATGGACCAGGTGGTCGACCGCCTGGCGGAGCTTCAGGACACCCACGGAAAAAAACTACTGTGGGGAACCGCCTGCTGCTTCTCCCACCCCCGCTATGGACAGGGTGCCGCCACCTCCCCTTTCATCGGAGTCTTTGCCCAGGCGGGCGCGCAGATCCGCAAAGCGATTGAATGCACCCACCGTCTGGGAGGCGAGGGCTACGTCTTCTGGGGTGGACGCGAGGGATACGCCACCCTGATCAACACCAACATGAAGCGCGAGCTCGATCACCTCGCCGCCATGCTTCACATGGCAGTGGACTATAAAAAGTCCATCGGCTTCGAAGGACAGTTTTATATCGAGCCCAAGCCGCAGGAACCCACCACCCACCAGTACGACAGCGATTCTGCCGCCTGTCTGAATTTCCTGCGGGAATACGGACTGATGGACGACTTCAAACTCAACATCGAAACCAACCACGCCACCCTGGCCGGTCACACCATGCAGCATGAACTCAGGGTCGCGGCCGATGCCGGACTGCTGGGTTCGGTGGATGCCAATGAGGGAACCGCAAACTGTGGCTGGGATACCGATGAGTTTCCCACCAACCTTTACCTCACCACCGAAGTGATGCTCGAAGTCCTCCGGGCCGGAGGCTTTACCACCGGCGGTCTTAATTTTGACGCCAAACGCCGCCGGGATTCCTTTCAGCCGATCGATCTGTTCCATGCCCACATCGCCGGCATGGACGCCTTTGCCCGCGGCCTCAAGATTGCCCACGCCATTCATGCCGACGGCAAACTGGAAGAATTCATCAAGGCGCGGTACAGCAGCTGGGACAGCGACTTCGGTAAGAAGATCGAATCCGGCACCTGCACTCTGGAGGAGGTGGAGGCCTTTGCCCGTCAGCAGGGCGAACCCGAACTCCATTCGGGCCGTCAGGAAATGCTCGAGAATCTTGTGAACCAGTATATTGAATGAAGTTCGCCATCAGTACCCGCTGGAATGCCTCCCGGCATGAGAATGGGGAAACGCTGGTAGAGGAGATCCTTGAGGCCGGTGCAGATCAGATCGAACTCGGGTATGACACCCGGGTGGAACTGCTGCCCGGCATCACCGCGGCCCTGGACCAGGGGCGTATCTCCGTCAGCAGCCTCCATAATTACTGCCCGGTTCCTCTGGGGGTTCTCAAAGGACATCCTGAACTCTGGACCTTTGCCTCCCCGCAGACCAAAACGCACGAGCTGGCGGTTCAGCATACCCTGCGCACCATGCAGTTTGCGGCCGAAATCGGTGCCGGCATTATCGTGATTCACTGCGGCTATGCCAGCTTCCGGGGAGTAGGAACCGGCGACCTGATGGATCTCATCGACCGCGACATGCAGAACTCCGACAGCTATGAGCGGAAGTTCAACAAGCTGCTGAAAAAGCGGGCCAAGGCTCAAAAAAAACCTCTGGACCAGATCCGCCGCGCGCTCGATTATCTCCTTCCCCTGGCGGAAACCCTCGGCGTACAGCTCGGACTTGAAAACCTGCCCACCCTGGAGGCCGTTCCCGACGAAACGGAAATGGCCCTGCTGCTGGAAGAGTTTCCCACCCCGTTTCTCCGCTACTGGCACGATATCGGCCACGCCCAGATCCGGGAGAACCTCGGCTACCTCGACCATCTGCACACCCTGGAACGCCTGGGGCCCGCCCTCGGCGGCATGCACCTCCATGATGTGGCCGATCAACTTCAGGATCACGTGATGCCACCGGATGGAGAACTTGGGCTGGAGCGCTATAAACCGTTTATCAAACCCGATATCCCGCTGGTGGTGGAACCCTCTCCCCGGGCCACCTTTGAAGAAGTCTCCACCGGCCTCGCCTGGATCCGGCATTGGTGGGATGAAGGCCCGAGGCCGGAGAAGAGGTCAGAGGATAGAGGTCAGAATTTAGAGAAATAATAATGTTTTTTCAATTAAACCCGGCAAACCCTTCTGGCAAATCACATGTCAACTGACTTCTGACTTCTGACTTCTGACTTCTTAAAAATGAAAAAAATCTTAATCACCGGTGCCAATGGTTTCGTCGGACAGCATGCAGTCCGGGAATTCGCCTCCAACGGATACGAGGTCTTTGAAGGCTTCGGCCCCGGCTTTGCCCCCACCCACGACCATCAGGTCCCCTTCAATCTGCTTCACTACGAAGTGATCCAG
>CAZVCO010000153.1:2978-7742 GCA_964625795.1 uncultured Verrucomicrobiota bacterium | reverse complement strand
ACACCAGGCGAGCGCCTCTTCAATCAGAAACGCCGTCTGGTCATTTTCATCACCCACCACCACCACCCGGGCGGCCGGCTTGGTGATAAAGCTGCCGGCGGCAAAAGAGTCCGGCGGCACCGGCAGCCACCGCTCCCCGTCCCAAATATGAAGATAAGGAGCATCCGCAGGGGCGTTCACCGCATAACTGACCATCAGGGTTTTTCCCATCAGGGTCATATCCCGGGCCACCTGGATGGTGGTGGGCGTGGCCGGCACCAGCAGAAGCGACAGCTCGGACGGAGATGCCGACCCCATGGAGCGGCCGGGCAATGCAAACAATGCGGTCAAACAGAAGAAAAGAGTCGTGTGTTTCATAATTGTGTCCTCTACATAGGGTATGCAGGTCCTGAGGGAAGGTCAAAACCCAAAATTCACGGTTCCGTCATTTCATCCATTGCATTTTCTCAATCTTTTTCCATAGTTCAACTTTAACTCTAACTCGTAAGGACTCCCATGGCAACCATCACATTCAAAGGCTCACCTATTTCCACCTCCGGCGATCTTCCCTCCACCGGCAGCCCCGCTCCGGATTTCACCCTTTGCTCGGCTGACCTTGAGGATGTATCGCTCTCCGATTTTTCCGGCGCGCCGGTCATTTTAAACATTGTCCCCAGTCTGGACACCGGCGTCTGCCAGGCCTCTGCCCGGCGGTTCAACGAGGAAGCCGGGGCAAAATCCGTGAAGGTGGCCAATATTTCCTGCGACCTTCCGTTTGCCATGGGCCGCTTCTGCGGCGGAGAGGGGTTGGATCATTTGCTCAACCTCTCCGCCTTCCGTTCGCCTGAGTTCCAGAAGGACTATGGCGTGGAGATTGTGGACGGCCCTCTGCGGGGACTGTGCTGCCGGGCAGTAGTGGTGATCGATGCCGCAGGCAACGTGGTCTACACGGAACTGGTGCCGGAAATTGCCCAGGAGCCGGACTACGACGCCGCGCTGGCCTCTCTGAGCTGAGGCTGTGGCACAGGTCGTCCTGCTGCTGTCCTTTGATCCGGCACTTGAGCGCGAGCTGACCTCTCTGTTGGGGGAAGGGTCTCTGCTCAGCGTCTCCTCACCTGCAGAGGTATCTGAAACGCTTTGTCATCTGGACGGTTCTCCTGTTCTGCTGATGGATACCCTCTGCTTCTCTCCCGCCGACTGCCCGGACATCCCGACAGTGATCTGTGTGGGAGAAGACATCACCCCGGGCTATCCTCTGCTGGAGCGTCCCGTGCGGGAAAAGGAGCTGCGGGCGTTGCTTCTGGCCGCTTCCAGCTCCCGTCAGGATGGAGGCACTTCCGGTGATACGCCCCTGCCCTCCCCGTTTGATCAGTTTCAACGTGATGCGGTGCATGATATTAAAAATCAGCTCACCACCCTGCAGGGAAACCTGATATTACTGGAAGAGGATCTGGAACCGGAGGTGATGCAGGACATGACCCATGCCGCAGAGGCGGCCCTGGCACATGTGGAGTGGCTGGGGCTGCTGGCGGTGAAGGAGGATTCGACCGAATCCGTTTCCCTGCGGACACTCCTGGAGGAACTCCTTCCGTTCTTCTATCGAATCCGCCAGCGGAAATGCACCTTTACCCTGGCGCCGGAGGCGCCGGACGCTCTGGTGCATACCGACCCGAAACACGTGCTTGTCCTGCTGCTGACTCTGGTGCACCATCTGCCCGGCCACGTGACCCGGTGCAGGCTGGACCTTAAGGCACAACCGCCACGCATCACCTGCCACTGGGAGCCGGAGACCGAACAGATGATCTGTCCGGAATCGGTCTCCAGACGTACCGCTACGCTTGGATGTCAGCTCACCCCATCTCCCCATTCCTGGGAACTGACCTTTCCCGGACGATAGGCCCCGCGCTCCAATCACTGGATTTTCGGTCCGATTCAGGGCTGAATCCCCTCATAAGTGAATGCCAGAGATCTTTTGACAATCGCCGTCCTGAGTTTCTAGGCTTCTTCCATGACCGGGGACAACACTATTCTGATTATCGATGACGACGACGCCATCCGGAGATTGTGCAACCGGCTGTTGACCCGCATGGGATTCGGGATTCTGGAGGCCGAAAACGCTCAAACCGGAAGGAGCCAATTCGAACAACATGCCACCAACCTGGCCTTCGTTCTTTTGGACCTTCACCTCCCGGACGGCTCCGGCGAAGCCCTGGCTGGAGAATTCAACACCCTGCAGCCGGATCTACCCGTCGTCTTCTTCAGCGGCGAGGTAAGCTCAAGTAAGGCAGAGGCAGAAGGTCCGGCCCGCTACCTGCTGAAGAAACCCTTTACCCGGGAATCACTGCAGACCATGCTGAGCGAAATCGGGGTATCTTCTACGCCTTCTTCAGAATAAAGCTGAACCGGCTGCCGCCCCCGGGCATATTCTCCGCCTTGACCTCCCCGCCCAGCCTGGTGATAATCCGCCGGCAGATTGAAAGTCCGATGCCGTGCCCCTCTTCTTTTTCGCCCCCGGTCCTGGAGAACTCCTCAAACAGCCGGTCAGGCACCGCAATTTTAATCCCGGGCCCGTTGTCGATCACACCGTAACGGACCCAGCCGGGCCTGTCCTCCACCTCTTCCCAGAACAGCGTCACGGTCGGAGGACTTCCGCCATATTTCAGTGCATTGGAAATATAATTCACCCAGACCGCCTGAATCCAGGGGGCCACGCCACTGGGATTCGGCCACTCACCGGGATTCTCGATCACCGCCTTCCGGCGCTGCACTTCCGTGCCAAGTCGGTTCAGCGCACCCTGAATCACCCCTTCCATCTCCACTTCCTCTGTAGGGGTCGCCTCCTCCCGCATCTGGGCCAACAGCAGCAGATCCTTGATAATATGGTTCATGGTTTCCGCGCTTTCCAGAATGTGCGCGAGATCATCGGCGGACTGACCGGAGAGTCGCCCCTCCTCTTTGATAAATTTCGCGAAGTTCAACACCAGGTTGAGCGGGTTTTTCAGATCATGCGCCACCGTGCGGGCATAGGCATCCAGGGCCTCATTCTGGGCGCGGAGATGTTCGTTGCGTCGCTCCAGCTCTCTGCGCATTTTCTGCAGTTCCATATGGTTGCGGATCCGGGCCAGAATCTCCTGATTCTGGAAGGGCTTGGTGATATAATCCACCCCGCCCATGCTGAACCCCCGCACTTTATCCTCCACTGACCCCATAGCGGTGATAAACAGAATGGGAATTTCCCGGGTTGACTCCTCATCCTTCAGTTTCCGGCAGACCTCAAACCCGTCCATGTGGGGCATCATAATGTCCAACAGTATGAGATCCGGTTTTGCATAGGCCACCCGCTCCAGCGCCGTCACCCCGTCCTCCGCCACCAGCACCTCAAAGCCTTTATCGGATAAAAAGGTGTAGAGAACATCGATATTGGTGGGATTGTCATCCACCAATAGAATGGAGCCGGATAATTTTTCTGTGGGAGATTCGGTCATGGAGCGTCGGATTCGGATGAAGACAGCAGAGATTCAAGTTCTCTCTGCATATCATTCATACGGTAGGTACTCGACAAGGCAAGCATACGCTCGACGAACGATGAGGTTTCCGGGCACTCCTCCAGAATTTCCCGCAAGCGGATACGTACCTGCCGGGTGTTCCCGCTGCGGACGATCTCCAGCAGTGCCGTCAGACGCTCCGGATCCGGAGGCTGCCCGGTTCCGGCCCCGGTTTCCGGCCGGAAGGATTCCCCGGCCGGAGGCTCCTCTTCACTCTCCACCCAGGTCAGATTCAGATGTTTCTGCAGAGCGGCCAGAAGATCAGAAAAGCGTATGGGCGTCCCCACCACCTCCTGGGCTCCACTGCGCAGACAGCGTTCACGGTCATCCGGGGAGCGGTGATCCGAAAAGAAAATCACGGCGGGAAGATCCTCCTGACCTTTCCGGTCATAAGCCTGCTCCACCGCCTGCATCACCTGCAGGCCGTCCTCCCCGCCGAAATAAAGATCCAGAATCAGGGCGTCGGGTTGAAACAGGGTGCATTTGGAAACGAACTCCTGGGGATCCTCGACCTGGAGAACCTCGAACCCCACCTTGCGAAGAAGCGGTATCAGGGTGCCGGAAATTTCCATACTACCTTCGCCCAGCAGAATCCGTTTTGTTCCACCCCGGTAACCGGTGATGGTGGCCGGTGACTGCACCAGACGCCGGGAGTGCAGGTCCGGCTGAGGAAGATCAAACCAGAAGGTCGACCCCTCCCCGACCTTGCTTTTAATGAACAGCCTGGAGTCCATGACTTCCAGCAACCGATTGGAAATCGGCAGGCCAAGACCGGTTCCGCGGTTGGTGCGGCCTTTGCGGTTCACCTGACGGAAGGGCTGGAGAATATTTTCGATCTCCTCCTCAGGGATTCCGAGTCCGCTGTCAAACACGGCAAACCGAATCCCCCCGTCAATGGGCATCACGGAAAGCCCGATGTAGCCGGTGTCGGTGAATTTAAGCGCATTGCCCAGCAGGTTGACCAGAATCTGCCTCAGGCGGATCGGATCAGCCAACACATCCTCCGGCAGCTGTTACCCCATGTTCAGCTTAAAGATCAGCCCTTTGCGGCTGACCTGCTCCTCCACACTCTGCTTCAGACTTCTGATAAAATCCTCCAGATAAAACCGGGTCTTCTGCAGGGTCATTTTATTGGCATCTATCTTACTGAGATCCAGCACATCATTAATGAGGTCCAGCAGACTCTCTCCGCTTTTCTCCAGACTTTTGATCACCTCAAGGTTGGCCGGAGACAGCCCCG
>CAZVCO010000153.1:0-2899 GCA_964625795.1 uncultured Verrucomicrobiota bacterium | reverse complement strand
TTAAGCGGCGTGCGGAATTCATGGCTCATCTGGGCGAGAAATTCGCTTTTGGCTTTGGCCGCCACATAAGCTTTTTTCTCCGCCCGGATCCTCTCCTCCACCTCCTGGGTAATGTCTTCATCCGCCTCACGGATAGTATCCACCATGCGGTTGAAGGCACCCCCCATCCGCCGCAGTTCATCCTGATATCCCTCCGGCAGGCGCTGATCCAGGTTTCCATGCGCCACCTCCTCCGCAGCCCGCTGGGTTTCCCTCAGGGCTGAGCTGATTCGGTCGGCCAGCCACCAGCCAGGGATCAGGAACAACAGCACCGGCGAGATCACCATCCCCAGACTCAGCCAGATCACCCGGGTCAGAATCCCGGCGGTATGAGCGGACCGCTGCTGCAACAGAGAGCTTTCCTGGTGGGATGCAGAGCTCAGAAGATGATGAAAGGCCATCAGTTGATCCGGCTGACCGGCCGGTTCCTTCTCCTCGAACTCTTCCTGAAGGGTCAGCATGCGGTCCCGCATTTGGCGGGAGAAGCTGAGGGCACCGGGATGTTCCGACCGGTTTCCGTAATCGATCAATGCCTTCTCCAGTTCCAGAAAGGTCTCACCCACCTGATCCGGAGACTGCCGCCGCTCCCACAATGCCCCCAGTAGATTCCGGGACCGGGTCAGCGACCCCAGCGCCGGGAAAGAGCGTTGTTCCAGCTGCCGGAACTCGGATCTCAGTTGCACTGAAAAAAGAAAATAGCCCAGGCCCACCGCCAGCATGAAGACCGACATGAGCGTAACGTTCAAAGAAAGTTTGGTACGGAGAAGCACAGCATCAATCTGCGTGGAGATCGTCCGTCACACCAGCGGAAAAAAACGGAATTTCAATTTTACCCTCTTTCTCCTGCGCCCGTTTTCCGTTGACCTGCCGGGGGCTTCGTGGTTGGTTACGCGGCCTGTTTTCAAGACTCCCGGAGACTTTCTATGGTTATCATGCGATTTCATAAACTGATTCAGTCCAAAGTGGTGTGGATCATCTTTCTCAGCATTATTGTGGTGTCCTTTGTCGCCCTGCAGGTGGCCAGCGACAGCACACCGGATCCGGCCGCCGCCCGGTTGAAACAGCCCGTGGCCCGGATCAATGGGAAAGAGGTCTCTTTTCTGGAACTCGATATCACCCGACGGCTTATCGGCCTCCAGACCCGCAACCGTATGAACCCGGAGATGCTCGACGATCTGGCCCTGAATCATCTGGCCATGGTGGAATACGCCCAGTCACTGGGCATTTCGGTCGAAACAGAATTCGCCGCCAGCCAGTTTGCCCTGAACTTCACCAATGAGGAGGGCGAACTCGATGAATCCGCCCTCAACCGCTTCCGCCAGAACATCCGGGGAACCCAGATATCGGAACCGGACTATATCGAGTTTATCCGCCAGCAGATCGTGGTGGATCAGCTGCGTAATGTATTGGCCGGCTCTATTCTCGTTCCGGAGTTTGAAGTGGACCGGTGGGCTTCGCTGCAGACCGATGAGTTTGTGCTGGCCTATTCCCCGCTGGGTCCCGAAATTCTCACCGGGGAAATTGAGGTGAGCGATGAGGAAGTGGAGGCGTTTTTTGAGGAAAACTCAGAACGCTTCATGCTGCCCGAGGAACGGATTGTGCGATACATCACCGTCACCACCGACTCATTTGCCGATCAGATTGATCCTCCCACCCAAGAGGAGGCAAGGGAAGCCTACCTCTCTGAGCCCGAAGCGTATCTGCGGACCGTGGAGAGCCAGGACGAAGACGGCACCGAGTCCACCCAGACGGAACCAATCCCGTTTGAAGAGGTGCGCGACCAGATTCTGGCTGAACTGACCGCTGAACGCGCGCTGGAGGCAGCGGAATCCGCGGCCATGTCCCTCGCGATCCGCATGACCCCTCGGCGGGGACGTTCGGCAGAGGCGTTCGATGCTGTGGCCGAAGACGCCGGCCTGGAGATCACCACCACTGAACCCTTTTCTCAGCGCACACCGCTGGAGGGAGCCGCCAATACCCGTCCGTTCAAACAGGCGGCCTTCGAGCTGGATTTTTCTGAATTCGGGCAGCGCGCGGGTCCGGTTCAGGTGGGTGAAGAGTTTGTCATCATGGAACTGGTGGAGGTGTTGCCGCCCCGGATTCCCTCCCTGGAGGAGGTGGCCGAACGGGTCACGCAGGCCGCCATCCAGCAGAAACGCAGGGAAGCCCTCACCACCCAGGTTGACGTAGTGGCGGAAAACATCCGTAAAGCAGTCAATGAAGGCCGCTCCTTTGAGGAGGCGGCCCGTGAACAGGAACTCAATGTCCTGACCTCGGATCCGGTGTCACTCATGACCCTGGACCCCCGCACCTCCATGATCCCGAATGCACTCATCCGTGAACTCCCCGCACATCAGGCGGGAGATGTGATCGGACCGGTGCAGTCCCAATTCGGCGGTTTCTTCCTTGCCTCCGTGCTTGAACGCTCTCCCCGGCCGGAGGCCAAAGAAGAGGCACGGGCGGAAACCCGGCAGATGCTGACCAGTCAGGTTCATTTTCAGGGCATGTTCAACCGGTTTCAGGAAGAGGTCATCCAGCCCATGATCGAAATGCTCTGATCACTCAGCGCGTTAGGGCATTGCCAGAACGGTGTTCACCCCGTAGGGTGTCACAACTATGAAAACCGTGGGCGTCATCGCGAATCTGGATAAACCGGGCACCCGGGAACTGCTGGGTCAGCTTAAGGCGAAAGCCGACGCCTACGGTCTGGAACTGGTATACGATCTCAGCTGTTCCGGTGAGCTTCCGGATCAGACCTGTGTGGAATGTACAGAGCTGTTCCGTCAATCAGAGGCCATCCTGACCCTGGGTGGGGACGGGACGCTCTTAAGCGCGGTGCAGCAGATGGGAGACCGGACGG
>CAZVCO010000152.1:0-7803 GCA_964625795.1 uncultured Verrucomicrobiota bacterium | reverse complement strand
CCGCGGACCGACGCGGACACGCGCGGACCCATGCAGGTGGGGAAGAAAAGTTCAGCCAGGAGTCCCGCCATCAAGCTAATGGATTCCCAACGGCGCAGCTGAATCCAAAAAAGGGTTTTGCATGGGTCCGCGCGTGTCCGCGTCGGTCCGCAGTTGTTTTTTTGATTACGCGCCTGGATAAAAAGGGATGCAGGAGAACAGTGCGGTGAGCCCTGCCACCACGTAATGAAAAATGGAGAGAAGACGCAGAGATTCGGAAGGGTTGTTCATGAGAGTGGAGGTGGGTTCAGCCGGAGCAGGGCTATGGGAATGGGGTGGGTTTCCTCCTCCTCGCGGTAAAGTGGTTCGAGAAGTTCCTGGTCGGAGACACAGTCTCCGCCTTTGGTGAGACCCGGTGAGCGGGGATTGAAGGCCAGACAGCCGTAGGGTTTGTGAGCGGGGGCAATGGTGCATCCCAGTTTTCCTCCGGCATAGAAGGGGCAGGTGTAGGTCTTGCGGAGGGCGCGGCGGCCATCGCCCATCTCCTGGTCCAGTCGGTAGGTCCGGATGGTTTCCGAGAGTCGGACGCGTAATTCCTCATTCCACCGACCCTCGGAAATCAGGAAGTCTTTGAGATCCTCCGCCTCCTCGCGGGTAATCCGCATCGAGTTCGCCAGATGGGTACAGCATACCCCGGCACACTGCCCGCAATGAATCCCCCGGGCATGCAGATTCCGCATGCCCTGACGCAGCGCCTGCCGGCGTTCTTCTGGGGGGAGGGCGGTCATGGAGTTGCGGTCCTGCCGTACTCAGGACGTTGTTTCCCGGCCATGGGGGGAGGGTTCCGGTTGATTGAATTCATGTCCCGGTGAATACCACGCCCCAGACTGCGGGTCTATGCTGAATCTGTTTCTGAATGTAAGGTGGGCCCATCCCGCTCCAGCGGGATGCGCCCATACCAGGTTTAAGCGACTCCGCTCAACGACCGGCATCACCCCAACGAAGTCCGGGACGGTCTATGTAAATTAAGTAAATTAAGGCAATGCGGTTGACTTTTACCTGATTTTCTCAAAGGTTTATTTCAGTTCAACATAACCGGGGCCTCGTCAGGTTGAGGCAAGAGAAGTTGGATACCGATATGAAAAGGAGACATCGCAATGAAAAACGTTTTGATACCCGTGGCCCTCATGCTGGCCGGACTGCTCGTGTCCTGTAACACAGTGACGTCGATGACCTCAGCAGATTCAGATCAACAGGCGGCGGGAGATCAGGTTCTTTTCCAGGATTCCATGGCGGAAAACTGGCAGGAGAACTGGTTTCTCGATGGCGAGAAAGCGACTCTGGAGCATCGCGACGGCGGGCTGGCGTATCTCACGGAATACACCGTGAATAAAAACGTGGACAGGGAAGGATTCGACTCCCAGCATGCCGTCCTCTGGACCCGCGAAGAGTTCGAAGGCGACATCCGGATTACCTACACCTACACCGTGCTGCCGGGTTCAAGCTGGCAGAAACTGATTTACGTTCAGGCTCAGGGCGTGGGGCAGGGGCCTTACGTGGAGGACATTTATGCCTGGAGAGACGAGAGAGAGATTGCGGTCATGAGCGCTTATTTCAATTACATGGATTTGATCGGTCTCAGCCTGCGGGATCAAATCCGCTGCAAACGCTATCCCTGGAATGATATGGAGGGGAACAGTCTGGAAACCGAGTTCATGCCCCGGGCGGAACACTCAGGGTTGCCGCAGGGAAGAGAACTGGACGTGCGGGTGGACAAAACCAAAACCTCCATCGCCCTGCACATCCAGGATACGGAAACCGGTCAGGTGGTGGTCGATCACACCTGGGATCTCACGGATGAAAAGGTGCTGGAAAACCGCGACCCGAAATACGTCGAAGCGGGCCGGATCGGTCTGCGCCTCATGGGCGGCCACAAAATCCACTTCCGTGATTTCAACGTCGAGCGGCTCTGACGGCCCTACAGTATATTCAACGTTGAAAAGATAGCTTCACAACCCGGATCCCTCTACCGGATCCCTTCTTTCTTCTTCCAGGCTTCGTACTCCGTCAGGGTGCCGGGGTAATCGATGATCTGACCGTCGCGGATGTCGAGGATGCGGGTGGCGAGTGAACTGATGAATTCGCGGTCATGGCTGACGAACACCACGGTGTTGTCGAACAGGGACAGCCCGTAATTGAGGGCCTCAATGCTTTCCAGATCGAGGTGGTTGGTGGGTTCGTCCAGGGTGAGGACATTTCCCTGTTCCATGATCATGGCCGCCAGGATGAGGCGGGCTTTTTCACCCCCGCTGAGCACTTCGCAGGGTTTGAACACGGCTTCGCCGCGGAAGAGCATCCGGCCCATGGCGGAGCGGAGTTCGGTTTCTTTCTGCTGTTCATCGTTGCAGAATTTGGAAAGCCAGTCGATGGCGGTTTTCTTCGGCTCCAGCCGGGTCATGGCCTCCTGGGGGAAGACGGAGAGGTCCACGGTGTCGCCCCGGAGCACCTTGCCGGTGTCGGGTTCCAGTTCTCCGCACAGAATGCGCAGCAGGGTGGTTTTGCCCACCCCATTGTTCCCGATCACCGCCACTTTTTCTCCGGGACCGATGCTGAGGGTGACGTCTTTGAACAGCGTCTCCTCATAGGTTTTGGAGATACCCTCGGCGTCGAACACTTTGTCACCCAGGCGGTTTGCGGATTCAAACCGGATATAGGGCGAGACCCGTGAGGAGGGCTTGAATTTGTCGATTTCGATTTTCTCCAGCTCCTTCTGACGGGAGGTGGCCTGCTTGGCTTTACTGGCATTGGCGGCGAAACGGTTGATGAAGCTGCGCAGCTCATCCGCCCGCTTTTCCTTGGCGGCGTTTTCCCGGGACCGTTTTTCCAGCAGCATGGCGTTGGTGGTCATGAAATCGTCGTAGTTGCCGGTGAACATGCGGATCTGCTGGAAATCGAGGTCGGCAATGTGGGTGGAGACCGCGTTGAGGAAGAACCGGTCGTGGGAAATCACGATGACGGTGCCGTCATACTGCTGAAGGAATCCCTCCAGCCAGTCACGGCTGGCCATATCCAGATGGTTGGTGGGCTCGTCGAGCAGCAGGACGTCGGGCTGACCGAACAGGGCCCGGGCCAGCAGGACGCGAAGCTTCAGGCCGGCGGGGAGGGTGGACATGCTGTCGTTGTGCTTGTCCTCCGGCAGTCCCAGGCCGTCCAGCATTTTGCCGGCATCCGTCTCCATGGTGTATCCGCCGGCTTCGCCGAACTCCTCTTCGATGTAGCCGGTGCGTTCCTCTTCCTCGGGGGTGAGTTCGGCCGCAGTGTAGAGGTGCTCCCGTTCGAGGTGCAGTTTCCAGAGTTCCGGGTTGCCCTGATAGACGGTGTCCAGCACGGTTTCATCGTCGAAGGTATTGGCGTCCTGGCGCAGGTACCCCATGGTGCAGCCGGTATCCAGCGCCACCTCGCCGGCCGACGGTTCGATCTGTCCGGTGAGGATTTTCATGAAGGTGGATTTGCCGGAGCCGTTCGCGCCGATGAGACCGTAACGGTTACCGGGACGGAATTTGACGCTGACATTTTCGAAAAGGGTTTTCTCCCCGTAACGCATGGTGAGGGAAACTGCGGATATCATAAAAGACCTTGTGGTGTGAAATTGGAGGGCTTCCGATGCCAGAATGCGGGCCCGGTGGCAAACGGTTTCCGTTGGAAAGTCCGTCGTGGGGGGCTGATGTGACTGGTGCTAACTTAAGGGAGTCTTGTATAGGCGGCGATAAGGTTAAACCGTCCCTTTTCAAAAGTCCTTGGTGCAGTCACCATTAAAGATTTGGCCACAAAGAAGCACGAAGAAGCACCCCCCAAAACCCCGTTTTGCTTGTTTTTGTGAATTTTTGTGCCTTTTCGTGGCAAAACCAGAATTTCATACCTTTATCGATCTCATTGGTAGGTTTCATTGCCTTTAATGCCTTAAGTTAGCACCATTCGGGTCTGATGCTCACTCCATGGTGTTTCTGGATTGTCCTGTCGGTCGAATCCTGCCAGCATCTTCGTTTATGTCAGAACATCATGCTGAATTGGAAACATCGGAGGGAGCGGGCGGTCTGCGGATCGCCTTTGCCATGGAGGATGAGTACCCCTGGGACCGGGTAAAAGCGGAGCAGCTTCCGGATGTGGACTTCGAGGTCTGGGGCGACTGTCTGAGCTGGACGGAAGAGGAATTGTGCCATCGGCTGCGGGGCGTGACTGCAGTGGTGACCGGGCGAAAATCGCCCCTGCTGCCGCAGGGGCTGATTGAGGATGCGGGAAAGCTGAAGGCGGTGTTTCACTGTCACGGTGGTATCCGTGGCATTGCCGGCAAAGAGCATCTGCTCGCCGGGATCACCGTGACCAACTGGGGGAAAGACTCGGGAGGCAGTCTGGCTGAAGCAGCACTTGCGCTGATGCTGGGATGTCTGAAGCAGCTTCGCAGCCTGCACGCCTGGGTGGAGACCGGCAAGCAGGTGGACGGGCGCATCTATCAGAATTTTCCCTGCACGCTGTACGGCGCGAATATCGGACTTTACGGATTCGGTCCGATCGGGAGCAAGATGTGGCCGTTGCTGGAGCCGTTCTCCCCAAAGCTGGCCATTTATGATCCCTATGCGGAGTCCATTCCCCCCGGGGCGAAGCGATGCGCGACTCTGGAGGAGTTGTTCGATCACAGTGATATCGTGAGTATTCATTGCGGACTGAACGACGTGACCCGCGATTCGGTCACTGCGGATCTTCTGGACCGTCTGCCGCAGGGCGGGATTCTGGTGAATACCGCGCGTGGAAAGATTGTGGACGAAGACGCTCTGGCGGAACGGGTGCATGCCGGCCGTTTGCTGGCCGGGCTTGATGTGGTGCGCGAAGAGGGAGCCGCCTGGGGAAGCGGGCCCATGACGGGAACTCCGCATGCCATTCTGGGGGGACATCAGACCGGCAAGGGCAAAGGGCCCGAACCCGACACCGCTGAACAGCGCTCCAAACGGCTGGCCGGTCACGTGGTGAAAAATATCCGGGCACTCATGAACGCTGAGCCTCTTATCAATGAGGTCACGGCAGATGAGTATGATCTGAAAACCTGAATAACCAACCTCCCTTCTTATGTCTACCCTGCGCACATTCCCTCAACATCACCTTCGTTCTTTCGTTCCCCTCAACGGCACATGGGAGTTTTTGCCGGAATGTGACCGGAAGCCCCGTTCGGGACAACTGCCGCGAACCTACACCCGGCAGGCCGAGATCCCCATGCCCTGGGAATCCATGCCGGACCTGCGGGGATACCGGGGTGTTGGCTGGTACCGGAAATCCTTTACCCTGAAGCAACCCGGAAGCGTCCGGCTGGCCTTCGGAGGCGTGAGTCATACAGCAGAGGTCTGGGTGAACGGTGTCTCTGTCGGTTCCCACTACGATGCCTTCACCCCGTGGGAGGTGCTGGTGCGCGATCTGGCCGCCGGAACCCATCAGGTGGTGGTGAAGGTGGACAATACCTTTGGAGAACACAGTTCGCTGCATTTGCCGAATGATTATTACACCTATGGCGGCATCACCCGGCCGGTGGAGCTTCAGATCATTCCTGATCTTTTTTTGCACAAACTGTTTGCGGTTCCCCGGAAGGTGAAAACAGGCTGGAATCTCGAGGTGCGGGTCCGCGTCCGTAATCTGGGTAGGAAAACATCCGGAGCTGCTGTGCAGCTCAGGCTCGATGGTGTGGAGCAGACGATCGCGCTTCCGGAGGTGTACGCCGGAAAAACGGTCGAGGTGTCCGGTGTTCTGAAAGGACTGAAGGTGAAGTCCTGGAGCGAGACGTCTCCCCGTCTTTATCTGCTGGAGGCGACGTTACTGCAGAAGGGGGAGGCGACGGACGATCTCATCGAACGGATAGGGTTCCGAGAGATCCGGGTGAAAGGTAAAAAACTTCTGCTCAACGGGGAGGAACTTCACTTGCGCGGGTTTAACCGGCACGAGGATCATCCGCATTTCGGATGCGCCATTCCCCCTGCCATGATGGCGTACGATCTGGATCTGTTCCGGGATCTGAACTGTAATTTTCTCCGGACCAGTCATTATCCCAACGATCAGCGGCTGCTGGATCTCTGCGATGAACGGGGGATCTATGTATGGGAGGAAAGCCACTCCCGCAACACCCCCTTTGATTCGCCGAAGTTCCGTGAGCAGATCCGGGACAGTACGGTGGAGATGGTGGAAACCCATTTCAATCATCCCTGTATTGTGACCTGGGGCAGTCTGAACGAGTGCGACAGCATTACCGATAAAGGAGCGCAGGTGCATCAGGAGGTACTGGGCCTGCTGCGTGAACTGGATCCATACCGCCCTATCACATTTGCCTCAAATAAACAGACAAAGGATCTCTGTCTCGGTCTGGTGGATATTGTGTCCTGGAATTTGTATACCGGATGGTATGGCAGTCATCCGGAAGAGACCGGCAAGGTGTTCGATAAACTGTTGCGCTGGCTGGACAGTGAGGAGAGTCACGGCGGAAAAGGTAAACCGGTGATCATGAGCGAATTCGGAGCCGGTGCGCTGTATGGGGTACGCAACCTCCAGCAGGATCCCTGGTCCGAGGAATTTCAGGCCCACCTGCTGGATGAAGCCTTACAGGTCTATCTGGAGCATCCCCGTATCGTCGGAGCCGCCATCTGGCAGTTCTGCGACGTCCGCACCACCCGGGAGTCGAAGGGCAGGGAATACAGTGCGATGAAGCGGCCCCGAACCATGAATAACAAAGGGGTTGTCGATGAGTTCCGGCGCCCCAAGCTGTCGGCCGACGTGGTGAGAAAACGCATGGGGCAGGCTGTCCGCCGCCGCGGCAGGGTCTGATTCAGAAGCAGAGGAGGCGTCTGAATCTGGGCGCCGACCCTTGCGGACCGGATAACGTTAAGTCGGGCCGTCAGCCCTTTCCTTTATAGATGTTCAACATCCCGGCCCTCACGCCTGCCCGCGCGTGGCGCGAGCCACGGCCAGGGGACCGGGCTGCTGTCGAGCCGGGGCCATGCCTCCGGCAGATAAACCTTGGCCCTTTCCACCCATCAAGCGGCTATGAAAAGGATGTTGGCAAAAACATTAAAAAACCCCTGCATGGGTCCGCGTTGTCCGCGATGTCCGCGATGTCCGCGGTTGAAACCCCTGTTTATGAACCGCGGACGACGCGGACAGCACGGACAAGGTGAATGTCAGAGGCTTTTTAAGGTCAAAGAGCCGGGAGGCAGATCGCCGGACATTGCTTTCAATGTGATCTCGCCGGCCTGACCATCTATCGACCTCAGGTACACGACCGCCATGCCGTGAAACACTTTCATCTCCGTGCCTTTGAAGGACTTCAGTGAAGTGGGATCCCCATTACAGAGTCCGGCAATGACGCCGGGTCCTTCGATGGAATAGTCGATGGAAAGCTCTGCGTGGGGACAGAGGGTGCCGTTCCTGTCCACAATGCGTACCGTGACGAAGGCCATATCGTCGCCGTCAGCCCTTGCTCCCATGAAAGGGGGGCCTCATTTTTGCCTTCTGATCGTCCCATGGCTTGTGTATAACCATACGTGTCATGACAAAACCCCTCCTGTTGTTCGTCTTTCTGGCTCTGGCTACTGGCGCATTCGCGGATTTCTCCGGAAACCGTGAAAGCAGGATTTTCCACACCGCGTCCTGCCGCTGGTTTTCCTGCAAAAACTGCACCGCCCGTTTCAGTACCTACCAACAAGCCATCCAGGCCGGCTACCGGCCCTGCAAGATGTGCAAGCCGAAGTCCTGAGATGAAGTCTTTTGAGGAGCCTCAAAACGCAAAACATC
>CAZVCO010000151.1:3018-7830 GCA_964625795.1 uncultured Verrucomicrobiota bacterium | reverse complement strand
CGCGCATTCTGGTGATCGGCGGGGCCGGCACGATCGGTCAGGCGGTGACGCGGGAGCTGTTTAAACGCGATCCCAAAGCGCTTCATGTGGTGGACATCAGTGAAAACAATCTGGTGGAGCTGGTGCGGGATATTCGCAGTACGCTGGGGTATGGAAGCGGAGATTTCCAGACCGTGCCGGTGGATGTGGGAAGCCGATATTTTGATGCATTTATCGAATCACAGGCATCCTATGACCTGGTATGCAATCTGTCGGCCCTTAAGCATGTGCGCAGTGAAAAGGATCCGTATACCCTGATGCGCATGCTGGAGGTGAATGTCTTTAACACGGTCAAGACGTCACGGATGTCAGCGGAGATGGGTGCGTGGAAATATTTAGCGACGGCAGTCTGCTCCACGGGTTCACCCAGCGGCTGATGAAACGCCAGCCGCTTTCGGCGCCGGAAGATGTGAAGCGCTATTTCGTCACTCCTCAGGAATCCGGGGAGTTGTGTGTGATGTCGGCGGTGTTTGGTGAAAATCTGGACATCTTTTTCCCACATCAGGAGGGAGAGCTGGAGCTGACCAAATTCTCTGACATTGCGGTGCGCTTTCTGGAGAATCACGGGTACGAGGCAGTGCAGTGTGCCACCGAGGATGAAGCGCGGGGTCGGGTGGATGAGCTGATTCCGGAGGGAAAATGGCCGGTATATTTTTTCACCAGCGACACCACAGGAGAGAAGCCCTTCGAGGAATTCTTTATGGGGAATGAGATCCTCGATCTGGAGTGTTTTGCCAGCCTGGGGGTGATTAAAAATCAGCCTGAGTTTGATTCAGATGCGCTGGACAGGTTTACGGCGTCGATTGAGTCCATCCGTCAGTCGCCAGGCCCGTGGTCTAAGACGGCGATTGTTGAAGAATATTTGAAGATTCTCCCTGAACTCAGTCATGAAGAAAAAGGAAAGTATCTTGATGCAAGGATGTGAATAATGAAACGGTTTTTCGATATTATGGTCTCTGGCCTTGGTCTTATCGTCTTTCTGCCTTTTGGATTGATCATTGCGCTTGTGCTGCGCTTTAGCGGAGAGGGAGAGGTTTTTTATCGTCAAACCCGGATCGGGAAAGGGGGCAAACCTTTCGGGATCCTTAAGTTCGCCACTATGCTGAAGGACAGCCCCAATCTTGGGACGGGCACCATCACGACCAAGGGGGATCCCCGCGTATTGCCGGTGGGCCGGTTTCTGCGGAAGACAAAGCTGAACGAAGTGCCGCAGCTTTGGAATATTTTTGTTGGCGATATGAGTATCGTGGGACCGCGGCCGCTGACCAGGCAAACGCGCGATTATATTCCAGAGGAAACCGTGAAAGAGATTGAGGATCTGCAGCCTGGTCTGACCGGAGTGGGTTCAATTATCTTTCGTGATGAGGAAACTCTGATCCATCGGAGTGGCGAGGACTACCACGACTTTTACAGCCGGGAGATTGCACCCTATAAAGGCGAGGTAGAGAAATGGTATGGAGAACATAAGTCTTTCCTGCTCGATATGAAGCTCGTTCTCCTGACCGTCTGGGTGGTGATCTTCAGTAACAGTGATTTACCCCGGAAATGGCTCAAAGATCTTCCCTCCCATCCTATTTTTTTCCCAGCATAGATTCATGGGTCATATCTGGCCGGGATTTCAGGTTGAGTCTTTACAGAGCCTTTGTACGTTGCGCCGCCTGAGCTAAAAAAAACCATTTAACCGTATGTTATCTTTAACCATCATCATTCCTGTCAAAAACGAGCAAAAGAATCTTCCGTCCTGTTTGGAGAAATTGGCGGGATTTGCCGAGCGGATCATTGTCGTGGACTCCTTTAGTACGGATAAGACGCCGGACATCGTCCGGGCATCAAAAGCGGAATACGTCAATTTTGATTGGAATGGTCTTTATCCGAAAAAACGTAACTGGATACTACGCCATCACACCATCACGACAGAGTGGGTGCTTTTTCTCGATGCGGACGAGTATATCACGGATGAGTTTATTGATGAGGTCCGAGCCACGCTTCCGGATACCAGCCATGACGGATTCTGGCTGAATTATGAGAGCTATTTTATGGGGAAAAAGCTGAAGGGTGGAGACCCGTTCAGGAAGCTGGCACTTTTCCGGATGGGTAGCGGGGAATATGAGGAGACGGATGAGGATCACTGGAGTCATCTGGATATGGAGGTGCATGAGCATCCGGTTCTGAAGGGAACCACGGGAGAAATCAAAGCAAAGATCGACCACAGGGACAACCGGGGTCTTGACCAGTATCTTCGTAAACATAACGAATATTCCACCTGGGAGGCTTACCGGCACCGGAGTCTTCAACAGACCGCCCCACATGCTTGGGCTACCCTGACACCCCGTCAGCAGAGGAAATACCGGAATCTACATAAATGGTGGATGTCTCCGGCCTATTTTTTCTTTATCTTCGTCTGGAAGAAAGGCTTTATGAATGGCTGGGTTGGCTTTCATTTTGCCCTGCTTAAGGCGATTTATTTTTATCAGATCCGTTTGAAAATCAAGGAGCTTAAACGTGAGGGGGATTTGGGCACGCTGTCCCAGTGAGCGCGTCAGTCGATATGAAAGTTCCAGCCTGCGTCATTGGGTCTTTATTTCTGACCATGGCCCTGCCGCTCGTTTTGATTTCGTATTCCAAGGGACGTGGATTCCATGATCAGGAGGTCTATCATCTGCCAGCTGTGCGGCATTTTATGGATGGAGGGGGGGTAGGGGACTATTCTTCGGCTACCACGCCGGGGTATCATCAAATGATCGCGTTTGTTGGTCAGTGGTCTGGGGGGAACCTGTACGTCATGCAGGGGGTGAATGCATTGATTACGCTTGGTCTCCTGATTGGGCTGACGTGGCTGATATCCGGTCGGTCGGTGTCGACCGCCGCTTCCATTGTATTGATTTTGCCGGTAATTTTTTCTCTTTACATGTTCCCGGCCGGCGTCTGGTTGCTGCCGGACAATCTGGCCTGGTTTCTCTGTGGTGCGTGCCTTTGGCTTCTGTGGCGCGAGCCGGTACGGAAAAGGGGATATCGTGAGGTCCTTCTCATCGGGACGATCATCGCGCTGAGCGTCTGGGTGCGGCAGACCATGATCTGGCTGTTGGTGCCGATGTGGGTGAGAGGGGCTGTTCTCTGTAACAGCAGTGAGCAGAGGTTAAGAAACCAGAAAATATTATGGGCGTATTCCCTGGCGTCCCTCCCGGCACTGGCGCTGATCGGTTTCGTTATCATCCAGTGGAATGGTGTGGTGCCTCCATCTTTTGCCGAGCGTCATGTAACCATCAACCCCGCTGGTCCTGCCTTTATGTTGGCCCTGATCGGGGTTTACGGGTTTTGTTATCTTAGTTGCGTATGGGAGGAAATTCGGCAATTTGTCCAGGACAGAGAATTCCGCAAATACCTTTTCTGGGGGGCAGGAATAGGATGTCTTTTAGCATGTTGTGTGAATACATCTTACAGTTGGGAGTATGGGAGGGCATCAGGCCTGTGGAATGCTGTTCGGTTATTTCCTGTGGTGTCAGACCGATCTCTGCTCATCTGTGGGCTGAGCGGGGTAGGTGGGGCCGTGATTACAGTCTGGGTTCATCTGGCTAGGGGGATGCACCGGTGGGGACTTTTGGCATCTCTGCCTGCTTTTGCGCTGACCCAGGTTCCGAATCACTTCGTATTTCAAAAATATTACGCTGGTTTCCTCTTTATAGTGTTCCTCCTGAGCCTGCATTTTTATTTCAGGAAGGGAGGGCGTCTGTCCAGAGGATGGTGGGTCGGGCCTGCCGGATTAGCGTGCACAAACGCTATGATCTTGGTGAGAGCTCTTATATAGTTTGGCCCTTTTGTTCGCATGCGGGTGGGAGGTCAAAGCAATGCGTCGCTCGCCGCCCGGCTGAAAGCAAACCGCGCAGACCGGAAGGTGTGGAGGGTTAATGGTCTGCGTCCAAAGCCGTGGACGCTCGCTCTGAAGCCGCTGCGGAAGATCGGCCAGTTCGTGTCACGGTCAGATTCGTTTTCCAGTGACGTACCCTGACCGGGGTGGTTGATGTTTTGTGTACCAAATGTTGGGTGCCCCTGTTATGTTGTCATTCATGCGTTTCTGGAAAAAAAAGTCACAATATCGGGTGGTTCTGGCCGGAACCCGGCCGGAAGCCAGCCGGGCAATGAGTTACCTTGCCCGGAACAGAATGGCGTGTGTGGGTGTCTGGTCATCTGACCCTGAGGTTAGGAACCGTCTCTTTCATGGGGTCAACGTCACTGGAGGAAAATACGGACTTCATTCATTGGCATCGGAACTGCAACCGGATGAAATCATGGTGACGGACCCGGATCCGGATGATGAGTGGATGCTGGAGGTTTTCCGTTTGGCGGAGGAGGTCGGTTGCGGGGTGACCTATTGGTCAGAAAATCCCTTGGTAGCTGGTGAAGGAGTCTGTTTTCAACCGGTGCAGGTGTTGATGGAGAAGGGATGACGTGGAGGGGCCTGGACTTGTGCGCCGGGGCGTAGCCGCGTCAGTAGCGCCGGCATGTGCGCCGTAGTACGCAGTGCGAAGGAGCAAGGCGGGATTGGTCATCCGCAGGCCCTGAGCGAAGTCGAAGGGTGGTCATTTGTTAGTGGGTTGTGGGTTGTGGGTCGTTGCTCAGGATCTTTGACCCTTCGACGTGCCTCAGGGTTTGCAACCCTTCGGCGTGGCTCAGGGTTTCCAAGGTTGGGGATGCGGAGAGTGGCCGTCGCGCCTTTAGGCCACGGACCGGAACCTAAGGCCCAGTTCCAATGCCCGGTCGTCCGGTCCGTGGCTG
>CAZVCO010000151.1:1934-2903 GCA_964625795.1 uncultured Verrucomicrobiota bacterium | reverse complement strand
TTTGCCTCGCTTCGCTCCTTCAGCAGCCCACAGCCAACGGCCCACAACCTACATCACCGCGCGCACTGCGCCACTGCGAGAGTCCCCTTCGCAGATCACTTCCGTCTGCCGAGCGGGTGAATGATGAAAAGTGTCTTGCTACGGAGAGGCTTTGTCGGGAGGTGCTGAGTCGGGGATCCAGACTTCGCGTAGTTTTATCCAGCCAGCGGGGGCGGGACTGTCTGCACGTGCGGGGACCCAGACGGCTGCGGAGGCTTCAGGGGTCTCCGGCTGCGGAATCACGGCGGTATCCGCCAGGCCATGATGATGGAAGGCCCACTTCAGGGTGTAAAGGGCCATGGTGTCCTGTACCCAGACCTTCCCTGGGCCGGTTCCATATGCGGAAAGCGTGTCTTGGGCCAGTTGGTGTGCCGAGGTCTCAGCTCTCATCCAGGGCCAGAAGAGATACCTGTAGTCATCCCGGTAGGGTTTATTCCGTTCAAAGGAGGTCAGAACGCCGCTGGCACGGACCAGTGTGGGCGTCAGTGCATAGAGCAATGGTTGCAGGATCAGCAGTATCCAGCAAAGTCGGCGGAAAAATGACACGTGCAGGCTGTGATATCCCCAGCCGGCTGCCAGCGCGATTCCCGCCATGGCCGGAATGAAAAATGTATATTGATCGATCACATTATACCGCAGAAAAAACACCAGGTGGAAGCCGATCAATATCCACACCGGGGTCCAGGCGGATGGGGCACGCCGACTGCCCCGCACGGCCAGTATCAACGCGGCTCCTGGAAAACTGAGGATCAGAAACCCCACTGTAATGGCGAGGATGGACGGATCCGGGAGCAGTCCGGTCACCTGTGATTGGAAATGATGTCCGAACAGGGCAGAGTGGATCACGGTGGCCCAGGCGCCGCTCTGCAGGCCTTCCGCAGCCACCAGTCCCAGAAAAGGAGATGCTCCCAGCAGCCAGCCGGCGGCGAT
>CAZVCO010000151.1:0-1924 GCA_964625795.1 uncultured Verrucomicrobiota bacterium | reverse complement strand
CTTTATCGTATCGAGCTTAAAAAATCAGGATATTCTGACATTCATTGGTAGTGTCTTCTTTTTAATCGCCTGTATAGTTTTTATTATCCCGCTAATTAGAACAAATAAAAATAAGGAGATATAATATACCATGGCAGTTATGAGGTTGTGGCATGGCAAGGTTGCTATGGAAAAGGCTGACGAATATGAGAAATTTATGATTTCGAGAGCAGCGCCAGATTATGGTTACTGAACGCCAGCCCGTTTATGCCGAAGAGTATGGCCCAGTGTACACCGCCGGGGCGCCGGGGCAGCTGTAAAAACCAATAGAACTCAGCAATCAACAGAGCCGCGCTGAGGGTATAGACCTACGGAAGTCCACTGAACCGCCAGAACGTGTGGGCGAAGAACAGCGTCAGAGCGGAAAACCCACTGGTGATGACTGAAGCGGTATGCCGGTACATGAGGGCATAGACCCCGGAAACGGCCAGGGCGCCGCCTAATGCGCTGATGCCGCTTACCGCCCAGGGAATGTGTTCCGGAAAGCACCACACGGCAAACCGGCCAAGCCAATAATGAAGGGGGTGCACCATGGCCAGTCCATAGTCATTCTCCCAGGTGCCGGTGGCAATCCGGTAGATGAACTGCGCGGAATCCTGCCATTGGATCGTATGTGCCCCGGTCAGCACATAGAGGCAAAACGCGGTCAGCCCAACAGCGGCCGTCAACCAGTGGCCACGTTTATTCCATAATATTTGCACAGGTAAAATCTATCGGTTCAGCCAAACTTTCCAATCCGTAAATCAGGTAGAATCTGATTGAGGGTACATGAACAACATCGGCTTTCGAAGCAACCGGTATCACGATGCATTGCCTAAAGAACGGAGGCTTGCCCGCCGTAGGCGGGATGGCCTTTACGCCTTCGGCGCACAAGTCCAGGCCGTCTCACGGCGACGGCCAGGGATTCCGACTTGTGCGCCGGAGACGCATAGGGATACCTATTACACACGGAAATTTTATATATACTTTTGAGTTAGGCACGGTCTATGAATCTCCGTGCACCCCTATGCCGGAGAGGTGGCAAAAAATGTACTGGAAAAATCCACAAACGTGTTAAAGAAGCCGTAAGGATATGAGTATCACATTTCTTTTTACCTCTGCCGGCCGCAGGGTTGAGCTTTTACAGGGGTTTCGGGCTTCCATGCAGAGGTGTGGGCAGGAATGCAGACTTCTGGCAACCGACCTGAAGCCGGAATGGAGCGCGGCCTGTCAGGTGGCCGATCAGGCGTGGGAGGTGCCGCCTATTGATGCATCGGAGTATGTCCAGACGTTGGTTGACCTGTGTGAGGAGGAAGGGGTTCAGTTTCTGGTTCCCACGTTGGATCCGGAACTGGAACTTCTTGCGGCGGCAAAGAAACGTTTTGCTGCGGTGGGAACGACGCTGGCGGTCAGTGATCCGGAAACCTGTGCGGTCTTTGATTCCAAACGCCGCACCGCGGCCTGGTTCACTGCGGCCGGGCTGCAAACCCCTGCCATTGTTGAGGATCCTTTATCGGCCACCGGCCCCCTGTTTGCGAAACGGGACAACAGCAGTTCCTCAATCGGAGCCTGCCGGGTCAAGGGGCCGGAGCATGCGCGGCTGTTGATGGCGGATCCGTCAGACTATGTATTTCAGCCCTGGATTGACGGGCAGGAGTTCACGGTGGATGCCTACGTCACGCGCCAGGGAGAGTTGCATGATGCGGTGATACGGAAACGGGTAGAGGTGCGCGCCGGGGAGATCAGTAAGGGCGAGACAGTGGAGGACCGTGAGATATTGGATGTGGTGAGGAAGGTGGTGGAGGGAGGGGAAAAGGGGGAAGGCCGGCAAAAGGGGCCGCAAAAGGGGTCAGCCCGGCAAAAGGGGTCACAAAAGGGGTCAGCCCGGCAAAAGGGGTCACAAAAG
>CAZVCO010000150.1:7331-7860 GCA_964625795.1 uncultured Verrucomicrobiota bacterium | reverse complement strand
ACCAGTTCCGAAAAATCCCAGCACCGCAACCGCGAGATTGCGATGCAGGTGCTGAAAACCCGGCTTTACGACCTGGAACGGCAACGCGCCGACAGCGAACGATCGGCAAGCCGCGCCGCCCGGGGCAGAAGATCCGAGGCCGGCTCATGTTCAGGGTCAATGAGCAGAATGGTCTCCAGAAGCTCAACCGCCATCTCACGTTCACCCTGCGAATACGCCTCCACCGCTTTTGGATACAGACGCTGCGGCACGGCGTTCACCGCGACCTTGAGTCGTTCAGCCAGTTCAATCGCCGCGTTATAGGCGGTCTCTGCCTCGTCCCACTGCTGATCTGCCAATGCGGTATCCCCCCGGTCACTTGCGGCCATCACTTCCTCCCAGGCCTCACCCGCCCAGATCTCGGGACGGGTCTCTCTCAACGGCCCCAGCAGGGTCAGAAGCCGCTCCAGTGCCCGGTCAGCCTCCCGCCGGGCCGCCGGGTCAGGAGTGGGAGTGGCGGCCGGCTGCGGCGTGGGAGTGGCGGTGGGTG
>CAZVCO010000150.1:1951-7321 GCA_964625795.1 uncultured Verrucomicrobiota bacterium | reverse complement strand
CTGTGCGTCTGGAAAGCCAGCCTATCAGCGTAAACCCTGCGATCAGCACCACGGCAGCCAGAATCCACAGCCCCCGGTTCGACCCTCCGGAGCGTGAGGGGGACTCGCCCGGCGGCTTTTCCCCAAGGGATTGAGGCTGCAGAGGCTCTTCGCTCATTCCGGTTCAAGGGGGGTCTGTTCCATTTCCCTGGCATGCAGATCCCGCAGCAGATTCTGCCACTGCGTCATTTGTTCGGACACATTTCCGGTCAGCTCCACCGTCCTTCCCTCCAGCGTCACCCGTAGGGTACTGGCATCCGAACTGAACGAATCCGCCAGCTCCTGCAGGGTATCCCGATGGATATCCGCCCGCTTGGAAATATTCACGCCGTTAATGATCACCTGAGCCCCGCCCAGCACCAGCACATCGCGCAGGGTGCTGGAATTGTCCACCTCCTCCATCTCCAGCAGTATGGCCGCCGCAATCATAATGATGCCGGCTGCGGTCCGTTTAATACTCTCGGCCCGGGCCTCGCGGATAGAGATCTGCTCCACCAGATTGTACCGCCGCCAGTCTGCGTAAGGGGTCCACATGTCACGGTAGTATGGTTCATACGTGGCGTTCAGCGCATCGAAAAACATCCGGTTCCGCTCCGACACCTGATTCACTTTCTGCCAGAGGGGATCATCCTCTGCCGGCAGCCGGACCACTTCGTTGCGGCCGTCGCTCCCGGTGCGGACATAGTCTCCATAGGCCCCGGGCACCAGCTCAGCCGCAAACAGGATCTGGGTGGTGCGCTGCAGCCGGCGCACCTGAAGGGTATCCATGCGCCGGCGCACCGAGGCCAGATCGTTGGCAATGGCGTTGTAGATGTTCTGAAAGGGGCCGGTTTTGCCTCTGCGGATGTCCTCGTAATTCTGTTGGCTGACTTTGTCCCGGTAGACCCGGTCGATCCAGACCTCCCCCCGGCTGTCCGTGGCCCGCACATCCAGGGCCAGTTCCTCACCGTTGGAGGAAAGAATCTCCGCCTCCAGCATCAGATCCTTGCCGGAGGCATTCTCCGGCACCACCTTCACTTCGCCCCAGTAGCCGCTTTGATCCAGAGTGGTTTTCAGATGGTAGGGCATAAACAGCACTTCGGATTTCCGGATCTGCCGGCTGGTGTGCTGTTTTTCCATGGCCTCCTGGTCGACCTCCCCTTCACGGAACACCTGAATCCCCACGTCCAGCTGTTGTTCAGCGGGATAGGGTTCGAGTGCCACCTGCATCGTGGTGGGGCCTACCCGTCCGACCGAACGGGTGGCACAGCCGGTCAGCAGCAGGCTGCCTGCCGCCAGGATCAGGAACGACCGTCGATATATGCTTCGTATTCTTTCCACAATTTCTCCCGGAGAACCGGATCGGTTTCTTTTTCTGCCGCTTCGCGAAGCTGACGGGCCACCACGTCCTCATCTTCACGTGGCGGACGTGATGTACCCTGCCCCGGGGTTCCCGGCCCTTCCCTTCCCGGCGACGTGCCGGCGGTTTCGGTTGCGGGGCCGGAAGCCGGCTCTCCCCCGGTTTCCGTGGCGGCAGTCTCCTGCTGACCGGGAGGTTCCTGCTCCCCGCCGGTTCCGGGGTCCACTCCCATCGATCTCAGTAAGGCTTCGGCTTCGGAGGCAGCGGTCTGATGTGGCGAGGCGGCCGCCTCCCCCTTGGCGGAACGGGCGGCAATCTGATCCTCCAATTCACGGGTGTAGTCGCGGATCATTCCGTCAAACGCCTCCAGAGAGGCGGCGAATTCCCGGTCGAGCCGCTCCTGTTCGCTTTCCTCTTCGGTGGAGGGCACCTCCCCTACGGCCTGCTCAAACGCCTCCATCCCTTCCGTCACGGTTGGATCAGGCGCCGGCACTGACTGACCGGCCATGGCCTGCAGATCCGTCAGGGTTTCCTTCCGCACCCGGACCAGTTCGGAGAGTTCAAACACATAGCTCTCCATGGTCAACAGCTCTTTGTCCGACACCGCCGGATCGTCCTGAAGCTCATCCAGCTGCGACTGGGCGCGGCGGTGAGACACTTCCGCCAGCCGCAACTCCCGTTCCGCCCGGGAGATCTGGTCCCGGACCGCAGGGGAAAGCTCCTCCGACCAGCCCGGCAGACTGAGAAGAGACCAGAGCAACACTTGAAATGAAAGAATCCGCATGGATAAATACTGCTTTCCCTCCGCCCTGATGTCAACCCGCCTGCACGGTGCAGTATAAAATCGGCTAGGTTGCGCGACGTTTCGTACTAAAATACTGCTTCAATCGCTTAACCGAATTTTTCAACAGGATCGGCATCGGGATCCCTGGCCTTCGCCGAGCTCCGTCTCGGGCAGGCGCCATCGCTATCGAACCTGTATTCTCGGGCTTCCCATAGGTTGACATTCAACCAAAACACTATTCTCCTGAGTTTCGATATCGATTACGATGGCGCCTGCCCGAGACGGAGCTCGGCGACGGCCAGGGATAGCGATAGCGATCATTTCTATGGGTATTTTCACAAAATTATTCTCATGGAGTAAAATCGGAGAGACCACATGACCATAACCCCAAAGCATATTTGTATCACCGGCGTTTCCAAAGGCCTGGGCCGCGCCCTGGTCGCCTGGTTCCATCAACAGGGACATCAGGTCACAGGGGTTGCCCGGAATTCAAAGGCCATCGCCGATCTTCAGCAACAGCCCGGACCCGCAGAGGCCTTTGCATCGCTGGATGTGCTCGACCGTCCGGGGCTGACCCAATGGGCTTCGGACGTATGTGAACGATTCGGCCCTCCCGACCTGCTGTTGTGTAACGCGGGCATGATACATCCGGACGCTCCTTTTCTCGGGGTGCCGGCGGAGGAGTTTGACCGTGTACAGGACGTGAATCTCAAAGGAACCGCCAATGTGATCCGTGCCATGCTTCCGTCCATGATGGAAGCCCGCTCCGGAGTAATCGTGGGGTTCTCCAGTGGAGCCGGGGTAAAAGGATACCCCGAGATCTCCGGCTATTGCGCCTCCAAACATGCCATCGAGGGATTATGCAAATCCCTGGCGCAGGAGGTTCCGGACGGCATGGCCGTGATCCCGTTTCAACCGGGAGTGATTCAGACCGACATGCTGAAAACCCACTATGGGGAGCGGGCCGCCGACTATCCCACTCCGGAGGTCTGGGTACAGCGGGCCGGTCCCTACCTGCTCAGTCTTGGACCGGAGGACAATGGACAGTCCCTGCGCCTTCCGGATTCATAATCCGTCTTCAGCGAAGCTCGCGCGGTCCGCAGAGATCCGTTTCCGTAGCAAAATCATAAGTCATAATCCTAATCGTGCTCATAATCGCAATCGACGGACTAGAAGAAGGTTTTCAAATAGGGAATTTCCAATCCATAGGCTGATGATTTGCTTGCACAAAATTTTCAAGACATCTGCCGAACTCCGATTTCGATTATGATTACGAGCACGATTATGATTACGATTTTTTCAGGATCACCTGGCCATCACCGAGCGATACTCCGCAGGGAGTAGCTATCGGCCTTCAGGCCACAGAGATCGGTTTTCTCAGCAAATTCACACTTCGTAATCCTAATCGTGCTCATAATCGTAATCGACGGGCGTTAGCTCCGCGCTGTCCGCGGTGAACACACATAAATTCCCCTTCAGGACCGTTTCGCCTGTCGGAAGGCGGAACGGGGGCGGGGTTCGGGATCGGCGGACGGCGGATCCTCTGCGGGCGGCGGAGGTTCGGGCTTTTCTTCCTGCGTTTCCATCCTGCGGGCCCGTTTCGCCAGCCCGATCCGCTGTCCACCGATCCGGGACCAGGCGGCTTCGATCAGGAACAGCGCCAGGGCCAGCCACAGCCAGAACAGGCGAGTGCCCACCACCGCTTCCTGAGGCGGGCGTACCCAGGCCTCCGACAGGGAGGTCAGAGTGCGGCCGTTACTGGCGGCCGACAGAGTACGCAGCGCCTCCAGACGTTCACGGTCGAAGGTCCATTCGGATCCGGGCTGACCGTTTACCGGTCCAAAGGGAAAGGAGCGTCTGCCGGTCTGCACTGCACCGCGAAGGCGGCTGCCGGCCTCGAGCTTCAGCTCTGCCTGCAGCACTCCCGGGGCAATCCGCCGCCAGGGCCGGATCACCGAACCGGAATCCTGCTCACCGGAGGTCACCAGCTGCGGGGGCTCTGTCACAAAGCGCTCCTGCCATTCCCGGTCGGCCTGGAGAGACACCCGAAGCGTGTCCCCGATCCGTTCGGTGTCCAGATGAATTCCGGGAGGCCATTCATCCCGCATCACCCAGCGGTTCAGAGTCCTGATCATATCCCCCAGTTCCCCCCAGCCCCGTATCCGTTGCGAAAAGGGACCGCCCACCGGCATGGCCAGGGCCGCAGTGCGTCCGTTTCCTCTCTCCCAGTGCGCCACCAGAGGGGCACCGTATTCATCGGCGGAACGCAGAGATTCGGTGGCCTCCTCCCGCAGATAATTCAGGTTGTATCCGTCCAGCACGTCCGGCCAGGACAGCTGGGTGGGTGCAATCTCCCGCCAGCCCGCCGTGGTTTCGGTCGGAGTGGGTTCCTCCAGAAACGCGGACCGGCTCACGCTGACCGTCTCCTGGGCGAACACCGACGGAAGGGAGGCGGGATCGGAATTGAAAAACAGCCGCCCCTGCCCGTCCACCGCGATTTGCTCGAGAAACGGCGCGTCGGGATCGGAGGGGGCGCCCAGGGCAATTACGCTGACGGTGGTATTGGCCGCCCCCATTTCCCGTATCAGCTCCCCTACTCCCTCCGGCTGTTCGGCATCGGCCGCATCCGCAAAGAGAATAATATGACGCTGGGTCTGTGGCGCATTGCGGAGTTCCCTCCACGCCGCCTCCAGTCCGTTGAATACGTAGATGCCCCCGCCACCGCTTTGAATGCGGCGCACCAGATTGATCAAACGCTGACGGTCATCTCCGGCTCTGGAAAGCGGCAGGACGGTGTGGGCCTGGGTGTCCACTGCCATCACCGTCACCGCATCGGTTTCTCCGAGCAGTTCGATCGCACGGGCCGCTCCGGAATTGGCCAGATCCATTTTGGTCATGCCCATGCCGGCCCCCGCGCCCATACTGCCCGAACGGTCCATCACAATGCCAAGGGCAATGGAGACCTTGCGGTCCTCCTCTTTTAATTCCATGGTGACCGGAAGCAGGGGGTCCACCGGAGATTCATGATAGCCGCCGGCCCCAAAACTGGATTTTCCTCCCACCATCACCAAACCACCGCCCTGTTCGTGCACAAAGAACTCCAGAGCCTCCTGCACCTCCCGGGGAATCAGGCCGATCTCATCCAGGAAGAGGGTTCCGCCGTTGGCCATTTCAAACCGGCCCTTTCGGCGCCGGGTGGCTCCCGTGA
>CAZVCO010000150.1:0-1941 GCA_964625795.1 uncultured Verrucomicrobiota bacterium | reverse complement strand
ACGTTGTGGATCCATACCGCCCCGGCCCCGCTGAGCGCCCCCACGGTCAGTTCCCTCGGAGAGGTGACCACCTCAACCTCAATCCCGTCCCCTCGCAACAACTCCGCGATGGGATCATCCGGATACGCGCTCAGCAGCAGCACCCGGTTTCCGCCTCCGGCCTCCACCCAGGCCTGACGCCGGTTGTTTCCGGGCAGGGAATCCTCCTCACTGGATATCTCCACCGCGAACTGAACCGCACCGGGCCAGCGGATTTCAGAGGCCCAGCGGAGTCTTTCCCTCCGATCCTGAAGCTGAACGGTCTGACGGGACACTTCCTCCCCATCACGCGTAAAGACTACCTGCACGGCGGCTCCACGCGGTCCGGAGATCCAGGCATCGACCAAAAACGGCTCACCCGGCCTCACCCGGGTCGGGGACACCAGCTCATCCAGGCGGACGTCCAGATCAGTGGAAAAGCCATCCCCCACATACAGCAGGCGGGTGGCCCGGTTGGGTTCGCGCAGTGACAAGGTGTACTGCAGGGCATGCCCCAGCCGGGTGGCATTCGTCCCTCCCGGCAGCACTTCGGGGGCGGCCGGGTCGCGCAGCATGGCCTCCGCCGCCATTTCCACAAAAAACAGGCGGTCATGCGGCCCCCGGCTTTCCCTCAGAATCCGTTCGGTTTCCTGAAACGAAGTGGTGGCGAAGGTCCGGGCGGAATCGGACTGATCCAGCATCACCCAGAGATCCACTCCGGGCTGCATCCTCTGCAGATGGGGATTGGCCCAGGCCAGCAGAATCAGTCCCAGGACCAGAATACGCAGCGGACGGGACAGCCCCACAACCGGGAAGCGCCAGGCGATTAACACCGCGATGGGGAGCATCCAGAAAGCTTCGGGATTACTGAACTGCATCATCCGCCCGTTCTCCTTTCCGCACCGGCCCACCAGCTCCCCACCACGGTGAGGCTTAACAGCGTCATCCAGAGCGGCAGCAGCAGATCCGATTCCTCGTGACGCCGCCGCTGCTGAATCACCGTCTCCCGCGAAAGAGCCTGGGACGAGGCCTCCCGCAGATCCCCCTCCTCCACATCTCCGGGCGCACAGGCCAGCGTCACCAGAGGCTGACCGTCACGCAACCCGGTCAGCCAGCCGGCCTCTTCGGGCAGGGACAGCTCCGGCGTCCAGGGCGTGGCCGCCTGCCCGCTCAAAGGCTGAAACACATACGCTGCCGATGGCAGCCGGACCCTCTGGCCGGTCAGCAGATTCGCGCGATAGGGCACGTCGAGGTCCTGCTGCACACTGGCAAAATAGCGATAGATCAGCAGGGCGAGACCGGCGTGCCGCAGACCGTTCCCGGCGGCTGGATCAAAATTCATCACCAGATCGGTTCCGCCTTCACGGGTCCGAAGCAACACCAGGGGGGTGTTTCCCATACGAAGAAGAACCTGATCCGCAGGAGACATTTCCGCCGATGCAAACGGCCGCACCAGCAGGCTGTCCCAGTCCAGATCCTCCACCAACGGGTGTCGGGACGGCAGAATCCGTGCGTAGGGGGCGGCTTCTCCCGCATCACGGAAAAGCAGGCGTCCCGGAAGATCGGATGTGGCTGGCGCGGCGGACTCCGCCCCGATCCTCACATCCCCCTCCGTTCCTGTCACTGCTCCCGGCAGCAGATCGGTAATCCGGTTCAGCCAGTTCCGAACCGGCCCCGCCTCCAGTTGGGGAGAAATAACCATCCGCCTGGGCAGCGGCCGCACAAACGGAATCACATTGTCCCGTGGAAAGGCATCCTCCGGTTCCAGTTCAAGGATGCCCTGTATCACTCCGTCCGGCAGCAGTCCCTCCACGGTTTTCATTCCCCCCGGCGGCAGTGACACCGTGGAGGAGGCCAATCCGGAACCGTCCATGCCCTTCAGGCGGACCCGGCCGGTCGCCGGTTCGGACGAGCGGTTCACCA
>CAZVCO010000149.1:753-7869 GCA_964625795.1 uncultured Verrucomicrobiota bacterium | reverse complement strand
TATTCCACTGGGGGCGCTGGTGGGGCTGTTCGCAGTGATTGGGGTGGGAATCGGGTTCGGCCTTCAGAATCTGGCCTCGAATTTCACCAGTGGGTTTATCCTCCTGCTGGAACGGCCGGTGAAAGTGGGGGACAGGCTGGAAATGGACGGAGTGTGGGGAGACGTTCAGCAGATCAACCTCCGCACCACGGTCATCCGCACCCCGGATGATATTTCCATCATTGTGCCCAACTCCAAACTGCTGGATGAGTATGTCATCAATTACAGTTATGGTAATCCGCGTATCCGGCTGCACATCCCGGTTGGCATTGCCTACGGTTCCGATGTGGAGGCGGCGGTCGGACTGATGCGGCAGGCGGCGGAGGAGCATGCCTACGTGATGAAACAACCGGCCCCCAAGGTCTGGTTCCAGGAGTTCGGTGATTCCTCTCTGAACCTGGAGCTGCTGTGCTGGATTCCCCGCGCGGAACAGAAGTTTGATGTGATCAGCGATCTGAATTTACGGATCGACCATCTGTTCCGCGAACACGATGTGGTCATTCCATTTCCGCAGCGTGATCTGCATCTCCGGAGCTCCGAGGTTCCGCTCTCCGGCTCTCAGGTGTAGGCGCGCAGGGAAGCTTACAGTGTGGCGGCTTTTCCGGTGGCGGTGAACAGCAGGTGACAGGTGATGTCCGCTTCGGACAGGTCGAGCATGTCCGCAAGCACCCGGCGGTAGAGCTCCATCTGCGGCCGGTAATGCTCCACGGTCTCCCCGCTGACATTCCGGTTGGTTTTGTAGTCCTGAATCCAGGCGCGGCCTTCAAACAGCACCACCCGGTCGAACACTCCGGTCACCCATCCCTCAGGCAGAAGGGTTTCAAACTTCTGTTCCCGCCAAAGTTCCCGCATGCCGTCGGGTTTCTGCAGAAGCTCCATCTGCCAGGCATTCCGGAGGTGCGGTACGACGGGGTCCTCCTCCTCGAGTTCCTGCTCCTGAAGATAGGCCTCCACTGAACCGGCCGGAAAGTCCACCTGTTCCAGGAGATCATGCACCCGGCTTCCCAGCCGGCGTCCGTCTTCACCCGGATGCGCGAATTCCCGGGCCACCGGCGTGGCGGCTCCCTGTTCACGGGAGGGTTCCAGGCGGGAGATGCGGGGAGGGGCGTCGGGGAGGGGAAAGGTCGGGGGTGTCCGGACAGGCTCGGGAGGAGTGCGGGTTTCGTGAAGCCAGTCGTCATTGCCCCATTGCGCCACCGTCCCGTTTTCAGACGGGGCGTCCACGCCCAGCCGGGCGGGAATCCAGTTGCCGAACACGGTGGGGGTGCGGGTGGGGGGCGGCAGGGTGATGAGCAGCGAGCGTTTGGCCCGGGTCATGGCCACGTAGAGCACGCAAAGAGTTTCGTATGCGGCCCGGTCGTTTTCCTGATCGAGAATCTCCCGCAGCTCGGGCACCCGCAGGCAGACATCCTTGGGCGGCAGGAGGGTGACCCAGTCCTCCGCCTCCTCCGGGGGAGAGGTGACGAGTCCGTCGATCCGATGAGTGAATCCGGCTCCGGAGGCGAAGGGAACGATGACTGCGTCAAACCCCAGTCCTTTGCACTGATGAACGGTCATGATGCGTATGCCGGCACCGCTGCCGGTTTCGCGCACCGAGAGTTCATCCACGTGTTCGAGGAAGGCGTCAATATCCGGGTCACGTGCGCGGTCAAACTCCAGAGCCTCCTCCTCCAGTCGGGTCAGGCGTGAGCGGGAGAATGCGGAAGGATTCTGATTCAGGATCTGTTGGCTGAACATGCGGACCAGCCCGGTCAGACCCTGCTCCTGTACCTGCTGCAGTCCGGCGATCCCCGCTTCTTTCAGTCCGGCCATCTGCACCATCCGTCGACTGAACGGGTCGGCCGGATGGGCGGTCAGCCGCAGTCCGGCCAGCACCAGCTCAATCACCGGATGTCCCCGCAGGGGGGAAGTGCCTTCGCGGGAGACCTGGAAGCCCGCCTCCCTCAGATCCATCGCCCAGGCGTCTCCCTCCCGGTTGGAGCGGACCAGCAGGGCGCAACCTGCCTCCTCCGGCAACGTCCGGAGATATGCCATCACGATGTCGCGGTCGGTGAGGCCGTCTTTTTCACACTGATGGATTTCGGCCTTTCCGCTGAGATCCGGATTCGCCGCCTGATGGGGTTCAAACGCCCGGTTCCATCGCTCTGCCGTGGCGGGGGAGACTGCGTCGTCGGAAGGCAAATCGGAAAAGAGGGCGTTGACGGCGTCCAGTACCGGCTGGGCGGAGCGGTAGGAGACCGCCATGGAGGTCCGGTGAATCTGCGGCCAGCTGTCGAGCACGTGCTCAAACAGTCCGGCATCGCCTCCCCGCCAGCCGTAAATGGCCTGTTTGACGTCGCCCACCAGAAACAGGCTCCGCCGCTCCTCCGGATCCTGGAGGATCTCGGAGAGAAAGGGGTCGAGGACCTTCCACTGGGACCGGCTGGTGTCCTGAAATTCATCCAGCAGCCAGTGATGAATCTCGCCATCCAGGCGGTAGGCCAGTTCGGAGGGTTCGATCTGATCCACATCCCCCAGCAGGGCACAGGCATCCTCAAAGGTCAGCTGACCTCCCGATACGGCCTGCTGCTGATAGGCCTGTTCGAACACCGCGAGGAAAGCCCACAGGGCTTCGGTTTTCCGGCGGACCTTTTCCCATTCGATGGCCACCGGCTGATCGGCCAGTTTCTGCAGTCCGTCCCAGACGGGGCCCGGGAGTTCGGTGGTGGTCCGGTTGTAGGTCAGCACCGGGGAGTCACCGGCCAGGACCCACTGCACCGGTTTGGTGAGCTTGAGTTCTTTGGACCAGACCGAGCCCGGACCGTACTCGGCACAGGTGCTGGCGAAGTCACACAGGGAGGTCACCGCTTTGGCTGGCAGTTCGGTCTCCTTCAGTTGCCGGATGATCCGGTCGGCCAGGGAGCGGCGTTCGGTTTCCGGCAGACAGACAGGAGGCGAGGCCAGGGCGGGACCCTGCCAGGCTGATCGGTGTGGATGGGCCCGGAACACCTCCCGCCTTCCCTCCAGGAATTCGAGCATGGGACGGAGAAATTCCTTGGTGCTTTTACCGTGGGTGGCCTCCTCGAACAGTTCCAGAAAGAGAGCGGCCCGCTCTTCCGTCAGGGCATGAGACTGAAAGAGCCGGTTGAGAATTTCCCGGCGCAGCCGCACCTGTTCCGAGGACCGGTCATCCTGGAGGGCGAAGTCCGGGGGGAGACCCAGTTCCACCGACACGGCGGAAAGGTACCGGGCGATATGGGCGTCCAGGGTGCCGATTTTCAGATGGGGAAGGGCATGGATCACGCGCCGCAGGTCCTGAAGGAACTCCTCCGGACGGCGGGTGGCGTTGATGTGGGTGGATGCGGCTTCGGCCCCCTCCGGACGTTCCGCCGCGGCACGCAGGGCCTCCACCACGCTGTCGAAAATTTCTCCGGCCGCTTTGCGGGAGAAGGTGAATGCGCCAATCTGTTCCGGGGTCGCGCCCATCTCCAGCAACTGAAGAGTGCGGTAGGACAGGCGGAACGTTTTTCCGCTTCCCGCACTGGCGAGGATGCTGAGATAGGGAAAATACGTCGGGGGCATGAGCTGATCCTGAAGCGTCACGCGACTCATGAAAAGGTCAAAAGAAGCTCTATTGCGCCGGGAGGTGCCAGCCGGCCGAGGTGAGTGCGGTGCGCAGGGCCTCCGGCGGTTGTTCCAATGCGGCGGCCCAGCCGGGAATGGAGGCCTGCCGGAAGGGGGCGGGCGGAATGTCCGGCCGTTCCTCTCCGTTCAGTTGCCAGCCCGAGGCGGTTCCTTTGCGGACCTTGAAGGAGACCGGGAGTGCTTTTTTCAAGTCGACGGACACGGTGAAAGCGGGGGTCTGATCCCAGATCCAGTCCGGGGAGCGGAAGACGTCGGCCTGCAGGGTTCTCTCCTCATCCGGAATCAGACCGGTGGCCTCCTCCAAAGGTCCGAACATGCGTTCGGTGTGGCGGCGGAAGAGAGAGATCACCTCCTGCGGGTCGAGGCCGGGAATAAAGTCCGTGAGGTTGGCCACTGAGGCCGGAATGCTCCGCACCGCATGGGTATCGATCTGTAAACGGGGAGGGGACAGCAGCTGGCGCATGCGGGTTAAATCCGCCGACAGCAGCAGGGTGCCATGATGCAGCACGAAGTTCTGACGGTAACAGAAGGCCGCTCCGGAAATCTTTTTGCCGTTGACCCGGAGTCCGCCGCTCACTCCCGGCGTTCCCTTCAGTCCCAGATCCTCCAGCACCTGCAGGAACACCCCGTGGATCCGGTTGGCATCGTAGTCCTCCCGCGGGAGAATCCAGGAGAGGTTGAGGTTGCCGGGGTCATGATAGACGGTGCCCCCGCCCGAGATCCGCCGGGCCAGCGGTACGTTTTCCGCCCTCACCTCCTCCAGATGGAGTTCCCGCCACGGGTTCTGGTTTTTTCCCATGACCACGGCGGCCGGTCGGGACGTTCGGTGAGAAGCTGTTCAGCCGCCAGTCCGTCGTACACGGACCAGACGTTTTCCGGAACCTCAATCCATTTCATGCAGGGATCAGGTGGGGACGGATGGAGCTCCACTCGAATTCGAAGTTGGGCGTGAAGGTGGCGGTGCCGAGATGCTCTTCAATTTCCTGAAGGCTCCAGAAGCGTCCGTCGTCCAGCTCCTCCGGCTGGAGGGTGAAGGGGCCGGAATGGTGGAGACGGTAACTGCGGATCAGCTCCGATTCCACCGGGCTCTGCCAGAGATACCGGTACAGGTACTCCGGGGTTCCATTAGTGATCCCCAGTTCCTCCCTCAGCTCCCGCAGCACGGCCGTTTCCGCCGGTTCGCCGGCATCGACATGTCCTCCCACCGAGGTGTCCCACTTGCCGGGCTGAACATCTTTTTTTGTGGAGCGCTGCTGCAGAAACAGATCTCCGGTTTCGGGGTGGACCACAAACACATGCACCGCCTGATGCAGCAGGTCCGGGTTGCCGTGGCACTCGGAGCGCTTTGCCCGGCCCACTACCTCCCCCTCCGGATTCACCAGATCAAACCACTCCTCCGGCATCGCTACAGATCCTCCTCCAGCGGGGGCGGAATAATGATATTCCGCTCGCAGCGTCCGCAGGCGATGCCCATTTTCGCCCAGGAAACGGGAACTTTGAGACGTTGGCCACAGCGGTAACAATAAAACCGGAAGTGTTTTTCCTCAATGGCCGAAAGCCCTTCCATGAATTCGATTTCATCCGGATCCAGCGTGTTCGCCTGTTCTTCATCGTAGACGTCCTGCTCTGCCTGTGAAGGGTCCCACCGAATGGTATGATTTGCCTTTTTCCCTTTGGGAACCAGGGTGACCTTTTTCTTTTTTTTAATCTGTAATGTTTTTTTCGGCATGCCTCTGCTCCTTGGATGACAGAGAAAGGGTCTAACGGTTCAGCTTGCTGAATCAAGGCCGCAACTCTCTGTATTATGTCGGGTGGCGGGGAACGGTCAGCTGGAGTCAAAGCAGGGGCGCCAGCCGGCGGCCGGCCGATTCGGCCAGCTCCGCCGCACGCTCCATGGCCTCGGACAGAGGCAGATTCTGATCGTTCGCACTCAGGGCATGGGCCAGTCCGGCGTTGTTCACCTCCTCCGGGGAGAGCGCGCAGGAGCCGGCGATAACCGAGACCGGAATGTGACCGGCAGCGGCGCAGGCCAGAATGCCCGACACGACTTTGCCGTCCAGGCTCTGGGAATCGGTTTTGCCCTCTCCGGTCACCACATGGGAGGCCTTGAGGAGTTGACGGTTAATCCCTGAGATCCGCAGCATTTCATCGATGCCGCTGACCAGGGATCCGCCCAGAAAACCGAGACAGCCCGCTCCCAGTCCGCCGGCCGCACCCGCCCCGGGCTCCGCGCCCACCTCGAGTCCGGCGCGCCGGATCGGGTTCCAGAAGTGCGAGCGCCTCCGCCATCCGGGTCAATCCGCGCTCGAGCTGTTTCACCTGTTCCGGCGTGGCCCCTTTCTGAGGGCCGAACACCGCTGCCGCTCCCCTGGCGCCCAGCAGGGGATTGGTCACGTCGCACATGGCCCGCACCTCCGCGTTCAGCGGTTCCGGGGGCGGGACGATGCGGGCCAGGCGGTGCAGGCTCCCCCCGCCTTCGGGGAGTTCGCCTCCATCGCTGTCCAGAAAAGACCAGCCAAGGGCCCGGGCCATACCGCTTCCGCCATCCACGGTGGCAGATCCCCCCAGCGCCAGGGTGATGGTTGTGGCCCCCCGGTTCACCGCATCCAGGATCCATTCTCCCACTCCCCGGGTAGTGGTGAGCAGGGGATTCTGTTCGGCGGGGGTCAAAAGAGGAAGCCCGGCGCATTTGGCCATTTCGATCAGCGCTTCTCCGGTGTCCGGCCAGAAAAGGTATCCATCCTCCACCGTACGGCCGGGCAGCGGGCCGGTGACCGTCTTCTCAATAAACGAACCCGGCCGGACGCGGGCCACCGTGTCCAGGGTGCCCTCTCCGCCGTCCGCCAGGGGCGCGACCACGGTCTCGAGTTCCGGGCGGACCTCACGGATTCCCCGCGCCACCGCATCTCCCGCCTCCTGTGCAGAGAGGGAGCCTTTCCAGGAATCCATGGCAATAAGAATCATGACCCTCCAATGGGAAAGGGGTGGGGAAAGTCAAGCTCCTGCCCCCTGCCGTTCCCGGTTGCGGGGCGCATCCCGCCCCGGCTGCGGGCACATTGGCAGAGGTTGATTCTGATGGAAATTTACTTCGGTTATGCGGGAGAACTGCATTAGGATGTGGTGCAGTCTGTCACCCCACTCACGAGGTTCCATTTCATGCAGCATGTCGGCGTACTTACCAGCGGAGGAGATTGTCCCGGACTGAATGCCGCGATCCGCGGACTGTGTCGCACTGGGATTTCCACTTATGGAATGCGGTTCACCGGATTCCGGGACGGATTCAGAGGACTGGTGCAGGACCGTACGCTGGCGCTCGATCCGAAAATCCTTTCCGGAATTCTCACCGACGGGGGAACCCTGCTCGGCACCAGCCGGGACAAGCCGCACAAAATGCCCATGGGCGGGAAAACCATGGACATGACCGAGGCGGCGGTGGAGACGTATCACCGTCAT
>CAZVCO010000149.1:0-692 GCA_964625795.1 uncultured Verrucomicrobiota bacterium | reverse complement strand
ACGGGTGATCGTGGTGGAGGTGATGGGGCACCGGGCCGGATGGCTGGCGCTGGGTGCGGGGATCGCCGGGGGCGCGGATGTGATTCTCATTCCGGAACTGCCCTACGATCTGGAGGCGACGGCGGAGGCCATACGCGATCGAAACCGCAGGGGCAAAACCTTCAGTATCGTGGCGGTGGCGGAGGGAGCGCTGTCGAACACCAAGGCCGAGAAGCTGAAGACCCTGGCCAAAGAGAAGGAGAAAGCCTCCAGCAAATCCGCCCGGAAAGCGGCATCGGAAAAGCTGGAGGCCTTTCACCGCGGGCATGTCGATCATACCGTACGGCTCACCCAGCAGCTGGAGGAGATGACCGGCCTGGAGTCCCGGCTGACCATTCTCGGCCATCTGCAGCGGGGCGGGACCCCGTCTCCGGCTGACCGGATTCTGGCCACCCGGCTGGGGGCGGCCGGCGCAGATGCGCTGGCGAAACACATCTATGGAGTGATGATTGCCGCCAGAGGGGAGGGGACGGAAACGGTTCCGCTGGAGGAGGTGGTGGGAAAGAAAAACTTTGTCGGTCCCGACCATCCCTGGGTGCAGGCCGCCCGGAACGTGGGCACCTCCATGGGGGCGCCGGGGGAATCATCGTGATCGTAATCGTGCTCGTAATCGTAATCGAAGCCACTGAAGAAATCCCGAAGACTCAAACGCC
>CAZVCO010000148.1:4571-7942 GCA_964625795.1 uncultured Verrucomicrobiota bacterium | reverse complement strand
GACGGGTGTGCTGTCCAATTCCCGAGACCTCGGGAAAAATCCAACGCGCATCGATAAGAATCTTCAGTCTACCCCCTTCTCTCTTACTCATTACGGCCCACCTCCCGATAAACCTGCCAGGTTTCTTCCGCGCATTTCCGCCAGGAGAACGAGGCGGCCCGGGCATGGCCGGCATTGATCCGTTTGGCCCGGATATCCGGATTACCCAGCAGGAGTTCGATCTCCCCCGCCCAGGACTCCGCATCGTCCAGCGGCAGCACCACCCCGGCTTGCCCCACCACCTCCGGTAACGACCCCCCGTCACTGCAGACCACCGGACAGCCCTGTCGCATGGCCTCCACCGGCGGCAGACCGAATCCTTCATACAGCGACGGGAACACCAGAGCCTCCGCCCGGCGGTACAGCGCCACCAGATCCTCATCCGACACATAATCGAGATGCACAATCCGCTCCGCACAGGGGCTCTCCGCCATGGCCTGCAGAATCGGCTCAAACTGCCAGCCGCGCATGCCGCAGAGAACAAGTGTACCGTCAAACCACTTCAGACGCTCCATCACCTTAAAAAGAAACTGATGATTTTTCCGCGGCTCCAGCGTCCCCACATGCAGCAGAAACGGTCCGTCAATGCCCAACGCACGGATCCGTTCCGACTCCCCTCCCTCCGGCAGATCCGCCATCGCGGGCGGTGACCCGAGCAAAGTGGCGGTCACCCGGTCCTCCGGCAGGTCAAAGGCCTCCAGCAGTTCTGTCCGCATGGTTTCGCTGATGGTGAGAATCCGGTCGGCCCTTTTCACCGTCGCCTTCATGCGCGACCGCAGATAGGAGCGGTTTTTCGGTTCCATGGTTTCCGGACACTTCAGGAAACAGCAGTCGTGGATGTTCACCACCGCCTTTGGACCCCGGGGAAGGGGGGGAATAATGAAATTGGGGAAATGGTGCACGTCCGCCTCCGGGGCAAAACGGGTATAGGCCGGAATCCCCAGCCGCTTCCAGGTCTGCTGAATCAGCGCGCCCGGCACGGCCCGGCACGGATATTCTTTGATTAGACCTGCCGGAAAGGGCGACCCGTTGCGGCGGAAATCGAAATAGAACCCCGCCAGTTCATCTCCGTCCTGCAGAGCCGCGAGCTCGGGCACCAGGGTATGGACATACCGTCCGACTCCCGCCCGTTGATCAATCGCTGCCTGAATCTGCATACATACCCGCATGCAGGAGGTCATAAACGGAGCACGGGTTTTCACAAGAATAATGAGTATCTCCGGCACAGGTTGGCAGTCCGGAATTCCGTGGCCGATAACGGAAGAAACCAACCACGGACCGACTCGGACATGCGCGGACCCATGCAGAATCGTTAACAGATTTGCCTGCGCCGCCGAAGTCCCTGAATAGGGGGTTTGGCACCTGCAGACAAAACCTACCCTCCCCTCCTGCATGGGTCCGCGCCTGTCCGCGTCGGTCCGCGGTTGTGAAAATGAATTTTCCTGGCAGGTAGTCCTTTGAGCCCATGTTCAACAATTCCGGTATTCACCCGGGACCGAGTCCGACCGGGTTTCAGGATTGCTATCCGGCCGGAAATCCGTTACGCGGAGCCCCCTTTTATTCCCACATTCCCCCCCCATGACGCTCATGTCCCGCAAAGTATCTGACATTCACGTGGTCGAAACCGAACCACTCCCTTCCCCTGCCCACCTGTGCCGGGATATCCCCCGCACCGAGGCCCAGGCGGACTTTCTCGGCAATGCCCGGGACGAAATCCGGGACATTCTGTTCGGTCAGGATGACCGCTTTCTGCTGATTATCGGCCCCTGCTCTATTCACGATCCGGAGGCCTGTATGGAGTACGCCCGGAAGCTGAAGACGCTTGCGGATGAAGTGCGCGACCGCATCCTGATCGTTATGCGGGTGTATTTTGAAAAACCCCGCACCAGCCTGGGCTGGAAGGGGCTGATCATGGATCCCCATCTGGACGGTTCCCACGACATTCCCGAGGGCCTGCATATGGCGCGGGGACTCCTGCGTCAGATCCTCGACCTGGGCCTGCCCACCGCCACCGAATTTCTCGACCCTATCACCCCGCAGTACATCGCGGATCTGGTGGCCTGGACGGCCATCGGAGCCCGCACCAGTGAGTCGCAGACCCACCGTCAAATGGCCTCGGGCCTGTCCATGCCCCTGGGTTTCAAAAACGATACCCATGGCGATCTCACTCCCGCCATCAATGCCATCAAGGCCGCCACCCAGCCCCAGACGTTTCTGGGCGTGAATGAGGACGGGCTGGCCAGCTCGGTGACCACCAGCGGCAACCCAAACTGTCATCTGATTCTCCGCGGCGGTGGCTCCGGCCCGAATTACTCGGAGGAGGACGTGGCCGATGCAGTCAGCCGCCTGAAAAATGCCGGACAGCTTCCGAGTGTCATGATCGACGCCTCACACGCCAACTGCAACAAGGACCACGAGCAAATGTCCGGAGTGCTGATGGAAATCGTCCGTCAGAAAGCCGCGGGCAACCAGCACGTGATCGGGGCTATGGCCGAAAGCAATCTGGTGGCCGGGAACCAGTCCTTCCCCCGCCCTATCGCCGACCTGACCTACGGTCAGTCCATTACCGATCCCTGTATCGACTGGGCCAGCACGGAAACCGTGGTGCGCGACGCATTCCGCACCCTCTCCTGATCCAAGGGTCCGCAGATCGGGGAGTTAGCTTAACTGGTGATATAGAAACCGCCCCGGAGGGGCGAAGGTGCTTAGATTGGGGCAACCAGCCCCGATAACCGTCCCACCCAAAACAGGTTCCGCCCCGGAGGGGTGATGCGTCTTTATGTCTGGTCTTGACGATGGAAACCTGATGCTGAAGGGGTTCGTGTCTTCAAAATCATCGACAGGAGCCCCCTATGAGTTTTGTCCGTATTGTAAACCACCTTGTCTTTTCCACAAAAAACCGTGAGCCCTGGTTGAAGGAGGAAATTCAATCCTCGATGTTCGCCTACATGGGCGGAATCGTACGAGAACGCAAAGGAACCTTGATGAAAGCGGGAGGGATGGCGGATCATGTGCATCTCCTGGTGGCCATGCACCAGACCACGACGGTCGCGGATCTTGTTCGGGATATCAAGAGTGGCTCCAGCCGGTGGATGCATGATCAGGATGCGAAGTTTCGCGGGTTCGCCTGGCAAACGAAATACGGTGCATTTTCGGTGAGCAACTCCATGGAGGAAACCGTTCAAACCTACATAGGAATCAGAAAGAGCATCATCGGAAACGAACATTCCAGGATGAATTCCGGGAAATGCTGGACCGCCATGGTTTCTCGTATGACGAACGTTATCTGTGGGAATAAGCAAAGGGGAAATGTGAGACCCGCACCCCATCCG
>CAZVCO010000148.1:2317-4561 GCA_964625795.1 uncultured Verrucomicrobiota bacterium | reverse complement strand
CCCTCCGGGGCCGAGGGGGTAATCATCATCGCTGCCCGGGAGAACATAAAACCATAAGAAATTGGCGCCGCTCGATTCAATCAGCCAGCCACAATAGTCAAGAAGGTAATTTTCTTTTCCCTAATGACAAGTGACGAATGACAACTGACCGCGCCGCAGGCGCAAACGCACCTGACTAGTGACCACTGACATCCGACTCTCCGAGTCGGACGACCCGGTCACACCGTTCCGCCAGCCGCGGATCGTGCGTCACCATCACCAGCGTCCGCTCCCGCGCCCGGCTGAGGGTGAAGAGATCATCCAGCACCCGGTCTCCGGTAGCGGCATCCAGATTTCCGGTCGGTTCGTCCGCGAGCAGAATATCCGGATCATTCATCAGCGCCCGCACCACCGCCAGCCGCTGCTGTTCGCCTCCGCTTAGCTCCACCGGCCGGTGATCCAGCCGATCCGCCAGACCCACAGCGTTCAGTTGCCGTTTGGCGGTTTCCACCCGCTCAGCCAGTGACCGTTTGCCCCGCAGAGCCCGGGTGGGAATGAGCACGTTCTGCAGCACATCCAGATCCGGCATCAAATGATAATCCTGAAACACCACTCCGATACGCTCCGCGCGGAAGGTGGCCCGTTTGGACTCCCGCCAGGCATGCAGAGGCTCCCCCTCCACCATCACCTCGCCGCTGTCCGGAACATCCAGTCCGGCCAGAAGATGAAGCAGCGTGCTTTTGCCGCTGCCGCTGGCACCCATTACACAGAGCGCCTCCCCTTTCTGAATCCGGATGGAATAGTCCTTTAATACCTGCACCGTGCCGTGCGGCATTTCATAGGCCTTGCAGAGATTCACCGCTTCCAGCACCACATTATCCGACATGTCGCATAGCCTCCACCGGATGTTTCTTCGCCGCCAGCCAGGCCGGAATAGCCCCGCCCACCAGGCAGAGCAACAGAACGAGTCCGTTGATCAGCCAGACATCGCCGGCCACAATACGGGCGGGAAGTCCGTCCAGATAATACAGTTCTTTGGGCAGCACCTCAAAACCCAGCACCCCGGAGAGGCCGTCGAGGATGGCCTGCCGGTAGCGGAGCACGAGAAATCCGGCCCCGTTCCCCAACAGGATTCCGGCCACGCCCTGAATAAGGCCGTACCACATAAAGATCCCCATCACCGTCCCGTTCCGGAATCCCATGGATTTCAGCAGACCGATTTCCCGGGTTTTCTGCACGCTCACCATGATCAGCGTGCAGCACACCAGAAAGCTGGCCACGATGGAAATAATGGTCAGCAGGAAAAACATCATCCCCTTCTCCATGGTCAGGGCATTGAACAGAGTCTGATTCATCTGCATCCAGCTGCGGGAGGTGAACCGTGGCCCTCCCAGGTCCCGGATGCGGTCGGACAGAATATTGGCCTCCATGAAATCCGTGCCCAGAACCTGCAGACCGTGTATCCCCTCCTCCATTCCCATCACTTCGCGGGCAGTGACCAGATCCGTCAGAATAAATCCAATATCGATCTGGTACATGCCCACCTCAAAGATTCCGGCGATCCGTAGTTCCTCCGGCAGCAGAATTTCATCCTCGGTGGGAATATTGGCCGGGCTGAACACCGTAATCCGGTCGCCGGCCCGCACCCCAAGGGCAATGGCCAGGTCGCGTCCGATCAGGCACTCCATCTCCTCCAGCTCCAGGGTGCCGTCCCGCCGCATTTTCTCCCCACCCTCCAGCAGTTTCCGGTAGAGGAAATCAGAAGAGGGGTCGATCCCCCGCAGCATCGGCTGTTCCACCGCATCCCGGAACTGGGCCATCACCATGGTCTGCAGAAAAGGCGACACCGCCGTCACGCCCTCCACCTCACGGACCTGATCGATAAAGGGATGGTCCTCCTCCATTCCGTAAGGGTAGGCAAACACGGAGACATGCGGCTGGAAGGTAAGAATCTTCTCCTTCCACATGTCGTCAAAGCCGTTCATGACCGAGATCACGATCATCAGCACCGCCACCCCGAGCAGGAGTCCGTTGGCCACCGTGGTGCTGATCCCCACCGCCGGGCACATGCTCAAGGCCAGGCGAAAGATGGGATTTTCGTTGAGAAAGTAATCATTATTGTATTGGTTGATCAAACCGAGAGAAGGAAATACGATAACATTGATTTCTTTATTTTCGATAAAAAGCAGAACGGTGAAAATTCTAGTTTTACCGGTACCGCACCACATGTTGACTAGGCATTTTTGGTATTTGAGAATTTCATTG
>CAZVCO010000148.1:0-2307 GCA_964625795.1 uncultured Verrucomicrobiota bacterium | reverse complement strand
GAGCAGGGTGCCGAAGACCGCCAGCAGGTTGATCACCGACAGCAGATGACGCTTCGGTTTCAGATAGGCTAACGCCAAAAATATAGAGGCGTTCATTGGGCAGATCGTCTGAAACAGGCCTCACGCGGAGACGCTGAGTTCGCAGAGAGGATGGATGGGTGATTTTTCTTCATGGTTGGGTGCACCATTAACCCTCCAGACAAAAATCCCTGCGGACTCTGCGTCTCTGCGAGAGAAAAAACCACTAGTCAACCTTGGGTTTCATCTGAGGAAAAAGGATCACATCGCGGATGGCCTCGCTGCCGGTCAGCAGCATCACCAGCCGGTCAATCCCCACCCCCATACCACCGGCGGGGGGCATGCCGTGCTCCAGAGCCGTGATAAAGTCGGCATCGAATTTCATGGCATCCTCTCCGGACTGGGCCAACAGGCGCTCCCGCTGGATGAGAGGGTCATTCAGTTCGTTGTAGCCCGGCGCAATTTCTTTTCCGCCAATGATCAGCTCAAAGACATCCACTTTGGACGGATCATCGGCACAGGGTTTGGCCAACGGCACCAGTTCGGCCGGGAGCCGGGTGACAAAAGTGGGCTGCACCAGAGTTTTCTCAATGCATTTCTCGAAAATCTCCTGGGTCACCTCCAACTCTGCCCATTCCGGATCCAGAGTACAGCCCAGAGATTCCGCTTTGGCCCGTTTTCCCTCCAGATCGAGGTCGAAGTAGTCCTCACCGGCCCGCTCCCGGATCAGGGAATCGTACTCGACCTCCCGCCACTCGTCCAGGTTCACCGGCTCCTCCTCCGTTCCCACCTGACGGGTGCCCATCACGGTATCGGCCAAATGAGTAATCAGCTCCTGAATCAGCCGCTGCATGGATTCCCGGTTTCCATAGGCCTCATAAATCTCCAGCATGGTGAATTCCGGATTGTGATTCCGGCTGAGCCCCTCATTTCTAAAATTCCGGTTCAGCTCGAACACCCGGTCAAAGCCACCGACCAGCAGACGTTTTAAATACAGTTCGGGGGCAATCCGCAGAAACATCTCCATGCTCAATGCATGGTAGCGGGTCTGAAACGGAGTCGCCGCCGCCCCACCCGGGATGGACTGCATCATGGGGGTTTCCACCTCATCAAATTTCCGGTCGTACAGAAACGCCCGGATCTCACGCAGAATCGCAATGCGGGCATTGAAAACCTTGCGGACCTCCGGATTGGCCAGAAGGTCGAGATAACGTTGCCGGTACCGGATTTCCCGGTCCTGCAGACCGTCCCACTTGTCCGGCAGAGGCAGCAGGGATTTGGACAGCAGGGTCCAGGTGCTGACCTTCAGAGTCTTTTCCCCGGTGCGGGTAGTGAACCAGGTGCCCACCACACCGATATGGTCGCCCAGATCCGTCAGCCTGAAGGCCGTGAAAGGATCATCGCCAATATCATTTTTCTTCAGATAGATCTGCAGCCGTCCGGTGCCGTCCTGAAGGTGGGCAAAGACCGATTTCCCCATTTCCCGCCGGGTCATCATCCGTCCCGCCACCCGGACCTCTTTACCTTCTTCAAACGCCTCCAGACATTCCGAAAACCGGCCATCCCGCTCAAAAGCATTTCCAAAGGGAGGATACCCGGCCTCCTGCAGGTTCTTCAAATTCAGCAGCCGCTGGTCACGCAGATCAAGGTCTTCGGGGGGAGTGGGAGTTTCAGTCATAGAAGAGGTCAGATGTCAGAGGGGAGAGGTCAGGGGTCAGGGGTCAGGGGTCAGGGGTCAGTGAATGTGCATACATCCTTTTTTCCTAATGACTAGTGACAAATGACTTCCGCGCAGCGGAAACATGACGCGGCGAAGCCGCTTATTCAACCGGCAATGAAGTCACGTCACCGGTGACCTGATGTTTCATCACTTTGCCGGGTTTGAACTTCACCACTTTGCGGGTGGGAATGGTCACCACCTGTTCCGGCTTGTTGGGGTTGCGGCCAATCCGCTGTTTACGTTCCGCCACTTCAAAGACGCCGAAGTTCCGGAATTCCACATTTTCCCCTCTGGCCAGACTTTCGGTGATGTAATCGAGTGTTTTCTGAATCACCTCATGCACGTCCTGCTGGATCAGTCCGGTTTCATCAGAAATCCTCATCACCAGATCACGTTTTGTGGTGCGTTTGGTCCCTTGGGAGTGCGGTTGAGCGTTCATAATCGATTACCAATGCATGGGTTAATAAGATGCGGTTTAGGACATCCGGCATTTCAGGTCAAGAGGGATCGTCCAGACAGCTCATTCATTTTCTCAGAAAAAAGACCGCGAAAAAGCGAAGAACCTGAAA
>CAZVCO010000147.1:1535-7978 GCA_964625795.1 uncultured Verrucomicrobiota bacterium | reverse complement strand
GTGGCTAAGGCACCCGCAGGCGGATGAGGTGTCCGTCGGTCTCTCCACCGCCAAAGCGGGGCTGGGCGGAGCGCGGGGTGACCGGCGGAGTGGCCAGGGTGGCCTCCCGACCGTCATTGGCTTTGGTGGTGCCCACCACCAGCAGTCCGTCGGAGAGGGGGATCAGGGTGCTGTCCTCATAGCCGGGCAGATAACTGGAGAACAGAAGTTGATCCAGATCGGGGGTAAAGACGGTGACGTACCGGCCTCCATACTTTCCAGGATAGTCTTCTGGGCGCAGCCAGAAGGCGTTGGGGGTGGGAACCAGTCCGGTGGCCGCATTGCCGGTTATGGCCACCCCGCGGTTCGGCAGCACGGTGATTTGATCAATCAGTGCGGCATTCGGCCAGTTTCCGGGGCCGTTATCGAAGCCCTTGGGGATAAAGGCCACCCACTGGGTGCCGCTTTTGACTTTGTGGGTTTCCGGATCCAGTCGCAGCAGCCAGCTGATGCTGTTGGCGCCCCGCATTCCCCAGGTGCTGATACCCAGCCGGGAGGCGCTCCAGGCGTCATCCAGATCATCGGGCTGTTTTTTCATGGTCGAATTCCCCCCGTCTGACCAGGCGGTGACAAACAGGGTCTGGTAGTCCGCGCTGAAGGCGGCATCCACGATGGAGGAATCGGATTCAAGCTGATAAGCCCCGTCCTTTCCATCGCCGCGGATCTGCACATTGGGTTTCCACTCCCAGAGGCGCAGGGCGATATCGGGTTTGTCCTTTCCGAGGGAGTCGATGTTGACGTAGTAGAAATGCGGCTGACGCCAGGGTTCGCGTCCGGTGTGGGTGTTGCGGTCGGTGCCGAACATCAAGTAGCGGCCGCTGGGGTCGGTTCCAAAGAAACCGCCCTTGTTGGAGGTGGCCATGTGCAGATCACCGACCGGCGTGCCGTCGGGCATCAATCCCATGATGCCGGCACTGCCTTTCTGGTGAGAGGTGACGTAGATTCTCCCGTCCGGACCGGTGAAAATCTTCCCGGGGTCGGACCGGAGATCCATCCGGGTGCGCCAGTGGAGTCTACCGGTCGAGGTATCCAGTGCGAAAACAAAGTGATCCCCTTTTCCATGGGTGCGTCCTCCGAAACGCCGCATCTGATCGAACTCAGGGCCCCGCCTGCCGGCGACGTAGAGGGTCTGTCCGTCGGACGCGAGTTTGGCGGCGGTAAACCGGGCGCTTCCTTTGGGAAAGGTGACTGCGCCATGGGCCTTGTCCAGATGAGCGGAAAAGGCCTGGATAAACGGGGTTACCTCTTTCTGGCTGTCGGAACCCTCGGGGCGGGAATACCCGATAGCCAGAATGCGTCCGTCAGCCAGTTCCGCCGCTCCGGTGAGAATCTCATTATCCGCGCCGCCGTAAAAGGTGGTTCCGATGATAGAGAGGTGCGGGCCGTCGGAGATTTTATCGCGGAGCTGTTCATAGCGCCCCGCCTGGAGGGGTGCGGCGGTAAGTGCGGCCAGGAAGAGGACCCGGAGAAAAAAAGGAATTCGGAAGGTTATGTACATGATGCGGTGTCGTTGGGGAATTCAGTCAGAGGGTGTGGGAAGTGTCTGCAGGCAGTTGAGGATCTGTTCCATGGCAATCGGATGTTCCACCGTCCAGTTCCAGGCGATTTCAAAGGAAGACGAGGCGCGGGCCTCCGCCTGGGGACAGGATCCGTCCACATACTCGATGCCGTGGGTTTCGAGTTGGCGGTGCCAGAACACCGGAGGGCCGTCATACTCCCGCCAGCGCATGCGGCGGAGTTGATGGATGGGGGTGGGAATATAATGAAATGCCCCCAGTCCGGTTTTACCCAGAACCTGCACACAGTCGGCGGGGGAAAGAGCCAGAACTTCGGGATCGATTCGGAAGGACATCAGGTGGTGTACCGGTTCGGAGCCGGGGAGGGGATGGTCGAGGGAAAGGCCAGGGAGATCTTTCAGCAGATGCCGCAGATGATCCGCATTCCGGCGGCGGCCCTCATTCTCTTCATCCAGCGTGGAGAGACCGGCGCGCACCAGTTCCGCGCCGATGGCGCAGGGACGCCAGCCCAGCTGCAGGGAGTCGAGCAGCCCGGCATCATGTAAAGCCTCCGCACGGTCCGGCGCGAGGCCGCGTGGATGTTTTCCGTACAGATATGCGCGTTCGGCAGCTTCGGGATCCTCAAATATGCAGTAGCCACCCTCGGTGCCCCCCAAAGGTTTCAGTGCCATGCAGGAAAAGGCGGCCGCATGACCGAAGCGTCCCACCCGTTCTCCATTCAGCCGGGCGCCATGGGCCTGGCTGCCATCCTCAAACAGAAACAGCCCATGTTCATCCGCCAGAGCACGCAGGGCCGCCATGTCACAGGGGTAGCCGAACAGATGCACCGCAAGTATTGCCTTGGTGCGGGAGGTGATCCGCCCGGCCACGGAGTCCGGATCGATCAGAGGCCGTTCGGCGGAAATATCCGCGAATACCGGGATGGCGCCAATGGCGAGGATGGCGGCGACGGTCGCGCCCCAGGTGTAGGGAGTGGTGATCACCTCGTCCCCGGGACCGATGTTGTGTCCCAGCAGAATCGCCTCCAGAGCGGCGGTGCCGGACGCCACGTACCAAATGTCGCCGCCCCCGTGGAAGTCCCGCAGAGCGGCTTCGGTTTCGGGCGCGCCCTCCAGTCGGGTCCAGTCCCCGGTCTTGAGACGCTCAAGCGCCGCGGCAAGCCGTTCCGGATTGCGGCTGGGATGCAGTGGGGGATGTTCAGTGAGGAGGTTCATGGGGTTCAGATAGTGTGCAGGAGGTGTTCCGCTGCGTCCAGTACGGTTTCGGTGTCTCCGCGTCCGATTCCGAAAGATCGCACGGCATCGAGTTCGTATCCCTGAGCATCAAAGGCGTTAACAGGGGGCCAGTAGCCGGACCAGCCGTTGGTGGTGGTGGCGATGAACAGCGGACCGGGACACCGTTGTCGCAGCCGGCGGCCGGACTCCCCGAAGAGTTCGCCGGGAAAAGCCAGAATCCGCAGAGGCCCCAGACGCCATGCGGTCAGACGCAGGGTGCGGTTCGGCAGGACCACCTCCTCTTCGGCAACCGAGAGGCTGAATTCCTCTGACGGGTGTCCGCCGGAGGCATGCAGCAGTTGCAGAAGTCCGGCCACCGGGGCGGCGACGGTGTCGAGTTCCTCCGGGCAGTGATCGGTGGCCAGCCAGGGATGTGCATCCGCACCCGCACCATGAAGAAAACAGGCCCGGGTCCCGGGCAGGGCCGTTTCCATGATCCGGTTCACCGCACCCGGCCAGTCGGCGGAGACGCGGTTGCTCTCCTTGCCCAGAACCACTGGATGTCCGGCCAGATTATACAGCAGAAGGTCGGGGCCGGAGTCCCGGAGGATTTCCAGCAGCACCAGGGCATCATCTTCTGCAGGCCGGGGATGAAGATCCGGCCGTTCTTTCGGATTCCAGCACATCTCCACCCTGCCGGTGTCGTCTGTAACCCGCCGGGTGTAGGCAAAACCAAGCGAGGATGTCCGTATGCGCAGCCGGGCGGATTGGAGATCCTGCCGCGCTGTATGAATCCCGTTGAGCAGATGGGTCTGAAGCTGTTCCCAGTAGGCTTCAGAAGGTTCGCCGCGCAGGAGGTCGGGCGTGTATTCACGGGGGCCCTCCGGCCAGGTTCGCGACCAGGCATAGGGACCGGAATGGGTATGTGTGGCCGCGATCATTACCCGTTCCGGGGAACTTCCGATTTCCGCTGCCAGAAGGTCCCGCAGGGATGAGGCTGCAGGATCTTCGAGAATGCAGAGGTCGCAGGAGAGCAGCGCCGCCGGGATGTGGCCGTCATCGATCACCACAATGCGGGCATACAGCGGGTCCAGCACATCCTCATAGACCGGGCCGTGAAGATCGGTCCGCTGGGTGTAGCCCAGAAGAGGGCAGGGCATCTCCGGGGTGATGTCCACGCAGGCATACCCTATCTGCAGTGCGGCTGTCATTTTACGGGATTCAGAGAAAGTGAGGTTTCGGTTTGCTCCCGGTCGAACGTGATCTCTACCGGGACGGAACCGGGAGACTGCAGGGTGTAGGTGCCGTAAAACCCGCGGAATCGGAATACCCCCTGCGCATCGGTCCGGCCTGAGACCCGGGTGACCCACTCCTCGCGTAAGAGCCGGGAAAGCGTTTCGGCCGCCGGGGTGAGAGACCCGTCGGCCCGGACCAAAGCGGCTTTTTCTCCAAGCCAGTGTGCGCGCCGCCAGAAGCCCCAGAGGAAAAACGCCTCCACATCCGGATGGGCAAAGGCCGTGCGGTAGAAGGATTCCAAGGCATTTGCCTGGGCATCGCGATCCTCGGTGGCGAATGACACCTCGGTGATGTGGATGGGCAGTCCGGTTTCCGCCAGCCGGTCCAGTCGTTTCCAGACCTCACGGGGTCTGAGTGGGGCCGGGGAATTCCGCTCCACCTGTCCCCCTCCTCCGTAGGTGTCGGCGAACCGTTCGGCCGCATGTTCCTGAATCCCAATGCCGGCCACCGGTGCTCCTCCCTCCTGAAGATCCTGGATGAGACGAAGATAGTCGCCGGTCTTCTCATCACTGTCCAGGATGCCGTATTCGTTTGTGAACAGACGCACCTTGGGGGCAATGCGGCTGGATTCCTGGAAGATGAATTCCCGGATGCCGGGGTCCCGGGTAATGAAAAAGGAACCATCCAGCATTTCATTGTTGGCGTCCCAGTCCCGGATCTGATCCTGATAGCGGGGGAGGATGTTCTCCAGCCGTTGTTTGACCGCCGTACGGAGTTCGGTCCCCTCCAGTGAACGAACCCAGTCGCTTTGCCATTTCTCCTTGGACCAGAAGAGGCAGTGCCCCCGCAGTGTGAGGTGATGGGTGGCCGCAAAATCGGCCAGCAGGTCGGCCCCCGCAAAATCGGTCACGCCGGGGGCAGGTTCGGTCTGAGGCCATTTCATGGCATTTTCGGCCACGACCGCATTAAAGTGTTCGAGGATAAACTCCCGGTAAAATTGACCTTCAGGAGATTCAGACTCCAGCCAGTTCGCATTGACCGCCGTTCCGAAGAGGAACGCGTGCCGGGTGAGTTCGAGCTCCACTTCGGTGTCCGGAAGTGGACGGCCCCGGGAATCGGTCAGTGTCAGTTGGAACTCTCCCTGACGGTGGGTGGCAATTCTTTGGTCTATTTCGTCGCGGAGAGAGGTCTGAGCCCGGGAGGAAACCGCCAAGAAAACGATCAGAAAGAGGACTGTTCTTCTGAACATCCGAAAATAACGCGATGCGGAAACTGTATTCATATGCACGAAGGTATGAAAATAACTTTAACCTTCAAGTCATGAAAAGGGGGAAAACCGGCGCCAGCAGGTTGATTTTCGGAATTTCCTTTATTTTTAAAGGGATTCTGACTTGCCAAGTTTTTTCTGAAAGAAGAGAAACATCTTTATGGCACGCGCTCCTACTCCGCTTTTTTCTGAATCCGGTCCTAACCGCCCGGCCACCCTCAAAGACATTGCGGAAAAAGCCGGAGTTTCGGCCACGACCGTTTCCAACGTCCTCCTGGGGCGTGAGGGAAATTACAGCCAGGAAACGGCCAAACAGATTCAGGATCTGGCGAAGAAGCTGGGATACCGACGCAACAGTGTCGCCCGGAATCTGGTGACCCGCCGCAGTTACACGCTGGGGCTGCTGATTGAAGACAGTTTCAACATCACCCACCCTGAAAACTTGTATTTCGTGTCATTTCTGCAGTTCTTTCTTCAGCGGGCCGGAGAGCTGAATCATCAGGTCAAACTTATCCTGCAGAACGGTTTTGATGAGGAATCGATCGTGCCACGCATCAATGATGGTTCGATCGACGGTTTAGTGGGGCTGGTGTTGAGTCCTGAAAACGAGCTGACCCGGTGGCTGGCCACGGCCGAATTTCTTCCTTCGGTGCTGGTGGGGGGTGAGTCCGAGCAGGAATCCCCCTCCTCACTGGATATTGACGATGAACATTCCATGGCGGCGGTTGCGGAGCATCTGCTTTCACTCGGCCACCGCCGTTTCTGGTTTGTGGGGGGGCTCGGAAAACATCCCGCTCTGGCAGCCCGCCTGCGGGGGTTTCGACATGCTCTTGAGCAGGCGGAAGTGCCGTTCGGGGACGAGTGCCTGTTACGAACGGATATTGAGGGACGTGACACCCATCACGTGCTGGAGACCTACTGCACGCTCCCGGAGCAGGACCGGCCTACCGCGATTGTGTGTGTGAATGATCTGATTGCAATCAGTCTGCTCCGTCAGGCGGAGAAGGCCGGAATCTCGGTGCCGGGCAATTTTTCTCTCACCGGTTTTGACGGGTTTCCGCAGGGGGACTGGGCCCGTCCCTCCCTGACCACCATCCGGCAGCCCTTCGACCGATTTGGCCCCAGGGCGGCAGAGCTTCTGGTGAAAGGAGCGGAAGGGGACAGGAGCAT
>CAZVCO010000147.1:0-1525 GCA_964625795.1 uncultured Verrucomicrobiota bacterium | reverse complement strand
ACGACGTGTTTCCGGGTGAACTGATCGTGCGGGCCTCCACGGGACCAGCACCGACAGGATAGAGCGGACTTCGCTGGCCTGATTCAGTTCTGCAGGTCTTCCAGCAGAATGGAGGTCGTACAGATCAGTACGTCTTTGGCTTCGGGTGCTATGTAAAACCCGACCGTGTTGTCGGCCTGCAGTATCTCCAGCGGAAGGTCAAATTCCACCAGATAATCGGTGGCGGCTTTGCCGGGAATTTCGGTGCCGTTGACCGTGACCCGGAGATCGCCTGCCCGCCAGCGGAGGTTGCTTTCGTGTACAAACCGCAGGGTTGCGCTTTGGGCCTCCGCAAGCGGTTCCGCCGGCAGACTGACCTGAAAGAGAGCTGGCTGATCCGAGGTGGCGGTCTGAAGAATTTCCGGGGCGGGGAACTGTTCCACCTTCAGGGTTTTCAGTTCCGCTTCGGCTTCGCGGCGCAGGGTGAAGAGATAGCGGACCGCGTCCTTTCCGTTGAGACGGATGTGATGTTTGTAGATGCTGTTGCCGTCGCTGTAAGCCAGGTCCTTTTCTTCAAAAGCCACGCCTTTGTTCTCCACATTCACTGCCTGTGCGATGGTGCCGTGGGCGAAGGAGTATCCGGGCGGGGCTTTGATTTCCAGCTGCACGTCTTTGGCCTGATAATGGTCGTTGAAAACCACCACTGTGTAGTTCTCCCCGTCGAGGCTGGCCACCGTCCAGATATTGGGATCGGCGGCGTCCTCCACTGCGATCAGAGATCCACGGAGAGTGCGGAGCAGTTTGAAGCCGGCTTCGTCGCCTCCGGCCGTGATGTGGGAATTATGGGCGAAACGGGTGATGGCCTTGTCCGGGCTGACGTCGATCAAATGAACGATGTCCCGCACCAGATAGGTGTAGGCCCCCCGTCCTTTCTGTACAGGAGATCCCTCGACTGCCGAACTGAAGGAGCCCGGACGTTCAGGATCGAGCATTCCGCCGGCCTCAGTGTTGTAAAACTTCAGTTTTTTCCCGTGTGCCCCCAGGGTGTACGCGTAGGCAGTTTCATAGGTGCCGGCGACCATGCGGGTATTTCCGCCATAATGATGTTCGTTATACCCGTCGATCCATTGATGGCCGAAGTCGATAAGCGGTTTATGCAGGGTATGCCAGGCCGCCCAATCGCTTTCATTCAGGTGAAACCCCCAGCCTGCGATGAGAGTGACCTCCGGATTAGCCTCCTCCAGGGCGCTGGCATACACCTCGAACATGCGGTGATAGAATTCGCGGTTCACCGGCCCGGACCACCAGGAGGCCGCCTGGGTGATGTCTTTGCCCCACCAACGGTCTTCCACGCGGAAGGGACGGTCCCGCCAGCGGAAGGTGTCCCCCGCCACCAGTTCTTTGGGCATGAAGCGGGTGGCGAGGTAGTCGATCGTGCCTTTGCCTGGCTCAAATCCGCGGATGGCCACGGGCCGGGGGGCATCCCAGATCAGGTTCTCAATCAACTGCCCTTCGATCCTTGTCCGCATTGGCTTTCCCGGTTCGG
>CAZVCO010000146.1:6261-7989 GCA_964625795.1 uncultured Verrucomicrobiota bacterium | reverse complement strand
ATGATGAATGGTCATAGCATTCGTTCAGTTTCTTTCGTGACTTGTTAGGCCTTAAGCTTGCGCCATTCCGGTCAGTTCTTCTCTTCCTCTTCCCAGTCAGCATCGGGCAAACCGGTCTCCTCGTCCAATCCGGCCATGACGTCCTCAGGCACCTGATCGGGGAATTGCCACACATCCACCTGCACCTCCACCTCATGGTTGCCTCCCCCCAGCACCACCCCTTTTAAGGGTGCCACGTCGCCATAGTCGCGGCCCCAGGCGGTGATGAGATGACGCTCTCCAGGAATCAGGTTATTGGTGGGGTCAAAGTGAAACCATCCGCATCCGGGCAGATACACCGCGTACCAGGCATGGGTGGCGTCCGCCCCACGCAGTTTCCCCCATCCGGGCGGAGGATCCGTTTCCAGGTATCCACCCACATATCCGGCCGCAAAGCCACGGCGGCGCAGCTCCGCGATGGCGGCATGGGCAAAGTCCTGACACACGCCCGCCTTTTTTTTCAGCACTTTTTCCAGAGGGGTGAAGGTGGTGGTGGCCTTTGCATCATACCGGAAAACCTCATGCACCCGTTTCATAAACCGGCTGAGGCATTCCACCGCGGGAGCACCGGCCGGAAAGCAGTCTTCACACTCAAAGGCCTGACTCCTCAGGGGCTCCAGCAGCGGACTGGGACAGGTGAATTCCCGCATCAGCGCCTCCCGCTTGCTCCAGGCCCCTCCCCCGGACAACACTGCCTCTTCCCAGGTCAGCGGACACTCCGGCACTGGCCCCGGATTCCGCTCCACTCTGGCCACCAGATCCAGGGTCAGTTGCTCATGCGCGGCCGAGAGGGAAAAGGAGTCGCGCTGATTGCCGAAGACATCCTCCCACGGCCAGGTCCATTCCGGCTCCGGTTTCACCGTGAGTCTCTGCCCCGATACCCGCTGTCCGGGAAACTCCCGCAGACGCAGACAGCTCAGGTTCTGGGTTTCCAGCGCCGGAATCCCGTAGGTGTAGTGGGTGCGGTGGCGGATCAGAAATTCCATCAGTATTCCTCCCGGGGCCGCAGGGTGGTGTGACTGAAATAGGCGGAGGAAACCTCATCGGACATCGACTCCAGCAGGTTGCGGATCTCCGGCAGCACGGGAAACTGTCCCTCCTCATCCGCCTGCACCCCGCCTTCATCCAGCAGGCGGGCCCGCATCTGCCGTATGTTCCGGATCGAAGGCACCAGGGCCTCTGCCTTTACCGGCGGCGGCAGTTCATCCAGATGCCCCGGAATCTGCGCCAGATGAAACACCAGACTGCGGGGATTCTGTTCGGAGGCCGTCACCAGTTCGAGCACGGAGCTCAGACGGGGGGTGGTGCGGTAATGCCGTCGGTACGTGATGAGGTTTTCATTCTGCTGCAGCAGCAGTTCCATCATGGCGAAAGGGTCCTCACGCCGGCCGCCGGGTTCCAGCAGCACGCCGATAGAATCACACAGATTGAGCGCGCCCTCCAGACTCCGCCCCAGCATCAGCATACTCCAGCCGGACTCGCGGGTCATGCAGCTCATGGTCAACCCGAGGAAGGCATTGAGTTTGTCCAGCAGCTCGCCCACCGTGGGGGAGGAGAACATCAGTTCGGGATCGCACGCTCTGAAGTCCTCGGCCAGCCCCTCCAGCGACACCAGAATCCGCCAGGAATCCTGCGACCAGATATCCCTCACGGTGTATGCCGCCGCCACCAGGGCCTTGAGGGTTTCGC
>CAZVCO010000146.1:2338-6251 GCA_964625795.1 uncultured Verrucomicrobiota bacterium | reverse complement strand
GGAAGGTTTCCGCTGACCACAGGCTCTCTCCAGCAGCTCCAGCATTTTTCTGAGCTCTCCGGCCGACTGTGATTTGGTCTCCGACTGCAGCAGCTCGGTCTGCCCCATGCCCCGCAGCAGCCTGGCCTGGAAGATCACCCGGTCCACATACCGTCCCACCCAGTACAGATTCTCCGCACTGCGGCTGGTGAACACGCCTTTGAACGTCGCACTGCCAGCCTGGAGAGTCGTATCCTCCCACAGGCTGTGGTGCGGCTCCTCCGGATCTCCCACCACCCAGACATCCTTGATAATGCCCTGACCGGCGATGTCCATCCCTCCGCCGGGAGGCACCGCACGGGCCAGACCGCCGGGCATGACCCGGTATCCGTCCGGCGACGCGGAGGCAAAGGTGCGGAGGCGGGCCGGACGGGTCTCCAGCACCTCCTCCCCCAGGGTGGGCAGACGGCTGAACTCCACCCGCTCCTGGCCTACATAGCCCTCCGGATGTGCTTCAATGGTGCGGCGGAGTTTTTCCAGCTCCGCACGGGAACACAGACTGCCGTCAATCCCCGGCGCATCCAGACTCCGCTGCAGCGGTTTCACAATCAGTTCCGGCAGATGATCCAACACGTAGCCCCGCTCCTTTGGCTGACCGCACCACCAGGTGGCCACCGAGGGCAGCCGCAGCTCCTCGCCCAGCAGTTCCCGGCACAGCAGCGGATAAAAGGCCATCAGCCCGCTGTTCTGCAGCAGGCCGCAACCCGGATGATTGAGGATCGAGACCTTGCCGGCCCGCACCGCTCCGATCAGCCCCGGCACCCCGAGAATACTGTCGCGGCGCAGCTCCAAGGGATCCAGGAATCCCGCATCCACGTAGCGGTACACGATGTCCACCGGTTCCAGCCCCTCCAGCGTTTTCAGTTTCACCGATCCGTTCCGCACCAGCAGATCACTCCCCTGCACCAGAGTGTACCCCAGATAGGAGGCCAGATAAGCGTGTTCAAAGTAGCGCGGACTGTAGGGCCCCGGGGACAGCAGCACCACCCGCGGCTCCAGCTGACGTCCCTCGTACGATCTCAGGACAGACTCCCGGAATCCGCGAAAATACCCCGCCAGCCGCCGCACCGGGATCTGATTCAGTAGCTGAGGAAAAATCCGGCCCATGATGGTGCGGCTTTCCAGTGCAAACCCCACTCCGGCGGGGGCCTGGGTCCGATCTTCCAGCACCCAGAAATTTCCATCCGGTCCCCGGGCCAGATCCACCGCCACCTGATAGAGATGAGCCCCCATACGGGACGACAGGCCCACACAGGCCCGCAGGTAGGCCGGATCGGCAAAAAACAGTTCCGCCGGGATCACCCCCCGGGCGATCAGGGTCCGCGGCCCCATCAGGTCCTGCACCACCGCTTCCAACAGGCGGGCGCGTTGCTCCACCCCCTGTTCAATGCCCGACCATTGTTTCGCGTCAAAGATCCACGGAACCGGATCGACCTGTTCGCGCTGATGCGAATGGGCGGCCGCCCGGTTCAGGGTGAAGGTCATGCCATCCTCACGCAGCTCCCGGGCGATCGAGGCCCGCCAGCCACGGACGCGGTGGGAGGGCGTGGAGCGCAGCCGCTCCAGAAACGGCTGCCAGGCCTCCAGCTCATTTCCCCGGGCATCCAGATGCTCCTGCCATCCCCCGGGGGAGATAGAGGAGAAGGAGAATTCAGACTGCCCCGGGATACTCATGCGGCCGATTCAGATCAGAGCGGTTTCCGTACGGCAAGCAGAAAGAGGCCGGACTCCTCCGGCCCAACAGAACCCCACCGGGTCTTGATCCCACCCAAGTTTGAACACGAAGGTCCCCGGGAGGACGTGAGCGTTGAAAGGAGTCCGGCCAAAGTGAGGGTTCCGTCATACCATCCTCTCGTTGATGGCGTCGGGGTTGAAGTAGCGTTCGCTGATCGCGCTGTGCAGCTGATTCATGGAAATCTGCAGATCATCCAGCGACTCATGCAGCCCCTTGCGGATGATTTCGCTCACGCTCAGATAACGCAGTTCAGAAATCAGCTGACCGGAGCGGCGCTCGGCATCGTTGGTGTACATCCCCACCGGGGTCCCGTTGAGCTCCCGGAGTTCCCGGTCCGCCACATCGATACAATGCAGCAGGGAACGGGGATTGAGACTGTCCAGCAGCAGATATTCAATAATTGCGTTGGACTCCACCGGTCCGTACACCTTGGCGAAGGGCTCCAGGCTGCTGACCGAACGCAGCAGCGCCGACCACTGCAGGTCATCCAGAGCCGTGCCCACTGCCCTCAGACTGGGCAGCAGCAGGAAGTACCGCACGTCCAGAATCCGGGTGGTCTTGTCGGCCCGCTCCAGCATGATGCCGATGTTGAAAAAGCTCCAGCTCTGTCCCCGGTACATGGTGGCCCCCGCGATGCCGTAGAAGGTGGAGATTTCATGCTGAATCTCCTGATAAAACTCGTGCGGATTCGCATAGAACCCCCGTCCGTCCGAGTCGTAGGATTTCACCATCAGGTAAATCGAATTCAGCGTCTCCCACATCTCCGCCGTGACTACATCGCGGACTGAACGCGCATTCTCGCGGGCCGCGGTCAGACAGGAATACATAGAGTTGGGGTTCAGCAGATCAAAGGTCATAAACCGCATTACCTTCTCGGCCGTCACCTCATCGTAATGCTCCTTGAAGGCCTCATAATCCCCGCTCACGTGCAGCAGCGATTCCCACTCGTTGGTCTGAATCTGCGGCAGATCCAGCATCAGATGCCAGTTCACATTCATCAGGCGAACGGTGTTCTCCACCCGCTCCACATAACGGGCCATCCAGTAAATGGATTCCGCCACCCGGGACAACAGCACATTCCTGCTCATGACGGCCCCTCCTCTCCCCGCAGCACCCAGGTGTCTTTGCTCCCCCCGCCCTGAGAGGAATTCACCACCAGCGATCCCTTTTTCATCGCCACCCGCGTGAGGCCGCCGGGCAGAACCTTGATCTCTTTGCCATAGAGAACAAAGGGACGGAAATCCAGATGCCTGCCCTCCAGCCGCTCTCCGTCCCTCATCAGCACCGGGGCACGCGACAGGGAAAGAGTGGGCTGGGCAATGTAGCCCCGCGGGTTGGCCAGGATGCGGTCGCGGAAGTGATCCCGCTCCTCCTGGGTGGAACTGGGGCCGATCAGCATGCCGTATCCCCCGGCGCCATCCGCCTCTTTCACCACCAGCGACTCCAGATTCTCCAGCACATGCGATTTGTCCGCATCCCGGCTGCAGAGATAGGTGGGGACGTTGTTCAGAATGGGATCCTCATCCAGATAGTATTTAATCATCTCCGGCACGTAGGCGTAGACCACCTTGTCGTCGGCCACCCCCGGGCCCGGCATGTTACAGATGGCCACCCTGCCCGCCCGGAAGACATCAATCAGTCCTTTCACCCCCAGCAGGGAATCCGGCCGGAAGGTGGCCGGGTCCAGAAAATCATCACTGATCCGCCGGTAGATCACATCCACTTTTTTCACCCCCCGGGTGGTTTTCATGCAGACACAGCCGTCCTTCACCACCAGATCACGACCCTCCACCAGTTCCGCACCGATCTGCTGCGCCAGAAAAGCATGCTCAAAATAGGCCGAATTGTAAAAGCCCGGTGTCAGCACCGCCATGGTCGGACGCTCCGATTTCTCCGGGCTGATGTCTGTCATCATCTGCAGCAGCAGTTCCGGGTAGTCCGAAATCGGCTGCACCCCCATGCGGGTGAACATCTCGGGGAAGGTGCGTTTCATCACCATGCGGTTGGCCAGCACGTACGAAACACCGGAGGGACAGCGGAGGTTGTCCTCCAGCACCATGTCCAGGAGCTCCTCGATGAGCGGCCTGTCGTCGTCCTTGTTGATGACCACCGAGCCGACGACCGAGGCGCCCACCTCGT
>CAZVCO010000146.1:0-2328 GCA_964625795.1 uncultured Verrucomicrobiota bacterium | reverse complement strand
AAAATTGCCCTGATGATCCCGGATAATATCCGACCCGCTGATGTGACACCAGATCCCCAGCGGCGGGGTCAGCCCCTCACAGGGCTGCAGATAACCCGAAGAGGAATACACCACCGACTCCGGAATCACCCCGTCCTTCAGGATCTGTTTTTTGCCGTAGACATCCGAGATAAACAGATTCAGGGCGGTAATCCGCTGCCGCAGCCCCCGTTCCACCAACGCCCAGTCCTCGGCCTTGATCACCCGGGGAATGATATCAAACGGAAACACCCGCTCGGATTTGCTTTCGTCTCCGTATACCTGAAAGGTGATGCCCATCCGCATCAGCGCCCGCTCCGCAGCCTGCTGACGCCTCAGCAGCCCCCCCGCCGCCAGCGCTTCGAACTTCTCCTTTAACGGCTCGAATCCGTCCCGGACTTCACCCGGTCCGGAAAAGAGTTCATCATAAAAGTGATCAGGATTGTAGGAGGATAAAATGGGATGACTGGAAGAAGTATTCATGGGACGCATATATGTAAGCAAACCATGTGCCAAGGAGGCACAATGTTGAAGCTAACATAAAATCTTCATACAAAACCGAAAATGACCGAAACATGTTCGACAAATTTGTAAGCCACATTTTTTTGATCTACTCTTTTGTTGGGGTTTTTTGAAAAAGCGGAGTACCATCATTAGACGTTTACCAGCACTAATGCACCCTTCCCCCTTCAAAGAAACCCGCCCCCTCCAAACCGATCCCGCAAAACTGGGACCGCTTCGTCTCTGGCAGGTGGAGTGGAAGTGGCAGGGCACTCCGGTCCGGCTGCGGATTGAAGAATCGGGGATAACCATCATCGACCGCTACGGACAGGCGATTGATGCCCCGGGCCTCCCCCATGATCCGCCCGCATCCTTACCGGAAGAGACCACCCTCGAAGGGATTCTGCCGGAGGGAGATCCCGCCGGCTTTGTCGGATGGGACTGTCTGGAATTCTTCGGCGCCGATCTTACCGGGATGCCGCTCTACAGTCGTCAGCTTCAGGCCTTTCCGATGATCGAAAGCCTCGATTCCCCACTGTTCCGACCTTCGGAACCCCTGGAGGTCCGCAGTTGGCAGGAGGTTCTTGGGCTGCTCACCTCCCCGGCCCCGCCCGGGGTGAACGGGGTGGTGCTGAAAAAAACCGACAGCCTGTATGTGAGCGAGGAGAAATCCGCCATCTGGTGGACGCTCCCCATAAAAACCTGAACTTTTTTGCGGAAAAGTCGGAGGCCCATGGCTTCGGGTAAGTAAACCCTCACCCCGGAGCCGTTATGAACCTCATCCACATCGTCTTTTCCACCCTCCTTCTGATGTCCGCCACGCCCCTGTGGTCGGATTCTTTCACATCGGACACCCCCACCTCCCAACAGGCGGATCGGATTTTTGTAGGTCATGTTGATCTGGCCGGGCTGGTGCCGGCCCAACGTCCCGGCCGGGGCACCCGCCTCCTCCTGACCGACCCCGAACACCCGTTGCGGGACAGAAACGAATCACCCATCGGGTATATCCCCACCCTGTTCCGCCGCCCCATTGAACAGATGCGGGCCGACGGGGTCGATCTCTACCTCGAGGTGGACCACCTCTATCACACCCCCCGCCCGGGCAAATTCATCCGCGTCACTCTCTGGGCCCGCACCCACGACCTGTCCCGCATCCGCCCCCTCATCTACCGCCTCCCCCTCCCCCGTACCGCAAACCGATGAATAAGAATTGCACCACAGAGAAAGGGAGTACGCGGAGGGTGAGTGGCATGTCCGCATTCCCAGAAAAAGGGATGGATTCCATGATGAAACTCAACATGAACACCTGTTCTGGATGACTCCATTATGTATTCCGGTCTAACTAAAATAATTCTTTCATCAGCCATTGAGGTTCACAAGCATTGCGGCCCTGGATTACTGGAATCCAGTTACGAGGCATGCCTTGCTCACGAGTTCTTCATGCGGGGGATAGAGTTTGAACAACAGGTGCCTCTTCCTATCGTCTACAAAGGCAAACATCTCTCCTGTGGGTACAGACTGGATTTTGTGGTCGAAAAGACCGTATTGTTAGAATTGAAAAGCCAGGACAGCCTGCTGCCAGTTCATACCGCACAAACACTCACCTATCTCAAACTTTCAAGGCTGCCTGTTGCACTGCTCTTGAACTTCAACACCCCCGTTTTGAAAGATGGAATCATAAGGTTTATCAATAAAAACTTATCGAAGAACCCCATGATGGACCATCCTGGGTGAACATACCCCCTTGAAAAGAACTCCGCGTTCTCCGCGGCCTCCCTGTGCCCTTCTTCTAAAACGGAGTCCAGTCGG
>CAZVCO010000145.1:1037-7992 GCA_964625795.1 uncultured Verrucomicrobiota bacterium | reverse complement strand
CAGCGGAGTAGGCCCGCGCGAAGCCGCGGGAGGCCGAAGGCCGTCAATCCCTCCCTCTCCGCCACTTTCAGTCCCTCAACACTTCAGGGAGGGGTTCGAACCCCCGGGTTTGAAACGGAGCGCAGCGGAGTAGGCCCGCGCGAAGCCGCGGGAGGCCGAAGGCCGTCAATCCCTCCCCGGTCGGTTGCCGCGACCCCCCTTGCGGAACAGGCATGGACGCGAAGCGTCTTTGGACTTGTGCGCCGGAGGCGTAGTGCGGTCCCGAGCTTGCGAGGTACCGCTTTCCCACCTCGAAAAACCGCACCCCCCCACCTTCAGAAAACCTCATTTTTCTGTTTTATTCATATGTATAGCCTCTTAGTAGTCTCCCATGATAGAAACCGACTGGCATCACGCTCCGCTGCACCGGTTTGTTCCCGGCGCGGTATATATGATTACCGGGGCCACCCTGGACAAAACCCACTACTTCCGCAACGCACCCGCACTCTCCCTCTTTCAGAATCACCTGCTGGAAGGCTTTGCCCAAGCGGGATGGACGCCACAGGCATGGGCCTGTCTTTCCAATCACTATCACCTTATCGCGCAGGCTCCTGACGAAGGAGACCTTTCCGCCACCCTCCGGCGGGTGCACACCCGGATCGGGCATGCCCTCAACAAACGGGACCAAGTCAAAGGCCGCCGGGTAATGTATCAGTTCTGGGACCGCTGCATCAGCTACGACAGCAGTTATTACGCAAGGCTGCATTATGTGATCAGCAACCCGGTCCGGCATGGGCTGGTGAAGGATGCGAAGTGTTATCCGTATTGTTCCGCAGCCTGGTTTGAACGTCATAACCGGAGCAGTTTCTGCCGACGGGTGTATTCCTACCGTTGTGACACGGTGAAGGAACCGGATGAGTTTGAGGTGGTGTGGGAGTGAAAGGGACGCGATGCGAAGCTTTTTGGAGCCATGGTGATGCGAAGCATCTTTGGACTTGTGCGCCGGAGGCGTAGTGCGGTCCAAGCGGAAGAGGTCTTGCTTCAAATTTTACAAAGCGGTACCTCGCAAGCTCGGGACCGCACTCCAGAGCGGCTTCGCCGCATACCATCCGTAGCCATAGTGATGCGAAGCATCTTTGGACTTGTGCGCCGGAGGCGTAGTGCGGTCCCGACGAAGGCATGTCCCGCCGAAGCTTGCGAAGGTGGAAGGCACCGCTTTCCCACTTCGCAAAGCGGCCTCGCCGCAAAACATCCGCTCCCCTATCCGTCGTCCTTCCGCACGCTGTCTTCTTTCAACGCGCCCTGCGACGGATCCCGGGCGATGCGGGGCGGCAAAAATCCTTCCGGATACCGGGTCTGCCAGTCAGGACCGAACAGCCGGGTGTGAATCAGGGTGTTCCGGTACACCTCCCAGTCGAACTGACCCCGTTTGCGCAGCCACAGCGTGATGCAGGAGGAACTGATGATGATAAACACCGAATACAGCACCGCCGTCCACAGCATATCATTCTGCAGCGGAAAATCGGGAAAGCTGAGCAGGATAATCGTGAAGGCCACCGGGGTGTTCTGAATTCCCGTCTCCAGACTGATCGCCCGCTGCTGAATGGGATGCGCCCCCAGCAGTCGCGACACGTGATACCCGAAGAGAAACCCGATCAGACCCAGCGCGATGGCGGCCACATACACCGGCCAGGGCGTGCTCAGCACCAGCCGCCAATGCCGGCCCATGGTGGTGACAATCAGATACAGAATAACGATCATTCCCATAAAACCGGCCGTGTCCTCTGCCACTTTCGCCCTGGCCCGGGAAAAGCGGCGCAGGATCAATCCGCCGCACACCGGCACCAGTATCACCACCAAGGAGGCAATAATATCGGAGGTGGGCATGACAAACGAGGCCTCCCCTCCCAGCTCATCGGCAATCCGACGGGTAAACGGCGCGGCGTAGAGGTTCACCAGCAGCGGCGTCATCACCAGCGCCATCAGGGTGGAGGCCGTGGTCATGGAAATACTCAGCGCCACATGCCCCCGGGCGAAGTACGCGAACAGATTTGAGGTGCTTCCTCCCGGCAGACAGCCCACCAGAATCATGGAAATCGACACTGCCGGCGGCAGATCCAGCGCCAGACACAGCCCCAGGGCAATCAGCGGCATAAACCCGAACTGGGACAGAAAGCCGATCAGAATCAGCCGCGGACGTTTCAGCACACCCTTGAAATCGTCCGGCGTCAGACTCGCCCCCATGCCGAACATGATCACCAGAATCATCACCGCCAGCAAGGCCTTGTCGATGGAGTGAAGCAGTTGCAGATCAGGATCAATCATTGCTCGTCCTCCATTTGTTCCACATGGATTTCGATCTGCGGACCAAAGACACGCAGGGCTGCAGTTGTTGTCCGTGCATGTCCGCGTCTGTCCGTGGTCGAAAAATGAAACCTACTCACTGCGCACCTCCGAGCTCTCTGTGGTGCCCATTCTTCACAGCCCCCACATCACAATCCCCATCCTCATCCAGAATGTAGTCGCCTCCGCGTCCTCCGCGCTCTCTGTGGTGCCCATTCCTCATGACCCCTCCACCATTTCAGAAATCACTCCGGCATACCGCTCCGCGATCACGTGCCGTTTCAGCTTGAACAGATTGGTCAGTTCCACCCCCACCTCCAGCGGACGGTCCAGAAAGCGGAACTCCTGCACCACCTCGTACCGCCGGAATTCCGCCGGATCCGACATGGCCTTCCGAATCTCGGAATGTATGTGTTCACGCAGTTCCGAACTTCGGACAAGCTCCTCCAGCGAGTCCGCCTCAAACCCCGCCTCCCGGCAGGCCTCCAGATCGGGCAGAATGAGCGCGCAGATGTGTTTGGCATCCTGACCCACCGCCACACACTCCTCAATCAGCGGACACAGCTTCAGCCGCATCTCAATGGGTGCGGGCTCCACGTTCTCACCGTTGCGCAGCACGATGGTCGCCTTGCAGCGGCCGAGAATCTTCAAGGTATCGCTGAAGGTCATCATCCCCAGATCCCCCGTGCGGAACCAGCCCTCCTCATTCAGTACCGACGCAGTGGTCTCCGGATCTTTGAAGTAGCCCTGCATCACCTGCGGACCCCGGAAACAGATCTCCCCTTTCACCCCCCGGCCTTGATGCGGATGCTCCGGATCCGGATACAGCACCCGGCCCGATTCGGGATCCGCAATCCGCACTTCGGTCTGCGGAATCAGCGGCCCCACACTCCCCCTCACCAGCCGCTCCGGAGTGCGCACCGCCACCACCGGAGAGGTCTCGGTCAGCCCGTAGCCCTCCAGCACCGGAATGCCGATGGCGTTGAAAAAGCGGTCCACCTCCGGCGGCAGCGCCCCGCCGCCCGAGATGGTGCCTTTCAGCGACCCGCCGGCTTTCTGCCGCACCGCCTCCAGCACCGCCGCATTGAAAAATCCGTACCACGGCAGCAACAGAGTCCATTGCAGGGCGGCCCGCAGCTTGTTCAGCCCCACCCGCAGAGGCGAGACCGGCTTCAGCCGCAGATCCTGATCGCGCAGCACAAACAGCGCCTCCCTGTAATGCACCCCCAGAAAGAGAGCGATGGCGAACAGCGCCCGGCGCACCGGATGCGACTTCTCCACCTTGTTGAGAATGCGGTGGCGCAGACTCTCCCACAGGCGGGGAGCCGATCCCATAAACGTGGGTTCCACCTGCTTCAGGTCGTCTCCCAGATGACGGGTGCTGGTATAGTACGTGCAGGCGCCGTGGCTGATCGCGAACACCTCGAACATGCGCTCGAAAATATGCCACACGGGCAGGATGGAGAGCACGCGGTCTGTGCAGGAAAGCTGAATGGGTACGCAGTCGATCTGCGACATGATGTTCGCATGGGTCAGCATCACCCCTTTCGGTTTCCCGGTGGTGCCCGAGGTGTAAATCAGCGTGAACAGATCCTCCCGCTTCACTCCGGAGATGCGTGCCTCCACCTCCGTGCTCCCCTCCTCCCGCCGGGCCAGACCCGTCGCCTCCACCTCGGCCAAGGTGCGCACCCCCTCCGGAGCCGGGCGGGAGTCGTCCAGTTGAATCAGCTCTTTCAGCTCCGGCAGACGGTCCCGCAGTTCCAGACACCGACGCGCCATGCGCGGAGTCTCCACAAAAACTGTTTTCATCCCCGAATGGTTCACAATATGCACCAGTTCCTCGTCGGTCAGATCAACGCCCCGCGGGGTGTTCACCGCCCCGCAGAGCTGAATCCCGTAATCGGCCAGCATCCATTCCACCCGGTTGTCGCTGAACATCCCCACCGGCTCCCGCGCCCCCACTCCCAGGGAAATCAGCCCCTCTCCCACCGCACAACCCCGCTCATACAGCCGGCGGAACGACACCGGAGTCCATGAGCCGTTCATCTGACGGGTGGCAAAGGCCGGCAACGACTCAAACCGCTCCGCCGCCAGGCGGTACAGCCCCGGCAGATGATCGGCATGAATTCGGGTGGACACAGTCATAGAGCCTATCCCTCTATCCCGATGCCATTGGCGGAAGAAAGATATTTCACCGCAATTTTTGTCAGTTCCCGTCGGTGCAGCGTCTTCTCTCTGACAGAATCCGTTCGATACAATGGCCTTCAAGACCCCCACCAGCTTGCCTGGTGGGTGAACCAGACCCAAGGCCAGCCCGATCCCTCCACAGAAGAAGACCCCCGTTCGCTTGCCGGACGAGTGAATGAGACCCCTGGCTTCGGGAAGCCGGTGATCTTCTTGCCCCATCAAAAATCGTTGGTTTTTCAACCGCAAACCGACGCGGACAGATTCACCCTTGATGGAATGCACCCGGATTCTGCTGATTTCGGGCTTTCCCTTGACTCACCCCCCGGCCTTCCTTCACCATAGGTTCAGAATCGGGATCCTCTCCGCCGGCGCAGGCCGAACAGTAGCCGCGCCGGGACTTTAGGACATGAGGGAGAGATGCGTTGCCGCATCAACAGGTGCGCTTCCCCGGCCTGCACGTCCCATCCCGTTCAACAGACTTTATGAAAACGACAGCGAGAATCCTTCTCCTTCTGGTCGGCGTGGTATTGACCCTGAATGCCGCGGAATCCGAACCGGAAGGCTGGAAGTACAGAATCCATTACGAACAGGGTAAAATGAAACTGGAGATCCCGGGCATGGAGACCGGCGCGATTCCGGGCGGCGTACAGATACGCGGCGCGAATCAGGAATGGAAAGCGGTCACCGACATCCCGAGCATGGACGCCTACCTGGTCTATCAGGAGAACTACCGCGGCTTTACGCTGCACAGCAGCTCGGGCGAAGTGAAGAGCACCGTAACCGGTCCGCGCGGTACCCGGACGGTCAGTCGCGGTTTTCCGGGCGGCTCGGCGGAGTTTAAGCGGATTTGCGATCCCTCCAGTCTGAACGTTGATGCCGTGGAGGCGTTTGACGATCTCAGCAAAGAGGAGTTCGTCGATGACGGGAAAACCGCCTGGCGCGCCACCCCCACCGAGGGAATGGTGATCACCGTGATGGAGGATCCTGTGTCACGCGACATGCACGGAATCATGGAGTTCAAAGAGGAGATGGTCTCCATGGTCTATCAGGTACGCTACGAGGCAGTGGATCGTCCCGCCACTCCGGATACCGAGCCGGAGGCCGGGCCCACGTCCGTTGCGAAAAATGCCATGAAACTGACCCCCTTTCAGCGGGATGCCGCGAAAGCAGTGGGTGAAATTCTGCGTGAACACGACGTCGGCGTCCCCATCTCCGCCCACATGACCGAATACCTTTTCGTGACCGGCACCAAAGAAGAAGGCAGCGGCATCGACCGTAAAACCACGGTTGCCATGTGGCTGGATAAAAACGGGAATCCCCTTCCCGTCGACTACACATTTCCTGACCCCTGTGACCCGGATGTTGATCCGGATGCTTCCGCCCATACCCTGCTGAACTTCACGGTGTATTCCATCGGTGATCCCCGCGATATGGAGGAATTTGAGAAAGGCTCCGAGGTCTTTGCCCAGGTTCTTGACATCCACACCAGCCGGATCGAGCAGCACCGCCGTCGGTGCCGCATCGACCATCCAGGAGGGGAAGGGATCGGGGAAGCCATCCCAGGCATCGAGCCCCTCCGACAACTCCGCTTCCGTGAGCAGGCAGCTGTCGAAGCACTCCCGCAAGAAGGCCTCGTCCCGAAAGAAAAAGGTCTCCGCCACCGGCATCGGCTCCGAGACCCCGGTGGACTCGATCAGCAGGTAATCAAAGCGCCCCTCATAAGCCAGCCGCCGGACTTCCTGCAGCAAGTCATCGCGCAAGGTGCAGCAGATGCAGCCATTGCACATCTCGGCCAGCCGCTCCTCCTTGCGGCTGAGCTCCGCCCCGCCATCCGCCACCAAGCGAGCGTCGATGTTGACCTCGCTCATGTCATTGACAATCACCGGCAGCCCATAGTGCGTCACGGCCGCTCTACGGTAAGCAGCGTATTGCGACCCAGTCGGATGCTCGCAACCATGCAAATCGGCCGGACTCGTTTCAGGGTGAATCGCGTTCAGATCCGTCTGAAAAAACGGGTTTGCGTGAAACGAAGGGGTAATCATGCGCATTTCCTTCGGCCAGGCGGAGAAACCCGACCCCACCCGTGTGCGCTCCAACACAAGCAAGTCTTTCATACCGCACCGCTGCAAACTCAACGCGCACCCCAACCCGGCGGGCCCCGTACCCACAATGAGGGCACCTGCTTTAAAATAATCCGACATTAGGGCCGAAGAAGATGCGTCCTCTTCTTATTGCAAGTCTTTTTCATTAATGAGCGCCAAAAATGTTCCCTTTCTGGAAGCCTAAAAGTTCAATTCCGCTGGAGGAACTCTTGATGAAGCAAATCGAATGTGCGGATGTGCTTCTGCTCAACAAAACCGACCAGGTGGCGGGCGCACACGCCGAACGGCTCGCGACCTATTTGCGGAATTTGAACGACCGTGCCACGATCCGATCCTGCGCTTTC
>CAZVCO010000145.1:0-1027 GCA_964625795.1 uncultured Verrucomicrobiota bacterium | reverse complement strand
GAAAAAATGTTCCTTTTCTGGAAACCTAAAAGTTCAATTCCGCCGGATGAGCGGGTGCCGGTCACGATCCTGAGCGGCTTTCTCGGATCGGGTAAGACCACGCTGCTCAACCATCTGCTCGCCTCTGGGGCTTCGGAGAATCTGGCCGTGCTGGTCAACGACCTCGGCGAGGTCAATATCGATGCCCGCCAACAAGCAGCGTCCCCTGGAGGAGCTCTTCGGCGAAGCACGCTTCGACGAGGATGCCACCTTGACCAGCGCGCGCTGGCGGCGGCTGATCCTATCCAATGAGGGGCGGGTTAGCGAAGCGAACGAAACCGGGACTTCGTCGAAACGAGCGCCGACTGTCACCGAATTTGGCGACGTCAAACCGATGGCTCCCACCGGAACGGAAAGCAGCCCCGCAGGTTTCAGTCTGCAAAATGAAACCGCTAAAAAAAAGGCACCATCACAAGGACTACGGTCTCGACAGTTTTGTTTACAACAGCCGCCGCCCTTTCGATGAAGCCGCCTTCCTTAAGCTCCTGCGCTCCGGGTTTCCCGGCTTGACCCGTGCCAAAGGTTTCTACTGGACGAACCGGCGGATACCTGGCGAGTTTTCGCTGCAGGGTTCGTCGCCCGATTAATCCAGAGCGAGTAGCAGAAAGAGCACTTGCAGTAAGCCCAGGAGCAGGAGCGCGCCCAGCGGCACCGTCAGTTGCACGGGGCGCCGCAGCTGGCTTTTGAACTGCCCCCAGCGGGATGCCCAGTTTCCATTGGAGCTAAAGTCCATGGTCAGTTTTTTCATCGAGATGTCCTTTTTGTGCTGTCAGGCTCAATCATGTCCGCGGCTCAGGTCGATGGTCTTGCCGGAGGCCAATTGGATCCGGTAAGCATAGATCTCCGGGCGAAAACCGGGGAAGGTATCGTCGTCAGCGACACCCCAGACCTTGACGCTGTCGCCCTTGGCCACTGGCATGCGGTTTTTCCAGCCGATGTAGATCTTGATTCGGCCACTCTCATCCTCCAGGACGAACTCATCCGAATC
>CAZVCO010000144.1:4456-7997 GCA_964625795.1 uncultured Verrucomicrobiota bacterium | reverse complement strand
TTTTATGTGGCCGCCACGTTGCTGAATGGCCGTTTTCTGCATGAAGACGCGCGCAACCGGGAATTCGGCCGGACCCGTGACATCTGGGTGGCGGCCACTCAGCCACTCTATGACATCAGCACCCGCCTTGGCCTGGACCGTCTCCGGGCCGGAGTTGAAACTTTACGAAAGGACTAATCCCATGAGACATCTCTGCCTGAAACCGTTCCCCCTGTTCACCTCCTTCCTTTTGCTCTTCTCCGCCCTGACCGTTTCCCGGGCCGCTCCGGAAAAGGTTCTGATTATCGGGGATTCCATGATGAAGGTCACGGCCCACGCCACCCAGCTGGCGCTGCGGAAGCAGGGCGGCGTCACCGCGATGGCGGAGCCCTCCATCGGTTCCGGTCTGGCCCGGCTGGATGCGCTCGACTGGATGGCCAAGGCGGAAAAGCTGGTGACTGAATTTGAGCCCGATGTGACCATGGTCTGGTTCGGCACCAATGATGTGCAGCCCATGCAGTCGTCCGAGGGGTTGCTGCAGCCGGGTGAACCTGCGTGGATGACCGAATACGCCCGGCGCATGGGGGAGATGATGGATATTCTGACCCAGCGGGAGGGGACGGTGGTCTACTGGTTGGAGCTTCCGGTGATGCGGGACAATGAGCTCAATCAGTATGTGAACACCATCAATCAGGTGGCCAAAGCCCTGGCCGGGCAGAGGAAGAATGTGATCTTTTTTGAAACCAACAAGCTTCTGACCCGTAAGCCGGACACGTTCAGCGCGTATCTGGTCGACAACATGGGAAGGCCCATCAAGGTGCGGGAGCCGGACGGCATTCATCTGGCCCGGGCCGGTGCGGATCTGGTGGCCGAGGCTTTTGTCAACGAACTCTTTTAGACCCCGTAAGGACCCCGCATGATGAAACACTTTCTCCCCGCGCCCCTGGTGGGACTACTTCTCGCCGGGTTTTGTGTTCCATTGCCGTTTCAGGTGCTCCTGTCCCAGGAGACCGGACCGTCTGACGCCGGGGAGACGGCGGAGGAGGCCACTGAGACCATTACGCTGCCGGGAGGAATCACCATTGAGGTTGAGGGAAATTTCCCGGTGCAGGCGGGCCGTCAGGAGGAGCAGGAGGAGTTCGCCAGAGCCCGGGACGCCATGTATGCGGGCATGGTGAATGTTCAGGATGGGATGTTTGAGGATCCCACCCTCCTGGGCGCGTGGGAGGCACTGGGATGGGCCTACTGGCAGACCGGCCGGGAGGACGATGCCAAAGCACTGTGGACGCAGCTGGTGGAGATCGCGCCCAACGAACCGCAGGGATATAATCTGTTGGGGCAGGTCGCCACCCGTGATCTTGAATTCCGAAAGGCCATCGATTTGTATCAGCGCAGCCTGGAGCTGAATCCCGCGCAGTTTGAGATCCGCAAAAATCTGGCGCAGGTGTATCTCTGGAACGGGAACTGGGATCAGTCCATTGAGATTCTCAGAGAGCTGTTTGCCGAAGATCCGGAGCGGCTGGACGTTCAGATAGACCTGGCCTGGAGTCTGATCGGGAAGGAGGAATACGAGGAGAGTCTTTTTCACTGGAATCAGATCATCGAGGCTATTCCGGGTCAGGCGGGGTTTTTATTGGCCCGGGCCAATATTGAGGTGCTGCTGGGAATGCTGGATGAGGCGGCGGAGGATGCCCGGGCAGTGCTGGAGCTGGACCCGAACAACCTCGACGCGATGAACATTCTCATTTCGCTGTCGATCCGCCAGGACCGGCCTTATCAGACGGTGGACCGGCTGGACGAACTCCTGGAGCTCACGGAGGATCCGGAGAATAAAGTGCGGGTGGCGCAGCGCAAATCGGTGTACATGAATACGGTGTATTCCCAGAGCCCCACGATCTTCACCCTCGAGGAGGTGGTGGACGCGGCCGGGGACGCCTGGAACCTCGACCGGAATAATGTCGAGTCTGCACAGTTTTACGCCGAGCTTCTGGTACGGGCTCAGAAATACGCACGGGGACAGGAGGTGGCCGACTTTATCCTCGACGAGTTGAATCCGAACAATGAACGGGCCAAATGGGTGAAGTTTGAGTCCTTCATGGGAAGGAATGATCTGGATGCGGCTGAGGAGCTGCTGTTGGAGAATCTGCGCAGTTTCAACCCGGAAAATCCCTTCCGGCACGTGTACTGGTCCCGGATTCATTTTGCCCGGGGGGATTTCCAGCTGGCGCTGAAGGCGCTGGAGCGGCTGGAGCGTGAGGGGGCGCGCGGCGCGGTGTTCGGACTGCTGTACCATGGACTCTCCCCCAGTGAATTCTCCACTATGCCCTCTGTCCGTGAAGTGCGGGAGCATGTGATGGCGTTGAAGCGGGACGGTTTTGTGTTCATGACCCCCTCCGAACTGCCGGAGTATTTTGACTCCAAAAACGAGCCGCCTCCGGTGGAGCTGGACCGGCCCTGGCTGAACAGCGTGGTGGAAGGGGTGAAATACTCCTGGACGGGTGAGAAGGAGGAGGAGCCGGAACTGCTGAAGGATGTGGTGCCGGAAATGCGGGTGATGGTCACCTTTGATGACGGGCTGAGAAGCTCCTTCCGTTACGGGACGCAGATTGCCCGGGAGCTGGGGGCGGTATTCACCATGTTTGTGGGGGTGGGGGATGTGATACGGCAGGGGCAGCGCTTTGTCTCCAACTTCGCGGAGATCCGGGATTACATGGCCACCGGCCGCTGGGAAATCCAGAGTCACCTGTGGGATGCCGGTCAGTTATTTCCGGTGGAGGGGGAGGGATCCGATGGTGAGGAGGCCCGGGTGGGACTGCCATTGCCGAACCGGCTGTATGTGGAGGAGCTTGACCGCATGGAGACATTACGTGAGTATCAGCAGCGGCTGCGCAAGGAGTTTGAGCAGTCCAGGATCGTGCTGTCCCGTGAACTGGAGATCCCGCTGGAGGACATCAACAGCGTGGCCTATCCCTATGGAGAAGTGGGTCAGGAAAACACCACCAATATTGAAATGTTCGATGTGATGAAGGTCATTCTGAATGAGGCCGAGATCTTTTATGAACGGGGCTTTGTCCAGTACCGCTTCGGGTATTCCGTCAAAGGGGACAATCCTCTTCTCTTCAAGCGCTATGAACCGCCACTGGGTGCATCCGGCCGGGATGTGCTGCGGGCGGCATATCAGCAGCATCCCGTCTTTGTTGCACGCAGGCTCCGCACAGAAATCGCCGCTCTGCAGGGACGGTTTGATATGGCCATGGAGAATCTCGAGCTGTTACGCCGGGATGGATATCCGGAGGAGGATCTCCGGGAGCTGACCGAGTACGTGGAGCGGAATCTGGCCCGTCTGGTCCGGCTGCCTGATGCGGTGGAGGATAACGCGAATGAGCTCGAGCGGCTTGAAGACAAGTCGCTGATCCGTCTGACGAATCCGTATATCGGGGTGGACGGAAGAAGTGTGCGGGCCAATGATGTGATTGACGAACAGGAGATCGGCGCGTTTGCCGGTCTGAGTCTGAACCGGCGGCTGAACCTGCATGCCCGCTACTCGGAAGGGGAGATTGAC
>CAZVCO010000144.1:0-4446 GCA_964625795.1 uncultured Verrucomicrobiota bacterium | reverse complement strand
TTCTGCCTTTTCTCCTCAGCGCTTTGAGCCCTGCTTCAACACCGGAACCAACCGGGTGTTTGAGGTGTTTCAGTCGGTTACCCAGGATGCCACCCGGTCGGTCCGCCGAATTGTGGACGGTCGGCCGGTCACCGCACGTGAAACCGTTTCCATTACGGAAAGTTTCAGTTTCGGGTCCAACAGCGTGGATCAGGTGGAATTTGAAGCGGAGTTTGAACATGTGCAGGGGCAGCTCAGCTACATTCACGACAGCGGATCTTTCACCATTGCACGTTTGGGGTTTTTCGACCTGAACCTGATCGACCGTCGGCGGCAGGAGGATGAGGTGACCTACGGCATTGAGCATCAGTGGAGGCCGTATCCGAATATGGATTTTGTCGCCGCCTTTAATCACGGCGTGGTTCCGTCTGCACGTGAACTGGTTTCCTATGATCAAGTGGTCCTGCGTTCCATCTGGCTGGTGCGTGACTGGTGGCAGGCCACTGGCGGCGGCAGCTTTTCGTTTTATAACGATGACAATTCGTTTGTGAATGCGGAGGTGGAGAATCTTTTTCTGCTTTCAGAGCGTCTCGATATCTGGGGCGGTATGCACAGTTCGATCACCACGACGGACGAGGAGTCGGATCTGTACTGGTCTCCCTTCTGGGAACAGCGCCATTATTTAATTCTGGAAATCCGGCGCAGTTTCCCGGACTTCACCGCCTCCTTCCGGGGACATCTGGGTTTTCAAAAAGAACGGGCCAGGGATGAGGACATACAGGAGTTTCTCAATCTACAGGCCGTGGCGGAAGAGCAGGTCAAAAAATATTCGGATGATGCGAGCTTCAGCCGGATGAGGGATGGAACAAACTGTTGGGATTTTCCGCCACCCTGGTGCGCAGATGGGAAAACGGCTTTGAGGTCAACGGAGCGTTCCTGGTCAATGCCACCAATGAATACATTGAGCATAACGTGACCGGAAGTCTGCTCTACAGATTTTAGAGCCTTTTTGTGGCTGCACTACATACAGTTATGACGTTGCTACCAGTTCTCTGGCCCATGCGGGCCAGGTCCCTGGTCAGTTCCCGTCCTGTTCCAGGTGGTTTTCCAGAGAACTGGCCTCTTCTATGGCCTGAAGCATGAGGTCTGTTCCGATGGCGCGCTGATTGGAGGCGTACCCCAGCATCAGGGCCACATCGCAAATATTATTGATCCGTCTCGGAATATGATGGCGTTTGGCCAGCTCCTTCACGGCATCCCGTTCGAAAATCCAGATATCGCCTCCCGCAACCCGGATACGATGCTGAATATATTCGAGGATCTGCTCATCATCCAGCGGATCCAGATTCCAGACCATCTGCAGGCGCTGACACATCGATTCGTCCTCTTTGAGGAGCCGGGTCATGTCGCTGTAACCGGAGAGAATCAGGGTGAAGGCCGGCTGTGTTTTGAAACCGTCCTTGTTGCGGATGGTCAGATTCATCAGCAGGTGCAGAAAATGATACACTTCGGAGTTTTTGATGATTTGCGCTTCATCAATGACCAGGGTGGTATGACCGAGACGTTCGGCCTCCATCCGGAGATAAGTGAGCAGATCGCCGGGCTCCTCCATGGTTCCCACTTCATTTTTAATGCCCATCAGCGCGGTGAGCTGGCGGGCGATCCCCATGGTGGAGCTGGGGTGGTAGTCAATATGGATATAGCGGCTGGTGGAGTCTTTCTGGACTTCCTGAGCCAGCAGTTCGAGCACCATGGTTTTGCCAACGCCGTAGGGTCCGGTCAGTACTCCGCCCAGTTTCCGGTTCTGCACCAGATAGACCAGCCGCGCGAGTCCCTCATGGTGCTGGGCGCACATGTAGGCAAAGCGGGCATCGGCCACATTCTGAAAGGGAGCTTCTTTTAAATTCCAATAATCGAGATACATAGGGGCAGCGTGCTGGGGTTACCCGGAGGGATTCCGGTTGGTAGCGGTTTCCGACTGGGGTTTCCATATGCTGGAAAGTCTGGCCTCTTTCGGGGCCGGGGCGGAGGTTGGCTTTTCCTCATCTTTCTCCCGACTGGAGCCGGGTTCATCAGGGGCGGCGGCCGGACTGCCGGCGTCATGCTCTGATGCCCGTTTTACAAAAGTGGGTGTTGGGGAAGGGGAGACGGGAGGTTGCTCAAAGTGATCCTCAATCGGACGGGATTCGGGCATGGAGGCCTCTGGTGAAGAGGAAACCGGTGTTGAGGAGGGGGCTGAAAAGCGGATGTTGGAAAAACGGGGACGGTTGGAAACGGCCTCCTGGCCGGCAGACGATCCGGGGTGCGCGGCCGGGCGTTCAGAAGCATCCGGAGAGGAGGTTCCCGCCGTGATGCCGACACCTTTCTTGATACGGTATGGCATTTTATCGACCAGCTTCTGCTCGCCAAGATATTTCACCACCTGAAAAGTGGAGGGGCCCTCAGGTCCGGCGGGCTGCAGGAGGACGGAGACCGGCACCACATCCTCGATCGACTTTTTAAGACGGAAGGCCAGGGTGGAGACCGGTTTGGGAAGGGTCAACAGGGTGGTGACGCCCAGACGGTCGAGCGAACGGGTGAAGGAGAAGACCTGCTGCGGCATTCGTTCCGGGTCGCGGACGGATACCCAGGGCAGGACGGTGTCGAGCACCACCCGTTCAATGGAGTTGACATGAATAATTTCCCGCAGCTGCTCGAACCCTTCCGGCGGGAGCATGTCCAGTCCAGGGGCGCCGGAGCCATGCATGAAGGACTCGTATTCCAGCAGGGTGAGGGCTTCGGACTCAATATGAGCGGTCAGTTTGAAGCCCAGGGATTCGGCCAGAATGCCCAGATCATCCGCCACCATGGTACTGAGGTAGAGACAGCGGTCACTCTGTTCCAATCCCTGCTGCACGAACTGGAGGCCCATAACCGTCTTTCCGGTATCTTTCGCACCGGTTACCAGAAAGCTTCTGTTACTGAACACGCCGCCGTACGGTTCATCCAGCATCGGAATCCCACTTAGCGTCTTCGTGATCATTCGTTCCCGGCAGGTTCCCCGGAAAATACTTTTTCAAGAATACCGGATACAAAGGAGAGTTCGAAAGGTTTGGTGAGAAAATCCGCGACCCCCAGGTCTTCGCACTGCGCCATGACTTCCGGAGTCGGATAGCCAGAGATCACAATAATGGGAGTGTCTCCCGAAACCTCCCGCAGTTTCCGTACATGTTCCACTTCGCTCAGTTTTCCGGGCATGCACAGATCGGTAATGATGAGCGAAATATCCAGTTCTTCGGCAAGTTGAATGCCGTCGTCGCTGTTATTCGCGGTGACGGGGTCATACTGAAGTAACCGGAGTAATTCGCGGAAATGCCGCAAAATGGGCTCTTCATCGTCAATGACCAGGATTTTTTTCATGGGGGAATATAGGGGGGATTGATTGCAAAGACTGGGCAAAATCTATAGGAATGAGCACTTGGAACGCAATGATGAAAACCATTTTGTTTTATTGGTTTTTGGCCATAATTTATTAAGGATGAACATTGTGAAAGCCCGTTTCACCCTGTGTCGTCATTTTCTGACTCCCACCTACCGATTTTATGTATCTTCTCGCTCAAATTGATCAGAGCCTTCTCAGCATCACCGGAGTGATAGCCACAATCCTCTCGGTGATTTTCGGAATTGCCGCGTTTTACAATTCCCATACGCGTAAAAAGCATTTGAAAGAACTGGAACGTGCCCAGAAACAGGAACACGCCATGCACTTCCGGCCAGCGAAATCCAGCCATCCCGCTGCCCGGCCGGGGTCTTCCTCCCGCTCCTCCCTTCCTCACCAATCCAGCAGTCTGCACGGGACAGGCGGGCGTGCGGCTCCTCCGGCCGCCAAAGCCGCCCCGGTGGCAAAATCCGTTCCCCAGGAGGAGAAATCATCCTCCAATCATTTTGAACACAAGGATTTCGCTCCGACCGACCGCGATTCGCGCCCTCTGTTCCGCAAGGTGAAGCCTTCCAGTGCCGGAAACCCTGAACTTGATTTGGAAAGGGATGAGAAGGATCATTACGTCTGGGAATAATCGGCCCGCCGGAGGCGCGCGTCCTGCATTCAGTAAGGTATGCCGTAGACGTGCGTGGTGGGTGTTCTGTCTGATCCTCTGGCTGCCTTCCTTTCTCCGCTCTCAATCTCCTCCGCCCTCTCCGGACAACCGGTTGGAGATTCTGGCAGAGGCGATTCCGACCCTTTCTGACTATGCGGTGCAACTGGTGGAAGAGGAGGAGGGAGTTTTCGCCTATCCGGAACCGCTGACCTGTGGAGAGGTGGTCCGCGACCTGTCCGGCCAACAGGGGGAGCGGATCATGATTCCGATCGATATCGGGGAGGGGATTCAGCGGGTCATGATTCAGATGAACGGGGAGAGCGGTGATGCAGATCTTTACCTGCAGTACGCAGAGCCCCCCAGGCTGTCCTCCTATGCGTACCGACCTTAT
>CAZVCO010000143.1:7466-8004 GCA_964625795.1 uncultured Verrucomicrobiota bacterium | reverse complement strand
AAATTAAAAACCAGGATCCTGTCCCTCCCCGCAAAAAAGCCCCGCAGCGGAAAATCCCCCCCGCGCTGGACTCCATCTGTATGCGGGCCATTCAGAAAAACCCCTCCGACCGGTACGGCTCTCTTATGGACATGGTGGAGGACTTGAGAGCCTTTCTCCTGAATGAGGAGGTCTCGGCCCACGACTACTCCAACTGGGAGCGCTTTCTGAACTGGGAACGCCGCAATATTCTTCTTTCCGCCATCATCGGCTCCCTGCTCCTGGGTGGACTCCTTACGATGCTGCTCACCTCGTTTTTGTAACGACAATTTCGGATATCGCCCGTCTGAGGTGTACAATTTTGTATTCAATTAACTCCCTTTTTAAGCATCCGAAATTTATAAAGAATCGTATGTTAAAAATACAGGTGTATGTCAGTGAATTCTCATACTTTATTCCTTATTATAGTTTCTATTAAAAACATGACTATTATCCTATCCTTGTGATTAAAAATCGTATAATTTTGCACAAAATTTAAACTAAAAATCAGTTTATGTCA
>CAZVCO010000143.1:0-7456 GCA_964625795.1 uncultured Verrucomicrobiota bacterium | reverse complement strand
TTTAAGCATCCGAAATTTATGAAGAATCGTATGTTATTAATATTTAAGGCATTACAGATCACACTCAAATACCACTACCGCTTTGGCATTAGGTTTGCTTAGTGGAAGATTGAATTTATTGCACAGACCGTACACACGTTCTGTCACTGAACACTGAAACCCATCCAAGGAGCTGACACATTATGTCATTTAGCAAACTCGAATACATCTGGCTGGACGGCTACAAGCCCACCCAGTCTCTCCGTTCCAAAACCAAAATTGAAAAAGACTTCGGCGGCACTCTGGAGGAATGCTCCATGTGGTCGTTCGACGGAAGTTCCACCGAACAGGCAGAAGGCAATTCTTCTGACTGCCTCCTGAAGCCGGTCGCGATTTTCCCCGATCCTCTTCGCAAAAACGCCTATCTGGTCATGACCGAGGTTCTGAACGCCGACGGCAGTGCCCACGTGTCCAACATGCGTGCTCTGATCGACGATGACGACGACGACTTCTGGTTCGGGTTCGAGCAGGAATACTTCCTGTGGGACACCGACACCAACCGTCCTCTCGGGTTCCCCATCGGCGGTTATCCCGCTCCTCAGGGACCCTACTACTGTTCCGTGGGCGCCAAAAACGCTTTTGGACGCGAAATCATCGAAGAACATCTCGACGCCTGCCTGGATGCCGGCATCAACGTGGAGGGCATCAACGCAGAAGTCGCCACCGGTCAGTGGGAATTCCAGGTGTTTGCCAAAGGCGCACAGCAGGCCGGAGACCAGATCTGGGTCGCCCGCTACCTTCTGGAACGCATCGGTGAAAAATACGGCGTGGCCATTGAGTACCACCCGAAACCACTGGGTGCCACCGACTGGAATGGTTCCGGCATGCATGCCAACTTCTCCAACTCCACCCTCCGCACCTGCGGAAGCGAAGAGACCTACAAGGAAATCTGCGAGAAGTTCGGAAAGACCATCAAGGAGCATATCTCCGTATATGGATCCGATAACGACAAGCGTCTGACCGGTCTGCACGAAACCCAGAGCATCGACAAATTCAGCTATGGGATTTCCGACCGCGGCGCCTCCATCCGGATCCCGGTGGCCACCGTGGCCAACGGCTGGAAAGGCTGGCTGGAAGACCGCCGCCCGGCCTCCAACGCAAACCCCTACGGAGTTGCGGCGGCCATCATCAACACCGTGAAAAGCTGACCGCCTTTCCGGTTTGATTCCACTCCCCGCCCCGTTCGTTCGGGGCGGGGTTTTTTATTGCCAGGAACCCGGAGACTCTCCCGAGCCGCCAAAAAAAGTTTCCTTTCCGGTGAGGCTTGATTTTCCAACAGGATGTCGTTCTTTTCATGCATGCTTCGTCTGATTATTTTCTGCACTCTGAGTGCAGCCTTATGCCTCCCTGCCCAGGAGCTGCCCCCGCCCTCTGTTCGGTTCCGGGTTCAGAGTTTTGCCCGTGATCGGGCGGTGATTACCAACCCCATCCCATGGGTCCAGCTGTTAGACCGGGTGGAGGAAGGGCGCCGGGTGGAAAAAGGTGACGTGGTCTTCACCCTCGACCTGCAGGGCACCCTCGACAGCATTGACAATCTGGAAAACCGGCTGGAAACCGAGGACAACCGTTCGGCTCAGGACGTGGCGAAAATGAAGTCCACCCTGCAGAATCTGATCGACCGGCGTGAAACCCTCCTGGATAACCGGAGGATTCAGGAGGCCCGGCTGAATTATCTGCATTCGCTCCCGAAAGAGGAGGATATCTCCATCGCCCGCGGCCGGTGGAATGTGGCGCGTGAACGGCTTGATGCGGAGAAACAGAATTTGGAGACCATGCGGGAGCGTCTCGACCGTAATCTGATCGCACCCCTTCAGGTCCAACAGGCGGAATGGTCTACGGAAATGCAGGCGGCCCGCACCCGATATGCGGAACAGATGCTGAAAATCCGCAGCCGCCCTGCCAGGCCGGAGGATCTGGAGCTGGTTTCACTCCGCATAGAGAATCTCGATCTTGAAATCGACAAGCTGAACAAAGAGATCGCCACAGAGGAAATCATCCTCGGTATCCAGCAGGCCTCCAGAGCCCGTCGAGTGAAAAATATCCGGGAGGAGCTGGACGACCGGAAAGAGGAATTGAATTTCGGCACCCTGAAGGCCCCCCGGGACGGCGTGCTGCTGTATACACCTCAACTCAAACGTATCCTTACCGAAGGAGGGAAACCATCCAAGGGCATGGTGATCGGGGAAATTCCCGAACCGGAAACCATCGCGTTTTCAGGGGTGATTCCTGAACAGAAGCGACATTTGTTTAAGATCGGCGATCCGGTGGAACTGGAGTTGAACATGATGCCAGGCAAACATTTGCAGGGCCGGTTACTGACCGTTTCCCCCTTCTCCAGGGATGCGGTGGAGGATGACGAACTGTCCACTGGGGTCAAGGTAGTGGATGTGGAGGTGGAACTTCTCAACCCTCCCGATCAACTGCCGATTGGCGTCTACGGATGGGCAACCCTGCGGTCGCGGAGTCCTCTGGACAGCCATCACGTCCCCCTCTCCTGGGTAACGTATCAGGGCGGAAAGCCCCACCTTAGCGTTAATGGCACTTATCAGCCGGTGGACGGCGTAGTGCAGGGCGGACGATTTGTCCTCACTCCTCCTCATCCGCCGCCTTCAGAACTGCAGTCGGACGGTGATTGGCCGGAGGAAGCAGAAGGGGTTGAGCTGGAAGCCGGGGACAGATTCACGGTCAGCGGCGAACTCCTTCCGCTGGAAAGCCGGGCCGTCACGGCGCCCCGGGTGCGATCCTGGGACATGAAAATCACCTGGGCCCATCCCGAGAATCAGCAGGTGGAGGCAGGGGACGTGGTCGTCCGGCTGGACAGCCAGATCATTGAGGACCGTCTCAAAAATCATATCGAAGATGCGGAACGCCGAACAGGAGACCGCGAATCCGCCGAAGAGGAGCTGGCCATGAAACGGGTCGAGAGCACGTTCCGGCTCAGTTCGGCCACCAATCAGGTGCAGACTGCCAACCTTCAACGGAAACTGGTCCTCACCCGTGATACAGACAGTGCGGTCGAAAAAGCCATAATGGATCTGAACATTGCCCGAATCCGGCTTGAGATTGCTGAGGCAGATCTTGCCCGGGGCGACCGGACCCCTGAACTCACCGCACCGGCAGAACGGGAGCGGAGGAAACGGGATGTGAAGCGCAGAACCCTTGAGCTGGAGCGGGCGGAAATCGCACTGAAGACGGCCCGCGAGGGTGCCACTGAAATTGAAAAAGACCTGGCCGATTTAAATGCGTTGCGGGCAGAAGAGGCGCTGTCCAGAGAAGAGGCCCGGTTTCAACGTGATCTCTCCAGACTGCAGTCCCGTCTCCAATGGCGGATCCGGCGTGAACGACGAAATGAACGGCGGCTGAGGCAGGCCCGAGATCAACAGGAGTCCCTCACCCTGACCGCTCCGGTCTCCGGTCTGGTCAAATACGCGAAAATCTGGGACGGGGTGCGCACCAGCAAAATACGGCCGGGGATGCGCATCTGGCCGGGGAGTGTGCTGATCTCACTCTCCAATACCCGCGAAGTCTATGTAGAGGTTCCGTTGCCGGAACGCTATGTTCACAAATTAAAGCCCGGCATGCAGGTTCAGGTGGTTATCCCCAGCGAGGGAAACCTTCAGTCGGTGGGAAGGGTGACAGAGATCGGCTCCTTACTGGAACCCGCCAGCCAGGACACACAGGCCACCAGCGTCTACAGCAACCAGGAAAGTACCCGGGAGCAAATCCTGCCGGTGAAAGTGGTGGTGGATTCCCGCAGGGGAGATCCGCTGAAACCGGGGGCCGTCGCACAACTGATTTTCCCGTTTGAAAAATGAAACAGCTCCGCCACCTCTTTCCTGTTCTCGCCGCGCTGTTTCTGCTGACGGCGACTGTCTGGGTTGTGCGCATCACCCTCAGCCGGCCGGACGATCTTTGGCATCCCGTCCTGGTGGACCGTTCTCCCCGTATCCTGCACGAAGTCGGTACCCTGGAGGCCAAAGAGCTCGTTCAACTGCAAACCCGCATCCGGGGGACCGTCACGGAACTGCATCCGGACGGAACTCCGGTGAAACCGGGAGACGTCGTGCTGAGATTTGACCAGGAGGAACTCCAGAATCAGCTGGAGGCCGAACTGGAGGATTTGGAACAGACCCGAGAGGATTACACCTCACAAGTTGCAGAGTACACCGTTCTCACCAATAGTTTCACTATTCAGACCCGCCTCAAACTGGCGGAGCGCGATCACGCTGCTTTGGAACTCGAATGGGGCACTACCCCACTTCAGCCGGAGGAACGTGCCCTCATGGAAATTGAGGTGGAGTTGGCCAGACTGGATCTGGAGGAGAAACAGGCCGAAATTGAACGGCAGAAGGAACTGGTGAAACGCAACTTTGCCCCTCCATCCTCACTGGACCGGCTGACCCTGGAACTGGCCAGCGCCCGGACCTTCCTCGAGGAGAAACAAAGTCAGCTTGCCCTGGCCGGTCAGCCTGTCACGGAAGAAGAGCGTCTCACCCTCCAGGCCGCGGTCGATAAGGCAGAAAAAGAGGTCAGACGGAACGGGGAGCAGCAGGCACTGCAACTCCGGATTCAGGAATTGGAGCTCGAAGGTCTCCGTCTCGAACTGAAGCACAAGGAGGAGGAGATCGCAGATAAACGCGAGCAGCTCGAACATGCGGTGATCCGGTCTCCGGTAAAGGGAATCCTCCGGCTGTTCCGGGATTATTCCTGGTCCAGTAAAACCTGGCAGCCATTAAGTGTGGGAAAAGACATACATGCCCGGGACATGGTGGCCACGGTGGTGGATCCCTCGCAGTTGTCTCTCAGTCTGATGCTGCACGAAAGTGACGTGTCGGCCGTGAAGGAGGGACAGAAGGTACAGGCCACCCTGACCGCCTACCCGGACGAGGTAATTTCCGGCACGATCTCCTCCGTATCCGAGGTCGGGCAGGACCGTGATGATTTGAGTCCTCTTTACCGCCAGGCCCAGCCCATTGGCCAGGCCCTCTTCCGGGCCAATGTTCATCTGGAGGAGATCAACCCCAATGCCATGCCGGGCATGACCACCCACGTGCAGATTGAAGTGGCACCGCCTGAAGAAAGGCTGTTCATTCCCCGCTCCGCGCTGCTTACCGATTCCCCGCCCTATCAGGTGGTGCGGAGTAGAGACGGACAAGTGGAGACGGTGACCGTGGAGGGTGATTTCGATCTGCAGGGACGGTTTGAGGTCACCCGCGGTCTCCGGGAAGGGGATAGAGTGAAAGAAACCGGTGCGGAGCCCTCATCATGAACCCGGTCATACAACTGAAAGGCGCCCGTAAAACCTACACCATGGGTGAACATCAGGTTCATGCCCTGGACGGTATTGACCTGGAAGTGAACCGGGGGGAATTTGTCTCCATTGTGGGAGCCTCCGGCAGCGGGAAATCCACCCTGATGCACATGCTGGGCTGCCTCGACCGGCTCACTGAGGGGGAATACCACCTCTCCGGGGAAGACATGTCGACCGCATCCGACGCCAAACTTTCCGCCATCCGTAATCAGCGGATCGGGTTTGTGTTTCAACAGTTCAATCTCCTGCCGAACCTCACGGTATTGGAAAACATCGCCCTGCCGCTGGCTTACGCCGGAGAGAGCAGAGCGGTGCGGCTGGCCCGGGCCTCTGAGATGGCCGCCCGGGTGGGACTGGAGGCCCGGAAAGATCACACTCCCTCCGAACTGTCCGGCGGGCAGTGTCAACGGGTGGCCATTGCCCGGGCGCTGATCAATCATCCCGACCTTCTTTTTGCCGATGAGCCTACCGGGGCGCTGGACTCCAAAACCGGCAGTGAAATCATGGCATTGCTCGATGAGCTTCATCAGCAGGGGCTTACGGTGCTGCTGGTGACTCATGATCGGAATATCGCGGCTCATGCGGAACGCAACATCACTCTCCTGGATGGAAAAATCGTGGAGGACCATCAGCAACGCCATTCACCGGAAGTCTCGCAGAGCTCAGCCAAAGCCGGTTCGGAAAGCCGGCTGGGGCTCCAGGACATGTTCAGGATCGGACTCAGAGAGGGGTTGCTGTCGCATAAGCTGCGTTCTGCCCTCACCGTGCTGGGGGTCATTATCGGCGTGGCCTCCGTCATTGCCATGTCCTCGTTTTCCGCCGGCAGCAAACAGAAACAGGCCGACCAGATCCGGGCGCTGGGCTCCAATCTCATCCGGGTGCAGGATAAACGGCTGGAGGAACAGGCTCTCTACGAAGCCCGGGGACAGGGGTCGGCCGGATTACGAAGGGAGGATACTGACGTTCTCCGTACGTCGATCGAAGGCCTTCAGGCGGTTTCCATGGTGCGGAACATGCAACTGGAGGTCGAAGTGGACCGGAATCCAATGCGGGAGGCCCAGGTCCGGGGGGTAAAGGGTGACTATCTGCAGGTCAACAATCTGAACCTGGCAGCGGGCACGATGTTAGGCCCGGTCGATCAGGAGCACAACCACCGGGTGGCGGTAATTGGCCATGCCCTGGTCCCGGAATCAATGACCCCCGCCGACGCACTCTCCGCCCCGCTGCGGATCGGGGGCCAGCCTTTCCGGATCATTGGCGTACTGGAAAACCGCTTTGTGGACACCACAGAGCTGGAAGCAGTGGGAGCCAATGACGCCAACCGGGATGTGCTGGTCCCGCTGGTGACCATATTGAACCGCTTCACCTTTCAACCCCTCCGCAGCGAACTGGACGAAATACAGCTTCAACTGACCGAGGAGGACAGACTGGCGGAGACCGGCAAAGAAATCAGGCGGGTACTGGACACGCTTCACCGCGGGGTGGAGGATTTTGAATTGATGATTCCACTCGACCTGCTGAAGTCCAAACAGGAATCCCAGAAACTCCTGGATATCCTCTCCCTGTGCATCAGTGCGATTTCACTGGTGGTGGGAGGCATTGGCATCATGAACATCATGCTGGCCTCCGTGACGGAACGGCTGAAAGAAATCGGAATCCGCCGGGCCGTGGGCGCAAGGGCAGAGGATATCCGCAACCAATTTTTAGTGGAGTCCATCCTCCTGAGCATGGCCGGCGGGGTGGCGGGGGTGCTCCTTGCCCTGGGCGGTGTGGCGGTGGCTTCCGTTCCGCTGGATATCCCCATCGTCTATGAACCCGGGATCATGCTGATCGCCTTCACCGCCGCCTTTGCCACCGGGCTGGGATTCGGTGCCTATCCCGCCGTAAGGGCCTCAAGGGAAAACCTGGTCGATATTCTCTCGCGCGAGTAGAATTTACGGTCGGATGAGCTTGCCCATATATCGGTTTTGTTGCATAAACATCGCGGAAGCATAGCTCAGTCGGTAGAGCAGCTGACTCTTAATCAGCGGGTCCAGGGTTCGAGCCCCTGAGCTTCCACCATTTTTTTTTGCGGGCGCGTGGTGGAATGGCAGACACGCTGGATTT
>CAZVCO010000142.1:6952-8006 GCA_964625795.1 uncultured Verrucomicrobiota bacterium | reverse complement strand
AGCGGCCCGGTGCGGATGACGGATTGTGCATGCCCCTTGCTGCGGCGAATGATCGCATGAATGCGCGCGACCAGTTCTTCGCGGTGGAACGGTTTGGTCAGATAATCATCCGCCCCACCGCCGAAGCCGCGCAGCTTGGTATCCGTGTCCAGATCCCCCGTCAGGATCAGCACCGGCGTATCGACCCGCGCCAGCCTGATCTGGCGCAGCACATCCAGGCCCGCCATGTCGGGCAGGTTCAGGTCCAGCAGAATCAGATCGTAATCATACAATTTGCTGAGTTCGACCGCGTCTTCGCCCAGATCGGTGCAATAGACGTTGAAGTTCGAATGGGTCAGCATCAGCTCTATCGAGCGGGCTGTGGTCTGGTCATCTTCAACAAGCAGGACGCGCATAGGGTTCTCCATTGTCATCGTTAACCTTAGCTTCCGGTAAAAGCGTTAATTCAAGGTTACCGTGCGCCAATAAAGAACACATACTACCTATGGTTGTCTATACCTTTGCAGCGCGGTCACTTTCAGCGCTTCGATACCGTGATCTTCGACCGCTTTTTCCCACAACCCGAATTCTTCCTCGGACAAGGCATAACGTTCCAGCGCCGCCTTGCGCGACAGCAAGCCTGCGCTGACCGCCTGCACCACCACGGCCTTGCGGCTGGAGGGGTCGGTGGAATCCTCCGGCGATTACGAATCCGCAAACGGGACCCGGGTTCAGGCCAACCGGGACTCGGAAAAAGCCGGGGCCTTTCTGAACACCCGGCTCTCCGACACGCTGACTCTGGAACTCGGCACCCGCTGGATTTATGATCAGGACGTGGACTACATCGCCCTGCCCATGGACAGCCGTTACGCCAAGACTAACATCTACACCGGCCAGCTGACCTGGTCGCCCGACGCCAAGCGCCTGCAGGAACTCCATCTGCGCACGGGACTGGGCAGGGTGGACCATCTCATGGACAACCGGGACAAGGCAAACCGGCGGATGGTGGAGGCCTCCACTCCCTCCGCGGCCGACAGCTTCAGCGACGACCTCACCGCCGCGCTGCGGGAGACGG
>CAZVCO010000142.1:5418-6942 GCA_964625795.1 uncultured Verrucomicrobiota bacterium | reverse complement strand
ATGTTGCTCGGTCTAGTCGGCGGCGCGCTCGGCAGCTTCAGCGCTTCGCTGTTCAGCAGCTGGCGGGTACAGGACGGAGATCTCCGCCTGGGCGTCGACAGTTCGACCCTGGATCGCGACGCCCTGCGTACCCGCACCATGGTCATGATGGGAAAAACCTTTCAGGACCCCATCTGGCCCGACCTCAGCCAGGAGCAGACCGGGATATTCGCCGAATGGGAACGGTCGGTGAGTCCCGACACCCGCTTCACCGCCGGAGTCCGTACAGACCGGGTTCAGCAGGACGCCGGCAAAGCCGGATCCACCATCGTCCCCGGTCCCGGCGTGGGACCCACCACGGTGGAGGATGCCTGGGTCGAGGTGGGGGGCAGCACCCCGGGCGTGATCAAAAATGAAGATACCCTTTTCTCCGGAAATCTGAGCCTCAAGCACGTCCTTGAATCGGATTGGACGCTGCAACTGGGTCTGTCCCGGGTGGAGGCGGTCCCGAATCTCACGCAGCGTTACCTCTCCTTCGGGCCGGTGCCTGGCGGATTCGGGGTGGGAAATCCATCACTGGAACCCGAGACCAAATGGGAGATTGAACTGCGGACCGAAGGGACTCTGGGCTCCCACCGCATGGGTGCGGCCGTCTTCGCGGCCCGGGTAGAGGACTATCTTCTTCCCACCACCGTCGCCATGCTGGATGTGAATGCAGACGGCCGGATCGACCGGGTCAAAGGCACCGTTAACGAAGATGCGGAGCTGTTCGGAGCCGAGGCCTCCGCCGTCGTGGCGCTGCCCCGCGGACTCACCCTTCCTCTCAGCCTTTCCTTTGTGCGGGCGGAAACCGCCGACGGTGGCCACCCCCTGCCTGAAATACCACCGCTGGACCTTCGGGCCGCTCTACGCTGGGAACATCCGGATGCGGTATGGTTTGTGGAATTCGGAGGACAATTCGCGGCCCGGCAGGACCGGATCAATCCGGAATTCGGAGAGGACGAGACCCCATCCTTTGCGCTCTTTCATCTGCGTGGAGGCAGAACCCTCTCCACCCACTGGCGAATCGAGGCCGGGATCGAAAATCTTTTCGACCGCGACTACCACGAGCACCTCACCCGCGAAGCGCTTCTCCCCGAGGGGGACCTCAAGGCGGGAGACGAAGTCCCCGGCCCCGGCCGCGGCTTCCATCTGGCGGTAAAAGCCAGCTGGTAGTCATGAAGCTGTAGTTCTGCCTTTGCCCGTGCGAGGAATGAGCCCAGGGGCCCCCGCAGAAAAATGAAGATCTTCTAATAAAACAGAGAATTTCTCCACGGGGGCCGGGGCCGTGGAACGACATCCGCAGTTCGGAAAATGTAAACAAAAGATTGCCAACCCGTGCCTGTGCCTCTATCAGTCTCACTCTTCCGAAAGGATTTTCGGTCGGAGCGTGGCTCAGCCTGGTAGAGCACTTGCATGGGGTGCAAGGGGTCGCTGGTTCGAATCCAGTCGCTCCGACCATTTTTTTGCCCTTAAACGGCGATCCCGCAAAGCGGGACGAAGCTG
>CAZVCO010000142.1:0-5318 GCA_964625795.1 uncultured Verrucomicrobiota bacterium | reverse complement strand
CGAAGGCCGTCAATCCAGTCCCCGCCTCCGGCGGGTAAAGCTCCGACCATTTTTTTGCCCTTAAACGGCGATCCCGCAAAGCGGGACGAAGCTGGTTTGTTCACGAGCGAAGCGAGTATGCCCGCAGCTTGCCTGCGGGAGGCCGAAGGCCGTCAATCCAGTCCCCGCCTCCGGCGGGTAAAGCTCCGACCATTTTTTCTTACAGCAGCAGGGAGAGTGCTTCTGTGCGGGACGTGACCACCGGGACATCCAGTGTCCGCAGCAGAGCCTCGGGTTGATTGCCTCCGGGGATAAGAATGCACTGCATCCCCAGCTCGTTTGCCACTTCCACGTCATGGGCCGTATCTCCGATGAGCACGGTGCTTGCCGGGTCCAGGCCGTGTTCGTCCAGAGCCTTTTTCCCCTGCGGTGCCTTGCCGACCGGATAAATATGGTGATGGCCATGCAGGGTATGGAAGAAAGCATCCAGTCCGTGCTGGTTCACCAGTGTGACCAGGGTGTCGTGTTTGTATGCGGAGAGAATACTCTGTCCGAGCCCGTATTCTTTCACCCGGCTCAGACAGTCTTTCACATCCGGATACAGGGCGGCTTCGGATCGGCGGATCTCATAGCCTTCGATAAACTCCATGCCCAGATCCTCGAAGGTCTCTTTGGCAAAATCGAATCCGATACGCTCATAATAATGAACGATGGGGAAATCAAAGATCTCCTGATAACGTTCGGCACTCATTTCCGGCATCCCGCGCTTCCGCAGCATCCCGTTCATGACATCCCGGCACAGCCAGGCATCGTCCAGCAGGGTCCCGTTCCAGTCCCAGAAGATATGGCGAAGGGATTTCACTTTAACCCTCAATGACATTAACCGGCTTCAATCCAAAAAGTGGTGCGGACGCGAGAAAATGCCGATCATTCGAGTATACCGCCTCAAACCCATTCACTGCAGCAACGGATAAATGAAGGGCATCTGCCGCACGAAGAAAGGTGTCAGCGGCAGCATGATTCATCACCGTTTCGATAAGGCGGAATACAGGTTCTTCAAATGGAAACAGAACAAGGTGACCTTCGGAAAGCTCTTTGAGAAACTGCTCCTGCTTCTCCATGGTTTGCTGGAGAGACAATGAGTTCTCCCTTCGTTTACGGAAAAGAATCGATGCAAATTCAGCCCGTGCATGACAGCCGGAACAAAGGGTTTCACAGTCATGCAGTAGTTCACGAACCTGTTCAGCACCGGGTTCGTTTGCGTAGACTCTATACAAATAACAGGTATCAAAGAAGAGACGCATCACGCGAATCCCGTTCTTCAGAAAGAAGATGTGTCGACGTCTGCCCCGGCTCGTTCTGTCCAGCGGAAAGCTGATCCTTCATCCCCGGGGACAGGTCACGATTCCCCCAGTAAGGATTCTCAGGCTCGCAAACCCCTTGATTCTTCTCTAAGTCATGCCGAAGTGCCTGAATCACGATCTCTTTCAGGGTGCCTCCTTTCTGCACGGCTTTAATTTTAGCCGCCTGATATAACGAATCTGGAATGTCCACGGTTGTTCGCATAAACGCATATAACCATACACGCACATTATTTCCAATAGGAAACCTGCAAAAGTATTCTCAGCAGATTACCCCTGCAAACTCTTGAGGAGCCCCCGCACTTTGTCGGCTTTTTCAATAAGCTCCTGCTGCTGAGCGCGGTGCTGTTCGATCACCTCGGCCGGGGCCTTGGAGATAAAGTTCTCGTTATTCAACCGGGCATGTGCCCGGTCGATGTGCCCTTCGAGTTCCTTGACCTGTTTCTCCAGTCTCTCAACTTCGGCCTCAACGTCGATCAGTCCCTCCACCGGCATAAACACATTGCCGGCCTTGCTGACCAGAGCGGGTACGGCACCGGTGGCTTTGTAGTCGGGATCCAGTGTGACCGTGCCGCGAACCAGGCGGTTGATCGAGGGAAGGTCCTCCCCTAACTGGCCGGCCACATCCTTACCGGTCGGGCGCACCACGTAGGAGATTTCCTGAGAGGGTTTCAGGTTGTAATCGGAACGCAGCTGACGCGCCACCCGGATCACATCCCGTTTGGCCTCCACAAAGGTCATATTGGCTTCGGTCAGTTTCCAGTCCTCCCGTTGTTCTTTGCTGAAAGGCTCCGGCCACTGGGCCTTCATGAGGAAGTCCTTTTCTCCGCCATAGTTCAATGCATGCCAGAGTTCCTCTGTGAGGAAAGGCATCAGGGGATGCAGCAGTTTCAGTGACGTGCGGAACACCGTGTGCATTACGGCCAGGGTATGCGCTTTACGGGCCTCATCATCACCATTCAGCGGCTCTTTGGCGTATTCGACATACCAGTCGCAGTAGTCATGCCAGATGAAGCTGTAGAGCTCATGGGAGTAGTCATTGAAGCGGTAGGCCTCCAGATGCTGATTCACCTTGCGGATGGTCTGGTGAAGACGGAGCAGCAGGTGTCGGTCGTCGGTGCTGAGACGCTCGGGTCGAATCACTCCGTCGGTCCCGCCCTGCATTTCCAGGAAGCGGGCGGCGTTCCAGATCTTGGTGCTGTAGTTACGACCCATCTCAAAATCGTTTTCACCGATTTTCACATCCTGACCGGTGGCGTTCAGGGTGATCAGACTGAACCGCAGGGCATCCGCGCTGTATTCATCAATCACCGTGAGCGGATCCATGGCATTGCCGAGGCTTTTGCTCTGTTTCCGGCCCTCTTTGTCCCGCACGATGCCGTGCAGATACACGGTGCGGAAAGGAACCTGACCGAGAAACGTCGTTCCGGCCATGACCATACGCGCCACCCAGAAGAAAATGATATCCGGGGCGGTGGACAGGGTGGCAGACGGATACCAGGTCTTGAGCGCAGGCGTCTCCTCCGGCCAGCCATGCACGCTGAAGGGCCACAGCCAGGAGGAGAACCAGGTGTCTAAAACGTCCTCGTCCTGACGGATATCGGTCGCACCGCTGGGCGATTCAGTCGGGGTCTCACGGGAGACCCACATCTCTCCGGTGCTGTCACAATAGTAGACCGGAATGCGGTGTCCCCACCACAACTGACGGGAAATGCACCAGTCCCGGATATTGTCCATCCAGTTCATGTACACCTTGTTCCAGCGCTCCGGCACAAACGTGATCTCCCCGTCTTTCACCACTTTTTTCGCCCGTTCCGCCAGGGGTTTCATTTTCACAAACCACTGAAGCGACAGACGGGGTTCAATCACGCAGCCGCTGCGGTAACAATGTCCCACCTGGTGGACATGATCCTCAATTTTCTCTATGAGCCCCTGCTCCTCCAAATCCGCCAGAAGCTTTTTCCGGCAGTCAAAACGATCCATGCCCTCATAGGGACCGGCTTCGGCATTCATGGTGCCGTCGGGGTTCATAACATTTATGGGCGTCAACTCATGCCGCTGACCCATTTCAAAGTCATTGGGATCATGTGCCGGGGTGATTTTGACGATACCGGTTCCGAATTCCGGATCGACATAATCATCCTCAATCACCGGCAGGGCGCGGCCGATCACCGGAAGCATCACGTTCTTTCCTTTCAGATCGTCATAACGGGAATCGCGGGGATTCACCGCCACCGCCACGTCGCCCATCAGGGTTTCCGGCCGGGTGGTGGCCACCACGATGTGCTCTCCTTCCGCTCCCTCAATCGGATAGCGGATGTGATACAGCTTTCCATTGACCTCCTCATACTCCACTTCGTCGTCCGACAGAGCGGTCTGCAGCGCCGGGCTCCAGTTGATGATGTAATTACCGCGGTAGACGAGTCCCTCCTCGTAAAGGCGGATAAACACCTCTTTCACCGCGTCACTGAGTCCCTCATCCATGGTGAAACGCTCGCGGGACCAGTCACAGGAGCAACCCATGCGGCGCAGCTGATTGATGATGGTGCCGCCGTACTCCTCCTTCCATTCCCACACCCGTTTCACAAAGGCCTCACGGCCCATTTCCCGCCGGCTGGCCCCCTCTTCTCTGAGCTTTTTCTCCACCACGCTCTGAGTGGCGATTCCGGCATGGTCGGTTCCGGGGATCCACACCGCATTATCGCCGCACATTCGGCGCCAACGGATCAGCACATCCTGAATCGAATTATTCAGGGCATGACCGATATGCAGTTTTCCCGTCACATTCGGGGGAGGAATCACAATACTGTACGGTTCCCCTTCGGCTTCGGGGTCGGCCGCGAAACATCCGGCCTCCTCCCAGCGGGCATACCAGGTGTCCTCCACCGTGCTGGCGTCAAAGTTCTTTTCCATCATGATCAGGATTCCTCTAAAAAAAGTTTATATTCCACACTGTCCACCAGGGCCTCCCAGGAGGCCTCGATCAGGTTTTCCGAAACGCCGACCGTGTTCCAGACGCGTTCGCCGTCGGTGGATTCGATCAGCACCCGGGTTTTGGCGTGGGTGGAGTGTTCGGGATCCAGGATGCGTACCCGGAAATCGGTCAATTTCACCGAGGCGATGGAGGGATAAAAGCGGGCCAGCGCTTTGCGCAGGGCCTCGTCCAGCGCCGCTACCGGTCCGTCCCCTTCCGCCACCGTGTATTCGTCCTCTCCCTCGACCCGGATTTTCACCGAGGCTTCGGCCAGATGATCCCCGCCGTCGGGACGGAATTCATTGATCACCCGGTAACTCAGGGTGTCAAAAAACGGTTTGTGATGTTTCAGGACTTTCTGCACCAGCAGACGGAAGGAGGCATCCGCCCCCTCAAATTCATAGCCGTCGTTCTCCAGACGCTCCAGTTCGGCCAGCACCTCCCGTACTTCCGGCGAGGACTTGTCCAGTTCCATGCCCAGCTCCAGCACTTTCATCAGCACGTTACTGCTGCCGGAGAGTTCTGAAATGAGAATATGCCGGTTGTTCCCCACCGTTTCCGGCGGAATGTGCTCAAAACTTCCGGCCACTTTGCGGACGCCGTCCACATGCATCCCGGCCTTGTGGGCAAAGGCATCCGCCCCCACAAAGGGATTTTTGGGGTTCACCCGCTGGTTGGCGATTTCATCGATGCTCCGGGACAGATCGGTCAGCGCCTCCAGCCGGACATCGGTGGCAAAGTTCCTGCCCATTTTCAGTTTAAGGTTGGCCAGCACCGGCACCAGATCCGCATTGCCGCAGCGCTCACCATAGCCATTGATGGTTCCCTGCACGTGTTCCGCCCCGGCCCGGATGGACTCCAGACTGTTGGCAACCCCGCAGCCGCCGTCGTTGTGAGCATGAATGCCGATGGGCGTGCCGAGTTCGCGACGGACCGTTTCCGTAATCTGAAAAACTTCATGTGGCAGGGTCCCGCCGTTGGTGTCGCAGAGCACCAGCACTGAT
>CAZVCO010000141.1:5711-8094 GCA_964625795.1 uncultured Verrucomicrobiota bacterium | reverse complement strand
GAATCGCGCCGGGGTTTGACCCGGACTCCTTTCAGATGTCCGCGCGAGGATTCCCTCGGAGGACGCGGGCCTCCGCGCCGGCCGCCGTCTCTGCCTTTTGCTGACACAGAGGTTTTCTTTACTCCCGGCTCCTCTTTTGCCCAATCAGGGGTAAAGTCAAAACCGCCGATCAACGAGTTGAGGTCTTCTTCTTGAGGAGTTTCTGGATTTTCTGGATTTTCCGTCATGTGATACTTGGAAAGGAACGGTTGGTGGCACAGCCTGTACCGTCAAACTCTTGCACCGGCAACGTCATCATGCAAGTAAATCGAGACACATCATGAACACACAAGCAAAAGATTACACAACTTGGTTAGAAAAGTATTCGAGCGCAGTCACCCTGGGAGACATGGAGATCTTTGTGTTTCCGGAACTGCTTTACGCCCTGGTGCTGTCCAATATCATGTCCCCGAGGATCTGGGCCTGGAAGGAGCACGACTGGGCTCAAAAGGTGGAGGGCAAATCCACCAACCGCCGCGTCCAGCGTCTCAAGCAGTACATCATGGACGCCTACGACTTCAATCTTGATCTGGACACCTGGGGACTCACCACCAAGGAAAAAGAGCTGCAGCGGTTTGAGGGCATTGTCGATCCGGAGATCCTGCGGCAAAGCAATGCGCTCTTTGGTTACGAGGGCGACAAATATTATTTTGATCTGGATATCCGGCGCCACTTCGGTTTGGACCAGTACACCGACGAGATCATTCCCTATTGGAAAACCGAAACCATCGAGGCCATGGATGCCTTTAAATTCAAAGAAGGGTACGCCATGGGTGCCGGGGAGTGTGTCTCGCTGTCCACTCTCTATGCTGCGGCCCTCTTTGTAATCGGCGGGGTCTCTCTCGATGACATTCTCCTCTTGGCCACCCCCCTGCACTCCCAGAACTTTATCAACGAGATGGGCGGATTCATCACCAACAACCGCCGGATCGTGACCAAGAAAATGTGGTTCAACGGCACGGAGATTTCCTGGAAAGCTCAGCGGGCCATTCGGAACGAAAAAGTCACCATTGTGGCAAACAACACCGGCTATATCCACACCATGTATCCGGAGGCGACCATTGATCCGGACGCCTACGCCGCCGGGGTGAACAACCTGAAGGACTACCTGACCACCACCATCGATATGGAGATCCTCTCCAATTTCCTGCGTCAGTACTCCCATCTGCAGAAATGTTTCCAGATCCGTCAGGACCGGCATGGAGGCCAGCGGTATATCGAGGCCGAGAAAGTCTATGCCTACGAACATGGCAGCAGTTACCGGGTGAATGATGAAACCCGGGAGAAACTGCTGGATGAAATCGATTCCTTTGAATTTTATGCCTCACCGATCGAGGGACGGATCGTCCTCAATACCTTTGAGGATTTCTTCAACCAGAACCCGGATCTGGACCTCAATGATCCGAAAGATCTCTCCACCCTGATGGACGCCTTCAGCTGCACCAACGCCAAGGCCCGGGACGTCAGCAAACTTCTGGTGGAGTTCTGTCATATCGAACCGCGCCTGCCGGAAGGGAAAACATTCGTTCCCAGCCCGAAAATCGAACTGGATGCGGAATGGGGACGTGAGCGGATCATCGAAACCCTGGAGGGAATGCGGGAATCCCACCCGGTGGTCGATCTGGCCTTTTATGCCTACCGGGATCTGACCCGTACCGACTGGGAACCGTTTCTCCATGCGGCCGTCCATCGGAATCCTGTCGTGCTGGAGGCCCTGAGGTCTTCTTCTGAAGAGAAAGCGGTCGCCACCCTGAACGAGCTGCCCACGGAGTCCATTTACGACGAAAACCGTCTGGCCCAGCCGGACGAGGTCTGGAACTTTCAGCGGGGGGACGGCGTGGAGGTGACCCTGGCCATGGTCAACATTCTGAAACACCGTCAGCCGGAACGCCCCCTGGAATGGACAGTGGAACCGGAGAAGGCCGTTCTGAAATGGGACGGGGGCGGGATAAGCCTGCCCTCCACCAAAGGGCTCACCTTTCAGAAAACCTTCTGAAGCCGTTTACGAAAACCGGATACGTTTTTGGGGAACCACCCTGGCCGTGGCTGGCGCCACGCGCGGGCAGGCAGAAGTCACAAAAGACGCAAAAATCTATTTCAACTTCTTACATAAGTTCAACTGAACAAGGTTCTGCGCCTTATGTGATTTTTGTGGTTACAGAATTTCCGAAGACACTCCGGCAGTTGCACTCAAAGGAAAAGAGCTCCGAGGGAAATCAGGAACATCGCGCTGCCGATGAAGGACTTGGAAAGGGTGCCGATGAGGCGTCCGACAAACGCTCCTCTGCCCACCTCCATGCTTTCCTCCAGAGAGCGGCCTTTCCAGGTCTCTCCCAGCACAGCT
>CAZVCO010000141.1:3653-5640 GCA_964625795.1 uncultured Verrucomicrobiota bacterium | reverse complement strand
GCCTGCCACGGGCACCACCGCATTTCCCAGGCCGAATCCGAATCCGGCCCCGATAAGTGAACCCACAAAGGAAAGCAGTATCCCGCGCCGGCTCCCCCCTGCTTTTCCCGCGCCCAGCATGCCGGCCAGAAATTCCAACACCTCCCCCAGCAACGCCAGCACCAGCAGCACCGCCAAAGCCGTTGCACCGATATTGGTGCGCATCCCGGCCTCCGTGAACAGGGTATGCACCACCATGGAGGCGAGTATCACCCAGTTGCCGGCCAGCCCCAGCAGATTCAGAAACACTCCGCCGAGCAGAAGCACGGCCAGCAGGATCAGCCAAAGGACAAAAAGAAATCCAGCCATAAATACGAGGGGATCAGAGAGGAAAAGGGGAGTCGGATCAGTCGTCGCCAATGAGAACATTGGCCACATCATCATCGCTGCCAACCGTCTCGTCTTTACCGGCGGAGATTACAATCGCGCGGGTATTGTACTCATCTGTTCCGGAAGGCAACGTGACTTTGCCGTCAAAATCAAGATCCAGCTTGATCAGATACTGATTACCCCAGGGATCCAGAAATTCCCCGGTCGAGCTAATCACATCCATTTCCAGATATTCTTTCCGGTTGGGATTTAAGGTATCCAAGTCACCTCCAGTGGCAGTAAGAACCTGGATAATTTCACTGGATCGCGCTGCCGTCACGGGCTGGTTGTTTTCATGGTCATCAGATCCCTGATCAGAGGCGTCCACCGGCATCCAGGTAAAGTCCCGGTAATACATGTCAACGGCCGTGGCCAACACCGTGGCCTCGGTCATGGCGGCATTCCTCTTGGCAGTCGTGATCGCGCGGCTGACCCCCGGGAACAGCATACCGGCCAACACGGCGATAATGGCAATAACCACCAGGGCTTCAATCAGAGTGAATCCGGATCGGGTTGAATACGTCATAAGGTCTCCATGGGAATAAGAGTATATTCTGACACCCCCACCCCCATCCGTCCAGAAGTTTCAGGCTCTCAAAACCAACGGAGGATGGCCTTTCAGGCCGTCACATGCACGGAGACGGCGTTCCCGCCCGCCTGCCCGTATATATGACGGCCTGAAAGGCCATCCTCCGTTAGTTTTGTACCAATTCCGGGATGTGCACGAAAAGGCCTGATAAAAAACGTGCCTTCTTATGATTATATCACAGCTTAAAAATCTCCAGATTTACGCCCCGGTGGATTTCCTGATCAGAAAGGGCTCCCATTCCGGAATCTCATGCACGTTCCGCAAAAAGAGGGTCATGGGAAGCACTTTCGGTGCATCCGGAGATTTCAGCAGCCGAAGCCCTGCCTCATTGGGGGTGCGGTTTCCTTTGCGGTTGTTGGCCTGTTTGCAACTGAGCACACAGTTGCTCCAGGAGGTTTTGCCGCCTTTGGACCGCGGAACGACGTGATCAATGTTCCCCTCGCCTTTGGAAAGTTTACGCCCGGTGTACTGGCACCGTCCATCGTCCCGGTCCCGAATGGCCTGATACGAAAATTTGGGATGGCGCATGGGCACTTTATTATAATGAGTGGCGAGAATCACCCGCGGCACCCGCAGCTCGCCTTTGACCACTCCCACCGTCCAGTCCGTATCCCGCGGGGGCAGCTCAATCCATTCCTCCCAGGCAACAGGCACCATCCGGTTGTCTCCCTCAATATCAAGCCCCATGGCATTGCCGGCGGACATCTGACAGAAGGCGTGGGCCGGGGTCGTGGTATTCACCGCCTGCCAGTTGCGGTTCAGCACCAGGACAACATTTTGATCGAGGATAGATTCCATGAGCGAACGAAGGTTGCTGGATCAAAAACTCTTCAATCATGGCGGTCAACCCCAACCCCGTAAGAAAGCTGTGAAATTTTTATGAAGAGTTTGCCTGCCGGCATCAGTCCGAATCCTCTCCGGCGGACATTCCGGACATGAGTTCGAGGGTGTGAACCTGTCTGGCGACAAACCATTTTACCGACTGTTTCT
>CAZVCO010000141.1:0-3614 GCA_964625795.1 uncultured Verrucomicrobiota bacterium | reverse complement strand
GCATATGGGCCGCCCCGTAAAATACCGCGACCGTCTCCCCCGGCTCCGTCTCCTCAAGATACCGCCGCAGGTCCTCCATCACCACCTCATTGCGCCGGGTAAGCAGCACCTCCATCCACGAACGCATATGCTCCGGCATACCGACATAAGAGGTCATGTCCCCGCGCACCGATCCCAGAATCTGCACCATAGCCCAGCGCATCGCCCGGCTCCAGCCGGGTCGTCCCTGCAAAAACTCCAACGCGGCCGCCCCGGTCTGCCCCGAAACTGACTTCTGCTCCATGGTGTCCATCAGATTCTCAATCCGAGCCTGAGTCTCTATCTCCTCTTCACCGATCTCCCCTCCTTCGAACACGGTGAGCAACTCAGCCGAGCTGAGGTCACTGTTGATGAAATGGGACGGAGAGTAGTCGATAAGATCGAGCTGAAAGACCAGTCCCAATGCCCGGGCCAGATCACGCTGCAGCGAAGGGCCATCTGTTTTTTTGTCGGCCGGGGGAGCCCGGAAACCGGGATCATCACCATCGATGCCCTCGTATAGAACCAGACCGGCCCGGTTGAGCAGTCCCTGCAGGCCCTGATAATAGGCTTCCGTTCCCACATGCGACACTGCCACCAGCTGGACGCGGCGCCCGGAGTCTCCGACCTCAAAACTGCGGACCGCCACCTCCAGGCAGTCCGTGCCGATGGCCGGTACAGGAGTGATCCGCAAATACGGTTCGGAGGCCGACAACCCCGCGGCCAGCACGGTCAGCAGCAGTCCCCGCACCAGAGGGCTCATGGCAGTTTGGGAAATTTCCCGAAGTCAGGAGGACGTTTTTCATTGAAGGCGTTGCGCCCCTCCTGTCCCTCCTCACTCATGTAAAAGAGCAGCGTGGCATTACCGGCCAGTTCCTGCAGTCCCGCCTGTCCGTCACAGTCCGCGTTGAGGGCAGCTTTCAGACAGCGCAGGGCAATGGGACTGTTCTGCAACATCTCGCGGCACCATTGCACCGTTTCCTCTTCCAGCCTGTCCAGCGGCACCACGGTATTCACCAGTCCCATGTCCAGAGCCTGCTGCGCGTCGTATTGACGGCAGAGGAACCAGATTTCCCTGGCCTTTTTCTGTCCGACAATCCGGGCCATATAACTGGCCCCATAGCCTCCATCGAAGGACCCGACCTTCGGACCGGTCTGGCCGAAGCGGGCATTGTCCGCCGCAATGGTCAGATCGCACAGCATGTGCAGCACGTGCCCTCCGCCAATGGCATACCCCGCCACCATGGCTACGATCGGTTTGGGGCACTGACGCATTTCACGCTGAAAATCCAGGACATTGAGGCGATGCATGCCGTCGGAATCCTTATACCCTTTGTCCCCGCGTATTTTCTGATCGCCTCCCGAGCAGAAGGCCAGATCGCCGGCGCCGGTGAGAATAATCACTCCGATCGATAAATCGTCTCTCGCGTTATTCAGGGCGTGACGCATCTCATGCACGGTCTGAGGCCGGAAGGCATTGCGGCGTTCGGGCCGGTTGATGGTGATTTTTGCGATGCCTTCCGCTTTGTGAAACAGGATGTCCTCATACTCACCCTCGGCTTTCCAATCTGGAATGTCTGTCATACTGCGTTGTCCTCTGTTGTCTCGTTCCTGGTTAAACATGTTTGAAGCTGTTCCGCCCACCCCACCGGATCCTGATCATGCAGGTTGTGTCCGGTGTCCAGACAGATCACCTGATGCGGAGTCGAGTTCCGCACCCAGTCTGCTAAAGGTACATACCGCGCATCCCGTGATCCCGCAAGCCAGAGAATCCGGTTGCGGGTGGTCCGCAGCCAGGGACGGAGATCCGGCTGACGGCTCAGACTGAACCGCTCAAGCGCGGCGGCCAACTCCTCCGCCGTCCCTCTCCGTTTCGGCGGGGGAAGCCCTGCCCACATCGGAGCGGCATACCAGGAGGAGCAGAAATCGCTGAGCCCTTTTTCACAAAGCTCCCTCGCCCGCGCGGCATCCGTCTGTTGCCTCTCCATCCGCTCTTCCAGGGTGGTCAGTCCGGGATGGGCCGATTCCACCACAAGCTGTGAAAAACGAAGCGGAAACGCCGCTGCCGCCATCATCAGCAGCCGACCGCCCATGGAATAGCCGATGCAACTCTCACAGGACGCCGCCAGCCGGGCCAGCTCACCGGTGACCGAACGGATGTCCGCATCCCCCAGGGGTGTATTTCCATGCCCCGGCAGGTCCGGACAGATCAGTTGAACTCCGTTACCCAGCAGGGACTGCAACCCCTCCCCCTCTTCTCCTCTTCCCATCCAGCCATGTACCCACAGAATGCGACGACCGTATTCCGGACCGAATGCGTGTACCTGCATCATGCCGGAAGGTCCAGCATGGCGGTGAGCGCCTGGTGTTGCTCCACATTCCGTTTCCGGTCGGTGCACACTTCAAGCACACAGCTGGTTGAGGTCTGCAGCGCCCGGCGGTACGTCTGTGAAAAGGCGGTTAGATCGGCAGGACGTTCATAGGGCAGATCAAACATCGCAGCCGCCAGCTCAAAGCTCCATCCATGAGCGGTGGCGAAAAACTGGTCAAACGCGGGATCGGATTCCGGCACCGGAAGAAAGTGAAAGATACCGCCGCCGTCGTTATTGATGATAATCACAATGACCGGGACCTGACTCTTCGCCACCAGACTCAGGCTGTTCAGGTCATGCAATGCGGCCAGATCGCCTAAAAGAACCGTGACCGGCTGTACCAGACCCTTGGCAAAGCCCACTGCCGTGGCCAGGGTGCCGTCGATGCCGCTGGCGCCCCGATTGGCCGCCACATGCACCCGGTGCGGATTGGGAAAGGAAAACCGGTTCACATCCCGGATCGGCATAGAGGCCCCCAGCACCAGCCCGTGCAACGCCGGGATCTGCCGGGTCACAGCGCGCGCGATCCCCGGCTCTGTGAGGGTGTGCGCCTCATCCAGCTGCTGACCATAGACTTCCTCGACCCGGCGTTCCGCCCTCAGCCATCCCTCCCTCCACTCCGGACGGGTGGGCACCATGGGCTCCTGATGCCAGGCCAGGCAAAAGCGGTCGATACCGGCCTGAAGCCGATGCGTCACCCGGTGAGCCGGATCGTAGTTCCCTTCCCGCGGCGTTACCACCACCCAGGAGTCCGGGGATTCGGCTTCCAGCGATTTCAACAGCACCTTGGAAAGAAAGCGGGTGCCGAACTGAAGCACATGACGGGGCCGGAGGGCTTCAGGGAAACGGGAGGACTGAAGGTTTTCTGCAAGAAATTCGAGAAGAAGTCCGTCACTCTCTGACGGGGCGAAAGAGAACTGGAGGCGGGGAGTTGAGCCCTCCATTCGGTGGGCGATGACCAATCGGACCAGTTCACCGATGAGAAGTGCCATTGGTGTGAGACGACTCATGCTCACCTCGAGATTGTCGGGACCGTTCAGGAAAATAAATCGTTCGCCGGGACCGAGTTGCAGTAAGCGGGCCGCCTCGTCGCAGACCTGACGAATCAGGGATCCGATGCGGAGGGGATCTCCGTTCGGAATGGCGCAGGCGAGTGAGCGGAGGCGAAGTTGCCATTTTACGAGACTCTCATCATTCATCGCATCGTGAGATTCGATGCTGAAG
>CAZVCO010000140.1:0-8205 GCA_964625795.1 uncultured Verrucomicrobiota bacterium | reverse complement strand
CATGCGGCATGTCTTCCGTATCGTTCATTCCAGCGGAGTGGACAAACCGATCAGCGTGGGGTTTTCCGATGATGATCCCCGCAATGTCCGCGCGGTGGTGGAGTACATCGAGCGGGAACTGCACCGGGAATTTCCCCAGGTGAAATTCGTGGTCTACGACACGTCAGAGCCGGATGTGCCGGATGGCCGGAAAATCGTGGTGGCCGGTCAGCTGGAGTTTGATTTCGGGTAGTTCGCCTGCCCCCTGGCCGTCTCCGTGCCCCTGGCCGCTGGGGCGTCCTACGGGCAGGCGTCGAGGCACGGGCAGGCGTGCTGTCGCACGGCGACGGCCAGGGGCGCTTGCCTGCCGGAGGCATGGGTCTTCGCCGCAAAACGTAATTTCGGTCTGCGGCTGCGTTAGGGGGTCTTATATACAGAGAGCGGTTCCTGCCGCAGTTCTCCCTGACCGGTGAAGCGGTGCGCGGTGAGGTTCCGCACTGTTCCGTCCTCCTCCTGATCCCAGGAGAGAAAGCCTGCCTGCTTTTCCTGCTGGTCGCTGCTCATTCCCAGACTGCCGCAGTTCAGACAGAGGGTGGACGGTGTATGGGACGAACGCAATGCCCAGCGGACATGTTTGTGTCCGTGCAGATAGACGGGAGGGGAAAATTCCTGCACCAACTCACTGAAGGCCTCTTCACCGAGCAACCGGTGATCGGGGGTTTCGGGATGTTCCGGCGGCGTTACATACGGATAGTGTCCGGCCAGCAGAACCACCCGGCCTTCCCGTCGGCACTCCTCCAGCGTGGCGCGGAGCCGTTCCTGGGTACGCGGATCAACCTGTCCGTTGGATCTCAGACGGAAAGGGCGCGAATGATTGACCGTCACCACCGTCAACGCCCCATCCAGATCCACCCGGTCCACCGGGGCAGTGTGCACCCAGGGAAGTTCGGTTTCCAGCCACTGCTTCCGCACGGCGCCGGGCGTATAGACGTCATGATTGCCCGGCAGGGCGATCAGGCGGTCACCCAACCGTTCCTGCAAAGGCCGGAAGAGCCGGGCGCATTCCTGGAATTCACTCCGCTGTGAGGATTGCGAAAAGTCTCCAGTGAAGATGACCGCGTCCGGCTTTTCCGCCTCTATGGCCTCCAACGCCACGTTCCGCAATTCGGGCGGAAATAGACTGGCCCGGTGCAACAGCAGGTTGGCCGCTCCCAGCCAGCGTTTGATGGCGAAAGCATCTGAGAACAGAATTCCGTGCCGCCAGACGTGCAGATCTCCGGCATGAATGAGTTTCATGCCGCGTTCTCCTGCAGTTCGCGATGGGTGCGGATGAGAAGATCGCGCGCCTGAAGGGAAAGGGTTTTGCGATCGGGGGCCTGCACCGGTTCACCGGCGAAGCGGAGGCGGGCGGTAAAGCCGGGCGCAGAGAGCAGACGGATGAGATGGGGCGCGAATTCATCGTCGCCCACCCAGGCGACCAGAGATTCCGGGGGAGGGGATCCGGCCGGAGTCTGATAGGCGATGGCCGCCACATGGACCGGAACCCCGAGATCCACGGCGGGCTGGAGCAGACTGGATTTAAACGGCTGAATCGCCGTTCCGTCCGAAGTGGTGCCCTCCGGGAAGAAGATCACCGATCCGCCGTCTCTGACCAGTCCGGCGATGAGGATATTCAAGCGGGCCACGTCCCGACGGGTTTCGCGGTTGATAAACACCGTCAGGGCAATCCGGGTCAGTGCCCCGATGCCCGGCCAGGAACCGACCTCCTGTTTGCTGACAAACCAGGTGGGGCAGACGGCGCAGAGGAGCACCACATCGGTATAACTGATATGATTGGAGATGAGAACAAAAGGGTGACCCGGCGGGGCACCTTCGACCTTCATCCTCATACCCCAGATACGGGCCACACCATGTCCCCAGATGGAGGTGGCCCGGCACAGGGGCCGGTAATACCCGTGGGGTTTCCACAGAGTGAAGAAACGGATGAGAGCCCCCAGCAGATACATGAGAATGGAAAAGACCAGAGTACCGATCACCCGTAACGAGAGTCGTCCTCCTTCGATCAGGGTCATGCCAAATCCTTCTGGAACACTTTCAGAAGTTTGGGGGGGAGCTGGGATCGGTCAAAAAAGGCTAAAAAATCAATGGTTTTGAAGTCGCGGTCCAGCGCGGGTTCACTGCACATCACGGCTCCGTAATCCAGATAGAGGCGCATAAGGCGGGGCATGACCACGTCGGCGATATCAATTTCGGTGGGTTCACAGGCCGGACACTGATAGGCCTCGCGTGCCTGGATGGAAAAGCGGGGGGAAAGGTGGTCCGCCCGGCGGAGCCGGGTGTGGAGCGCCCACCCGTCCACCGGATTCTGACTGGTCAGCGAACAGCATCCGAAAAAGTACCGGAGTTGGTTGACCTGCAAATACAAGAACAAGCCGCGCCACAGCAGAAACAGTACCCGTCCACTGCGGTGGGCCTCTGCGATACAGGCGCGTCCCAGTTCGCAGGCATCGTCCAGGACTTCCGGCGGAAACTGCTCCAGATGATATTCATTATCCGAATAAAAACCTCCGCCGGCAGCGGCCATGGCGCGGTCCTGCATCCGGTAGGTGCCCACTATGTCCCCGCTGCGTTCGTCCCGGATGATGAGGTGATGACAGAACTGATCGTAGGGATCCTCGTCGCGTTCGGTGGCGAAACTTTCCTCAAGGCCCTCACCCAGTTCCAGATTGAACACCTGAAAACGCAGACGCTGTACTTCTTCGAGCTCCTCCCGGGTGCGGGCAAAGCCGGCACTGTACGGACCGGAGCGAATCTGGGCGGCCTCAGGCAGTCTGTCGGGAAAAGAGGGATAGGGGGGGGGCATGAGGAAGATCTAAACGCGGGCGGGGCCGATTCAAGGACAAAGACAGAGTGCTCAGGTGGTCTGCCGAAGCGTCAGAATCTCTTCCAGAAGTGTGCATTCGATGCGGTCCACTTCCTCGAAAAACTCCAGAGGGGTCTGTTTCAGGGTCTTGCCGTCCCGGAGAAACGGAGCCGGGATCGAGGGGGCCGCTCCATGCTGGAGTAAGAACGGCAGCATCTCTTTTGAAGTCCCTTTGGCATGAAACAGCGGAGTATGGTTGCCAAGTGAAATAAGGTCCGTGGGCCATACCGGGTTTGTCCCGGTGGTGGCGGGCAGTTCCACCGCCGTTGCATTGACGTCCAGACCGCGCGCCAGAAGTTCACGCGCCAGATCCTGCTGGTTATACTCCACGGCCATATGCAGAAGCGTGGCCCCCTCGAGGGGAAAGCGGCCATAAGCGGCCTGTAGTGGCTGATTCAGCACGTCCGGGTCACGGTCCAGCACCTGTTGCAGCCGGTCCAGTGACCCGAGGTGAATGGCAAACGGCGCGTCGCCGGGATCGGGAGCACCGGCCTGCAGCAGCATCTGAATGCAGCGCTGTTTGTGGGGAGAGGGATGATGGGAATGCAGCAGATGCTGCAGAGCGTTCCGCGGACCGTCGATCCGCACCACCTCCCGGGCCGGGTTGGCCTCTTTATCCAGCAGATAGCGGATGCCCTCGGGGTTCATGTATTCACAGGCCGGAAACAGTACAGTTCCGTAGAGGGGATCGAATTCGCCGTTCGGATCGGCCCCTGCTTCGATCAGAACATCGGCCGTCTCAAAATGTCCCAGAGCGGCAGCCTGGGACAGGGCCTGATTCAGGCGCAGGGGATCCTCTTCCGGGAGCAGACCGCGAACGGCCTCAAGATCTCCGGCGGAGGCGGCCATAAAAAGAGGGGGGTAAGCATCAGTCATAAGAAATCGAGGGTTGCAATCCGGTCTCGGTACGCGAACAGAGAATGGAATGCAAGCATCAGAAGGACCCTGGGAGCGCGTGCAGCGCCGGATGAGTCAGCTGGGACTCCGGGAGGAGGACCTGGAGGAGTCCTTTGTGCTTGGATCCGGCAGTGGCGGGCAGAAAGTCAATAAAACCGCCCATGCGGTGCAGCTGATTCATCCCCCCTCCGGTCAGACCGTGAAATGCTCCAGCGAACGCTCCCAGCATCTGAACCGGCTGAAAGCAAGGCAGCGGCTGTGCGATGCGGTGGAGGAGGAACGCGCCCGGAAACGTAGGGAGAGGGATGCCCAGCGGGCCAAGAAACGGTTTCAGAACCGTAAGCCCTCTGCGCGTCAGAAAGCAAAACGGGTGCAGCACAAGCGGGTGAGGGGGGAAACGAAGCGGCTGCGCCGGAGACCCTCCAGGGGCGAGTAGATGTTTACAGGGGAACCGCAAAAGGCACAAAAATCACATAAGCTGCGTATCATGATAGGTTGTTTATGAGCAACTACCCTGCTGCCTTATGTGTCTTCTGTGCCTTTTGTGGTTCCATAACACAGTAAATCAGGGTTCTGACAGGGGATGGTGGTCTGGCGGATGGCTTCGTAGAGCACAATCGCCACGCTGGTGGCCAGATTGAGAGAGCGGACGTGGTCCGTGATCATGGGGATACGCAGGGCGTGTGCCCCTTTTTCCTCCAGCAGATCCTCCGGCAGCCCCCGGGTTTCCGGACCGAAGACAAAGACGTCGCCCGGGGCATAGGACACCTCCGTGTAAAGGCGTTCGGCCTTTTTGCTGAAATAATAGGTTTCCCCGGCCAAGGGTGCCAGACAGTCGGTCAGGCAGGCGTGTTCCTGAACCTGGACGTGTGGCCAGTAATCCAGTCCGGCCCGCTTGAGCTGGCGGTCAGAGGTGTCGAACCCCAGCGGATGAATGAGATGAAGGCCGCTGCCGGTTGCGGCGCAGGTGCGGGCGATGTTGCCGGTGTTGGGAGGAATTTCCGGTTCCACCAGCACGATCTGGAAAGGGGGACGGGCAGGGAACATCGGTCAGGCCTCCAGGGGGACAACGGTGGCCATCAGACGGACAGTTCCTCCAGTACATCCTGGCGGTGCAGGGCCCGAATGGCCTCCACGTCCATGGCGTGTCCGGCCTTGAACGAGGTGATTTTCCCCAGAAACATCCCCGGTTCCATCAGCGCAACCGCGGCCAGAAGATCAAGAACCGCCCGGTGCCAGACGGCCTCCAGGGCTTTTCCGTTCACCATCAGATCCGGGTGCGGGGTGTTCACGTATTTCCTGGATCCGGCAATCAGCACATTCTGGTCGGTGTATCCGAGGTTCCGCACATCGGCGAAAAATTTACCCACGGTCTGACAATACAGTTTCTTTTTGGAAGAGGTATTGGTCCGGGCATGAGCGCCACGACGGAAGGTGTCCTGATTGACCACCAGTTTGATGCGCTGCTTGCCGATGGCGTTGGGGAATTCGATGCCACAGTCCAGCTCCAGTTTAGGGTTGGCGGGATCGGCCGGCTCAAACAGCAGGCATTTTCCCTCCGGAGAGACAAACGAAACCGGTTCTTTGACCGTCACATATTTGAGTGGATATCCGGATTCTACGGTGTCGACCGACTCCAGCCCTTCCAGCAGCGGCATGCTGCCCACATCAAAGAGCGGGGGATCCCCTGAGTCGATAGAGATGACCAGATCGTCGATTCCCATTCCCATCCGCAGAGCGATGATATGTTCGACCAGCCGGATGTAGTTATGGGGTGAGCCGCTGCGGAGGACGATATTGCTGACTACCTGGCCGGTGGTCCACACATTGCGGATGGCCACCTGTACCCGCAGATCCTCCGGCAGATCCGCCCGGTCAAACCACCATCCCTCCCGCTCGGTGGGCAGGAAGGTGATGGTCCGGGTTTCTTTACCGAAAAAGGTGCCCGGCCCCTTCACCGTGACCTTATCAGCGATCGTGGTGCGGCGGGTACGGACCGGGAAGGGGATACGCACCGCGCAGGGCGCCCACGTCGCCTGGCGGGATCAGCCGACCGTTCTCGCCGTCGCGCACCGCCTCGGGAATGCCGCCTCATTGGATCGATCCTCGTCCACCGGCATGTCGTAAAGCCGGGAAAGAGCGGTGCGAACGTCAGTGGAAGAGCCGAGAAGGGTTTGACCTGTGGGATTGTCCGTCATGACGTCCACTTATGCCACTTCCCCGGTGCCGGTCAAGCACCGGAGGAAAAGAGTGCTTAAAACCAGCGGTCGTGGATGCGCTGATAAGTGCCGTCCTCGATCAGGCGGAGCAGGGCCCGGTTCAGGGGCTCCCGGTAGCGGCTTCCCTCGGGCAGGGCGATGCCGAACTCCAGTTCGGAAAAGGGCACCCCGGACACCCGGACGTTTCCATTTCCCGCATGGGAGGCATAATACTGAAGGTAGGGCGCATGATGCACCACGGCGTCCAGCTTCCGGTCCTCCAACTGCTGAATCCGCTCTTCAATCGTGGGCCCCGCCTGAGTGGGAATGCCCAGATTGTTCAGGTAGTCCTGAGCCGCGCTGTCCTGTACCACACCGACCCGTTGATCGAACAGGTCGGCCGGGCTGCTGATCCGATGGTCGATCTCGGCCAGAGTGAAGGTGGTGGTCACACTGGCGGTGAAGTAGGCGAAAACAAAATACCCCGCCAGCAGCCAGACCAGGGCGAACACTTTACCTGTGTGCCCTTTGGGGGTTTTATCCCCGTATCCCACGGTGGTGACGGTGACAATGGACCACCAAAGCCCGGCAAACACCCCGTGAAGATACCCGCGGGGGAATTCAGGGTTGTGGCGGCGTTCGATCAGCCAGATAACATGGGCCACAATAAAAATAATCAGCAGGAAAAATAAAAACAGTTCCAGCAGCCGCGGCGCGGTCAACAGAGACCCGAGACGGCCGGTGAGTCCCTCCAGCCAGGTCTCCCGCTGCTGAGGAACAAGGATCTGAAGTCCGGATTGAAAATAACTGTGGGTGAAGTCCAGGATCTGTTCCCGGTCGGCGGTGATGGCAATGGCGGCAATGGCAAGATCCGCACTGTCCCGCTCCATCTCATCCAGCAGTTTGGCCAGGCTGTTGACGCCGGTGAATTCCGGCCGCACACCGATTTCCGCACTGAGGGCGCGGAGAAGTTCGATACTGAACCCCCGGTAGGTCAGGTCATTATAAATCACAAAGGGCGGCTGGATCTGAGTGACCACCCGCAAGGTGTCATCCCCGGTCTGTTCTGCCTGTCCGGCCTGCGCTTCCGCGCCAGAGGGGAGTTCATGGGTGCGGGCCTCCTCCAGCCAGGTATTGACGAGACGGCGATTTTCGCGGATCCATTCAGCCGCATGCGCTTTGAGATCCTGCGGACTGTCCTCGCCCTGGATCATCCTGGCATTCTGAGCCTGGATATCCTCCATGGGGACCACCACCTGTTCGAGTAGAGACCGCACGGCGGGATTCCGGTTCAGGAATTCGCGGTTGGCCACGGCCCGGATATTATTCGCGGACCAGCCGGTGCAGCACGGGTCGCCGGAGCATCCGGCCAGATCCTGCATGCAGTCGGCCTCGGGATCCTGGATCTCCAGCCATACCACCTCTTTCCCGGGACGGAGACGCCCCAGGGTCCAGTTTGGCGTCCAGCTGTAAAACAAGACCGGTTCGCCCTGTTCGTACCATTCCAGCACATTCCCCATGAGTGGAGAATAGTCTCCCTGCACATGGTTGACGGTGTGGGTCAATTCGAGGCGTTCGAGGTGACGGTCAATACCGTCCGCACAGGCCCAGCCGGTGTTACAGCCCACCAGATCGGCCCGTCCGTCGCCGTCGCGGTCGAACACGGCGGCGATATCGGGATCGCGCAGATCCCGGAGTGAGGTCAGGTTCAGCGCTTCGGCCGTGACCCGATCCACCAGGATCCCCTGCACCGCACCGCCCTGAACCTGGTGGCCCACGGCCTGCAGAGACCCATCCTCCGGCATATAGCGGTCATGCTGGGGAAACCAGCCGTTCACCCAGAGGTCGGTATCCCCTGCGGCGGCGGACTGATAGAACTCGGCATTCTCCCGGGTGCGGGGGCCGTCGACCCTATAGCCCAGCTCTTCAAACAGAAGTGCATAGACCTCCGCCTGAAACCATCCGGTATCCCAGGCGGCCCGGGATATGGATACTTCAGGATCCGGCTGGGCGCTGACCAGGAGGGAGAGCCCTCCCAGCCAAGCGGCCGCCAGTTTCACGATAGACTGCCTGCGCACTGCAGGCCGGGACACCTTCATGTCCGTCCTCAGCTGTTGGTCTCCAGATGTTCTTTGGTGGCGGCCACGATGGCTTCCTCCATATGATGTTTGGCCTCGACATCCTCGAGTTTCTTCTCAACCGCCTGTT
>CAZVCO010000139.1:3886-8269 GCA_964625795.1 uncultured Verrucomicrobiota bacterium | reverse complement strand
CCTCCCCGGCGAATGCCAGCAGGGTGTACCAATAACCGGCAGCCGACCAGTCGGATTCCACCACGTACCGGCCGGGAACCGGGGTCTGAGAATCCACCTGAAGCACATTTCCCTCCTCCTGTACGGTCAGTCCGAAGCGCTTCATCCAGCCGATGGTCATATCGATGTACGGTCGTGACGCCACTTCCCCCTCCAAAGTGATCCGGATGCCCTGCCGGAGAAAAGGGCCAACGAGCAGAAGTGCGGAGATGTACTGGGAGCTCACATCTCCACGGACGTTCACCTCCCGTGTCTGCTGGGAAAAGCCATGGATCCGGAGTGGCGGATACCCCTCCTCCCCTTCGTAAGAGATCTCTGCTCCAAGGGTGCGCAGCGCATCCACCAGAATGCCGATGGGCCGCTGACACATCCGGGGAGTGCCGGTGATCAGGGCCGGACGGTTGGCGGCCACACAACGGGCGGTGAGGAACCGCAGCGTGGTCCCAGCATCCCGGGCATCCAGCACCTCTTCATCTGACTGAAGCAGGTCCTCCAGCAGACGGGTATCGCGTGCGGCGGAAAGATTCTCCAATCCAATCACTCCCTCTCCGGCCAGCGATTGCAGGATTAAGGCACGGTTGCTTTCGCTTTTGCTGGCCACCAGCGGAAGGGTGCCTGACAGCGGAACCGACGGTTTGGGAACAGGAAAAAGGGGCATGGACTCTCCAAGCATAGGTGAGCGGGGGAAACAAGCGGGATTTCCTGGTTGCACCGCCCCGGACGGGTCTGGAACTCCCTCAGGAAGTCGCGGAATCCGACGCCTCATCTGCAGCCGAAAGGAATCCCTCAAATACATGCAGTAAATGAGAAAGCGTCTCACCCGAGACCTCGCTCTGCCGCATGGCTTTGTCCACCAGCTCAAAGATCTCCGTAAATTCCCGCCCCAGTCCTTCGCTGTTCACAAACACCAGCCAGTCATGCAGGCCTTTCAGTTCAGAGGTGGAGACATCTCCGTCCGCAACGATCGCCCGCAGCATCCCCCGTAATTTCATGACGTCCGGCATGGACCCATGTATGGTGTCGGAACTCATTTTATACCCCTCGATCATCCAGAACAGATCATCCAGCTCCCCGTTTTCGAAATGACGGTCCTCCAGCACCTCCTCCAGTTCAGGGATCAATTTATCAAAAGGAGGGTTTTCCCTTAAGTGCTGATGGGTTCCCGTCCACTTCAACAATAAATCGATTTCGTCCTGACAGACCTTACCGTCCATCCATACACCTCGGAGCAATCCTTCCAGGGAATGCAGGGCATCATCACGTGTTTCAGATTTCATTCATAAACCTCCCAATGCTAAATAGATTAATAAAATCATTCCCGTAGTGAAATCGAGTGAATTCTTCATGCCTTTTTCGAAAATTACACGGCAGAGCATTCGAAATATTGACGTACAGCTTTAACCTCAAATCTCTTTTGCTGCATCTATCTGATCTCACGTGTGACCATGCCCTGCCCCTCATTCGGTCAGTGTATTCATGCATTTGGGTATATGTGGGAACATTTGGGATATAGTGGTTTTTTACCACAATTGAATTTTTCTCGTTGTCAATCTTCCCAAAGTACGAGAGAACCACCCCCATGGCCACCCAAGCTGCAGAGACAAGACAGGCAATCGAAAACCAGGTACGGGCTCACGTATATCAGAAACTGGGCTTACCGGTTCCCCGGAAAGTGAATGCGCCCCACCCTCTGGTGGTCAACATCAGCGCCCGTCATTGTCACCTCACCCAGGAGTCGGTGGAACGGCTGTTCGGTCCCGGTCATCAGCTGACCCCGGTCAAGTGGCTTTATCAGGACGGATACTTCGCAGCGGAGGAATCCATCACTCTGGTCGGTCCACGCAGCCGGGTCATATCAAATCTGCGTATTCTGGGCCCCTGCCGGGATGTCAACCAGGTGGAACTGGCCTATACCGATGCCCGCGCTCTGGGCATTCAGAACGTGCCCACCCGCATTTCGGGAGATGTAAAGGGAAGCGCACCTGGACTGATCATGGGCCCCAACGGTTCCATTGAACTGGAGGAGGGCATTATCCGCGCCGCCCCCCATGTGCACATGAGCCCGGAGGACGCTGACTTTTACGGGGTGAAGGACAAGGACATGATGCGCCTTCGGGTGGGGGGGCCATTGGGAATGACCTTCGACCGCATTCAGGTGCGGATGGGCAAAGGCATTAAACTTGAAGTGCATCTGGACACCGATGAGGGGAACGCCTGCAACCTGCAGCCCGACACCCCCTGCGAACTTTTGAAACTGTAACCCAACTGTAGTTCCGCGGCCCCCGCGGTAAAACATAAGCAAAGGACACAACATGAGTGATTCACTCGGAATTATCGAAACCAAAGGACTGGCCGGCAGCATTGAGGCCAGCGACGCCATGGTCAAAGCGGCCGGCGTCACCCTCGCCAAACAGATCCCCATCGGCGGCGGATTCATCACCATCACCGTCAAAGGCGACGTCGGCAGCGTAAAAGCGGCCGTGGAAGCCGGCGCCGACGCGGCCGCCCGGGTGGGCGAACTGGTCGCCTCCCACGTCATACCGCGCCCCCATGCGGATCTCGTTAAACAATTCGGCCTGTAATCTCAAAGGAGCATATTATGGCATCACAAGCATTAGGAATGATTGAAACCGTCGGCCTCACCACGCTCATGGCAGCGTCGGACGCCGCACTGAAAGCCGCTGACGTCACCATGTCCGGCTGGGAAAAAGTCGGCAGCGGACTGGTGACCGGATTCTTCCACGGCGACGTGGCGGCCGTCAAAGCCGCAGTCGAAGTCGCGGCCGAAACCGCCTCACAGATCGGCACTGTTAAATCCGTTCAGGTCATCCCCCGTCCCCACGACGACCTCAAAGGTCTCGGCGCATACATTGGATAAATAATCACTATGCGCCTCCGGCGCACAAGTCCTTATCGACATCGTAATCGATACCCCATGAAAATTCTCGCTGCCAACATCGGCTCCACGTCCTTTAAGTACTCTCTGTTTCACCTGAACGGAGAGTCGGAGGATCTTGTGGCCCGTGGCGGGTTGGAGCGGGTGACCGACCACGGGGTGGCCATTCAGGAAAGCCTGGAGGGACTGATCCGTGACGGACACCTCTCTTCCGTGGAGGATCTGGACGCTGTCGGATTCAAAACCGTGATCGGAAAAGACCTTTCCGGCTGTGTCCCGGCGGATGAAACCTGCCTGAAGGCCCTTGATGACTTCAGGGATGTGGCCCCCGCGCACAATCCGCCCTATGCGGCCAGTATCCGGTTCTTCCGCGACACCTATCCCTCCATCGAACGCGTGGCCCTGTTTGAAACCGCCTTCTATCAGTGGATTCCTCAGGCCGCCCGCACCTATGCCCTGCCCAAAACCTGGCGGGATCTGGGAATTCAGCGCTTCGGGTTCCACGGCGCCAGCCATAAGTATGTGGCAGAACGCTGTGCCCGGCTGGCTGGGCGTGAAGAGGTGGCCGTCCGGATCCGGGATCTGTATCAGGAAGGACCCGGTCAGGAGCCGGCCACTCCATTCCGAACCGTCTCCTGTCATCTGGGCGGAAGCAGTTCCGTCACCGGAGCCCGCAGTGGCGTGGCCATCGGCACCAGCATGGGCTTCAGCCCTCAGTCCGGCCTGCCTCAGAACAACCGGGTGGGCGACCTCGACTCCAACGCTCTCCCCTATGCAATGAAAACCATGGGGCTGGAGGTGGACGAGGCCCTGCGGCAGATCAACAAAGAAGGCGGACTGCTGGGCATCTCCGGCGTCAGCAACGACCTGAGGGATATTGTGGCTGCGGCCGGGGAGGGAAATCCGGACGCGCAGCTTGCGATTGACGTTCTGATCGATGCGACCCGCACCTATCTAGGTCAGTTCTGGCTGAAACTGGGTGGGCTGGAGGCTTTGATCTTCACCGCCGGAATCGGTGAGCACAATCCCGACCTTCGGGCCTCTGTCTGCGCCGGGCTTGAGGAAATGGGCCTGAAACTGGATCCGGAAAAAAATGCCGCTCTGAAAGGCGAGGGATCCATTCATGCCGCTGATTCCAACGTCCAGGTCTGGGTCATTCCCACCAACGAGGAACTCGTCATCGCCAGAGAAGCACGGGCGCTTTTAGAGAAGTCAGAGGACAGAGGTGAGAGGGCACCCTTCGACAAGCTCAGGGTTTTTAAGAGGTCAGAGGCTTGTGCGCCGGAGGCGCATCAGAGGTCAGAATCATGACTACACTCCTTCATAATCCTAATCGTAATCCTGATCGTAATCGAAACCGTTTAAGCGATTACGAATCCGAAGACGTCACCCCTGACCTCTACCATCTGATGCGCCTCCGGCGCACAAGCCTCTGACCTCTTTTTTTT
>CAZVCO010000139.1:0-3840 GCA_964625795.1 uncultured Verrucomicrobiota bacterium | reverse complement strand
ATGGCTCAACAAGCACTTGGAATTCTCGAAACGAAAGGACTGGCCTGTCTGGTGGCCGGAACCGACGCCATGCTCAAAGCAGCGGACGTCAAACTCATTGGCCCTATGAAAAGCGTCGGCAGCGGACTCTGCTCCGCCATGGTCGAAGGCGATGTTGCGGCGGTAAAAGCCTCCATCGAAGTCGGCAGTCAGGCGGCCATGGAAATCGGCGAAGTCGTCAGCGTACAGGTTATTCCCCGTCCGCATGATGAAGTGAACGCCATCCTCCCCCGCAGCGCTCCGAAGAAGTAAGGCATGTTCCTCGCCCGCGTAATCGGTCAGGTCGTCTCCAGTAAAAAAGACGAAGCCATGCAGGGGCGCAAGCTCCTGCTCCTCCGTCCCATGCTGGTGGACGAGTCCGATCCGGCCCAGTTCCGGCCCGGATCGAACACCATTGTCGCGGTGGACTGCATTGGTGCGGGCGTGGATGAGCTGGTGATGTTCGTTCAGGGCAGTTCTGCCCGGAAAGTACAAAGCCTCGCTCCCTGCCCGGTCGATGCCGCCGTGACCGGGATTATCGACACTGTCGATGTCCTGGGCAAGAACATCTACAAATCCTCCAACTGAGACCCCCACCCGTCCCTATGCAAACACCCGTCTCTGAAGATTTCGTCCGCAGTGTCGTCCAGGAGGTCATGCAGAACCTCCGGAACGGTTCCGCCCCCACCACGCCCTCCTCCCCCGCATCCCCTTCCTGCAGCTGCCCTGGTTCCGGATCCACCTCAGGAGCGCTGGGGGTGTTTCCGGATGCGGATTCCGCTGCCTCCGCCGCCCGGAAAGCATTTGAACAGCTGAGAACCAAAGGCGTCGAGGGACGGGTAAAAGTTGTGGAGATCGTCAAAAAGATCTGCACCGAAAAAACCAGAGAATGGGGCGAGCTCGAATTTGCTGAAACTGGAATCGGCCGGCTCGATCACAAGATTGCAAAACTGCAGGGCATTCAGTCTCTTCCCAGCGTGGAATGGCTGCGGCCCTATGGCATGTCCGGGGATCACGGAATTTCCATGGAGGAGAACACCCCGTTTGGCGTGGTGGGAGCCATCACTCCCGTCACCCACTCCATCCCCACCCTCGCCTGCAATGTGGTGAACATCGTGGCGGCCGGAAACAGCGTGGTCTTCAATGCCCACCCGGGCGGAGCCAAATGTGCGGCCGAAGCGGTGCGGACCTTTAACCGCGCGATTGAACGTGAACTGGGCATTGCCAATATTATCACCATTATCGAGAAGCCCTCTCTGGACAGCTTCAATGAACTGTGCGCCAGTGAGCATGTGAACCTGCTGGTGATTACCGGCGGACCCGGCGTGGTTCAGGCCGCCATGCAGAGCGGCAAACGGGCCATCTGCGCCGGACCCGGGAATCCACCCGTGGTGGTCGATGAATCGGCCCGGCTCGATAAAGCGGCCCGGGATATCATCTTCGGGGCGTCCTTTGACAACAATCTGCTCTGTATTGGCGAAAAACAGATCTTTGTGCTGGATGCAGTGTACGACAAATTCCTGGATGCGTTCCGCAGTGCGGGAGCTGTTCAATTGAACTCTTCCGAGCTGGCTGCTGTCTCGAAAGAAGCCTTCGACACCTCGGACGGTGCAGGTGGATGCTCCCATCCGGTCCTCAACCGGGATCTGGTCGGCGCCTCTCCGGAAAAACTTGCCGCCATTGCTGGAAAATCCATCCCGTCCGGCACCGAGCTTCTGTTTGCCGAAACCGACAAAGATCATGTCTTCGTCAAAGAGGAGCAGATGATGCCGCTGGTTCCGGTGATCCGGGTGCGGGATATCAGACAGGCGATCGAATGGGCTAAAGAAAGCGAACACGGCTATAAACACTCCTCCATGATTCACACCCTGAATGTGGAGCACATGACCTGGATGGCCAAAGCGCTGGACAGCACCCTGTTCGTGAAAAACGGCTCCTGTTTTGCCGGCCTGGGCAACGGCGGCGAAGGCTACGCCAGTTTCTCCATCGCCACCACCACCGGCGAAGGCATCACCACTCCCCTCACCTTCACCCGCAAACGGCGGTGCGTGATGGTCGACAATCTCAACGTTTTTTAAGGACCCCCATGCTTCTGGCCCGCGTCGATGGATCTGCCACTGCCACCATCCGGCACCCCAGTGCCAAGGGATGGAAACTGGCCATTTGTCAGCCCATTGACGAGCAGGGAAACGATCAGGGCGTGCCCCTGATTGCCCTGGACGACCTCGGCGCCGGACTCCATCAGAGGGTCATCCTCAGCAGCGACGGCGATACTCTGCGGAAATGGGTGGGCGATCCCCAAAGCCCCCTCCGCAATATGGTCACCCATCTGGTGGATGAGGTGCAGGTATGAAAATTGGCCAGGTCGTGGGCAGAGTGACCCTCAACCACAGCATCGCCCCTTATCGGGGTGGTCGCTTCTTTCTGGTGATCCCGATGTCCCGCAAAGAGCTGGAGGCAGGTGACACCTTGGCCCTGCCTGAGGGAAACTCCACCGTGGTCTATGATAACCTCGGAGCCGACATTGGTGACCGTATCGCCTTCAGTGAAGGAGGAGAGGCCTGCATGGCGTTCTGCGACGACACCCCGGTCGATGCTTATAACTGTATGATTTTAGAAAAGCTCAATTATGCCCCACCCCGGGCTGGAGACACCGAATGAAAAAACTGATTACCGCATCTGAAATGAAAGCAATCCTGGCCAAAGGCGGGCCCTGTCCTCTGGGACAGGATGTTCAGCTGACCCCGCTGGCCAAAGACCTGCTGAATGAGTCCAAGCGTAAAGCCGGCACCCCAGCCGCAAAAGGTCCCGCGGTCGAACCCATCGTCCCCGACTACGAATACAAATGGGAACCAGGCAACGAGCCTTCCAGTCCGGCCGGCTATCAGGCGTTTTACGACTCTGCTGAGATTACAACGCTGCGGGAGCGTATGGCGGATATCGGTCAGCGCATCTGGAACAAAGATTACGTGGACGGAAACGGCGGCAATCTCACCATCCGGGTGGGTGATAACATGGTCCTGTGCACCCCCACCCTGATTTCCAAGGGATTCATGACCGCCGACGATATGTGTCTGGTCGATCTCAACGGCACCCAGCTGGCCGGCACCCGCAAGCGCACCAGTGAGGTCATGACCCATATCGGGATCATGAAACGGCAGCCTAAAGCCAAAGCCTGCTGCCACGCACATCCCCCGCATGCCACCGCTTTTGCTGTGGCCTCCGTGGTTCCGCCCACCTGCATGATCCCGGAGGCGGAAGTTTTTCTGGGCAAAATCGGTCTCGCACCCTACCAGACCCCGGGTTCACCCGAAAATGCCGACACCGTGGGCGAAATCGGCATCAACCATCAGTCCGTTCTCATGGAAAATCACGGGGTGATCACCTGGGGCAAGGACATTGAGGATGCCTACTGGAAGATGGAGAACACCGACGCCTACTGCAAAACCGTCTGGATGGCCTCGCAACTCAATGGCGGAAAGATGAAAACCATCACCGGGTCCCAGGCCAAGGAACTGATCGAAATCCGGAAGTCACTCGGCATGGACGATCCCCGCGAAAACCTCAAAGAATGTGAACTCTGTGACAACTCCGAGTGGCGCCCCGGCGTCGTCTGCGCCAGCCCGGCCGCCACGCAAGCCTCCACCTCAGGAAGTCAGCCGGAATACGACGACAGCGCGGAAGACCTTGTCCAGCAGATCACGAATGAGATTATGAGATCTCTTTGAGAGGTCAGAGGTCCCCCTTCGACAAGCTCAGGGTTTATAAGAGGTCAGAGGTCAGAGGTCAGAGGTCAGAGGTCAGAGGTCAGAGGTCAGAGGT
>CAZVCO010000138.1:5963-8301 GCA_964625795.1 uncultured Verrucomicrobiota bacterium | reverse complement strand
GTGGACCCTGGAGGAACTGGACGACCTCTGGAACCGCGTCAAAGCCGCTGCGGATGCGAATGCGGATTCTTAAAAATGGGAACCGGTGTTCCGGTTTTCGACCTTCTTTGGTTAATTTGCATGTACCGGAGGTAAGGAGAGTCATTTAGGTCCAACCTGCGGAAGCTGGTTTAACACCTGCTATAGTTATCGTGTAGGTTACTATTATGATCACAGACGGGTTTCCATTCTCTTTTCTGGTGTTGCCGGACACGCTGCCGGGGATGGCGGAGCTGTTTGGAACGCTGGGGCTCTATGTGTTTTTCAGCTGGCTGGTCTGTGTGTCGGCCGCGTTCTGCCGGGTGGAGCGGGTTCACCTCACCGTGGGCCTGCTGGCGATTGGGCTGTCCGTGGTGATGGGAAACCTCCTCAGCCGCATCTGTGAACTCTACCTGCCGGAGGTTGCATCCGCCTTCACGCCGCAGGGTCTGCTGCTGGTCTCCATGGCTGCAGCATCGCTGCTGTGTTTTGTCCCTTTGGTGCAAATGTCCTGGCACGTGTCCTACTCCCGGGGCATCCTGGTGCTGGGCGGTGCGGTGATGATTTTTCTCACCACCTTTGCGGTGTTTCATTCGCTGGTCCATTCTCCGGATACCCTGCCGGACCGGCTTTCAGTGCGGATTTTCTCGGATCAGCGCTAAGCCGGTGAGTGCCGGAGAACCGTTGGTGGGACCCCAATTGTGAAGAAGTTCCGCCATTACAACGCCAGTGCGGGTGGGCGAAAATGTCCTCGGTTGGTCGCTTGCCTGTCAGCGGGCTTCCTGCTAACAGGTTGCCATGGACAACGTTGTCGTTACGGGAATGGGAATCGTGTCTCCAGTGGGGTGCACCCTGGAATCAGTCTGGACCTCTCTCATGGAGGGACGCTCCGGCGTGAGCCGGATTGAGGGGTTTGATGCCTCGGAGTATCCGGTCCGCATTGCGGCGGAACTCAAGGACTTTGATGTCCACGCGTACCTGCCGCCGAAGGACGCGAAGAAAATGGATCCGTTCAGTCAGTACGGATTTGTGGCGGCCTGTGATGCCTGGGCGGATGCCGGACTGACGGACGGGGATTTCGATCCGGAACGCTGCGGCGTGGTCATGGGCTGCGGCACGGGTGGTCTGCATGTGGCGCAGAAAGCGGGAATGGCCCTGCCGGAAAAAGGCCCCAAAGCCTTCAGCCCTTTCATGGTGTCCCAGCTGATTCTCAACATCGTCTCGGGGCATATTGCCATTAAATTTGGGCTGCAGGGGCCGAATTATGTGGTCACCACGGCCTGCGCGGGCGGGAACCATGCCATTGCGGACGGTGCGGATCTGATCCGTCAGGGCGATGCCGATCTCATGGTGGTGGGGGGCGCGGAGGGGTCCATCAACGAGATGGGCATTGGCAGTTTTTCCGCCATGCGCGCCCTGTGCCGCGAGTATCAGGACGAACCGGAACGGGCCTCCCGTCCGTTCGACAAAGACCGCTGCGGATTTGTCATGGGCGAAGGAGCGGGGGTGCTGATTCTGGAACGGGAGTCGCATGCCAAAGCGCGGGGCGCACGCATTCATGCCCGGGTGGGCGGTGCGGGGCGGACCTGCGATGCGCATCATATTGTGGCCCCGGATCCGGAAGCCCGTCAGGCAGCGCGCTGCATGAAGATTGCGATCGAAAAGTCCTGCCTGGCACCGGAGGACATCGGCTACATCAATGCCCATGGCACCAGTACGCAGTTAAATGACGCGGGGGAAACCAACGCCATCCGCCAGGCCATGGGAACCCATGCAAACGAAGTGAGCGTGAGCTCCACCAAGTCCATGACCGGTCATCTGCTTGCCGGCGCGGCCGCCATCGAGGCGGTGATCACCATTCTGGCGCTGCAGCATCAGCGTATCCCTCCCACCATCAATCAGGAAACGGCCGATCCGGACTGCGACCTCGATGTCACCCCCAATCAGGCCCGTGACCGCATCATGTCGGCTGCCATGAGCAATGCGTTTGGGTTCGGGGGGCATAACTGCTGCACCGTCTTCACGCTGCCGTAACAGGCTTTACGCTTTCCCTGCCACAGCCCTGACCCTATAGTGCACCGATGACTGAACGTTCCGATGGTTTGACTGCTCTGCTGAACAAGGGGGTGCGTATCCCTCATCCGGAGAGTGTCTTTGTGGCCCCTGAGGTGGATGCTGAGCGCATTGATGCCTCTGTGACCCTGCATCCCTGTACCCGCCTGTCGGGCGCCACTCTCTCGATTGGACCGGACAGTGAGATCGGGAAAGAGGGCCCGGCCAGTGTGGCGGACTGTCAGTTGGGCCGCGGCGTGATCCTGGC
>CAZVCO010000138.1:0-5943 GCA_964625795.1 uncultured Verrucomicrobiota bacterium | reverse complement strand
AGGATCGGTGTTTCTGGACGGCAGCAAGGTGGGGTCCTCCGCCCATATCCGTCCGGGCTGTCTGCTGGAGGAAAAGGCCTCGGTGGCCCATGCGGTGGGGCTGAAACAGACCCTGCTGTATCCGTTTGTCACTCTGGGCAGTCTGATCAATTTCTGTGATGTGTGGATGAGCGGCGGTACCGGTCCGAAAGACCACAGTGAGGTGGGCTCCTCCTTTATTCATTTTAATTTCACCCCCCATGGGGATAAAGCCACTCCGTCGCTGATCGGCGATCCCGCCAGCGGTCTGCTGCTGAATCAGCCCCCGGTGTTTCTCGGGGGACAGGGAGGGATTGTCGGACCGGTCGAAATGGCCCACGGAGTGATCCAGGCCGCAGGGAGTATCTGCCGGCGGGATCTGCTTGAGCCGGGACATCTCTTTCAAAGTGCCGTGCCTGAGGAGCGATGGGCGCCTTACAGGGCAGGGGAGATCAAGCAGCCACGGGAGCGGATCCGGAAGAACCTGAAGTATATCGGCTCTCTGGTCGCGCTGAGGCAGTGGTATCTGGAGTTCCGCCTGCCGGTCATGTCTGATGATCCCTTCACCCGCGCCTGTCTGAACGGCGCTGAGGAGCTGCTGCAGGGGTCGGTCCAAGAGCGTGTGAAGCAACTGGATAAATTGCTGGGCATGGTGGAGGGGAGTGAGGGGCTGGCCGACCGTCTGGCGTCCGAACTGCAGGCCGGGGTGGAGGTTTCCGACCTTCGGAAGGTGGTGGAGAAGGTGCTTCCGACATTCGGAAACGGGTACATCGCGGGGATGCAGGCGCTTGACCCCGAAGACGGAGACGTCATGGTGGCGTTCTTTGAGAGACAACAACAACGGTTCGCGGATCTCGCGGACGGCTAGAAGAGGAGACAGCTATGTCACGCTTATTTGGAACAGACGGAGTTCGGGGGGTTGCCAATGTGGGGAACATGACGGCCGAGACGGTATTGGAAATCGGACGTGCCACCGCCATGGTCTGCAAAGCCCAGAACCGATGCTCAAAATCCGCCCGGCGCCGGATTGTGATCGGCAAAGACACCCGGGCCAGCGGATACATGCTGGAAAACGCGCTGGCGGCGGGAATCTGCTCCATGGGAGTGGATGTGCAGCTGCTGGGGCCGCTTCCCACCCCCGGTATTGCCTTCACCACCATGAGCATGCGGGCCGATGCCGGCCTGGTGCTGTCCGCTTCGCATAATCCCTTTGAGGATAACGGCATCAAAATCTTCGGCGGTGACGGCTTCAAGCTGCCGGATGAAATGGAGGATGAAATCCAGGAGCTGATTGACTCCGGCAGGGTGAAGGAGCACCGGCCCACCTCCAACGAGGTCGGACGGGCCAAGCGGATTGATGATGCCATTGGCCGCTACATTGTGTTCTGCAAAAACACCTTTCCGAATGAGGTGTCACTGGAGGGGCTGCGGATCGTGCTGGATTGCGCCAACGGGGCCACCTACAAAGTGGCACCCATTATTTTTGAGGAGTTGGGGGCGGAAGTGTTTGCCATCCACAACCGGCCGGACGGAACCAACATCAATGAGAACTGTGGATCCCAGTATACCGATGATCTGCTGGAAAAGGTCAAAGAGACCCGCGCGGATATCGGGCTGGCCTTTGATGGCGACGGCGACCGGATGATTGCGGTGGACGAAAAGGGGGTCGAGATTACCGGGGATCACATCATCGCTATTCTGGCCCGCCATATGAAGGAGCAGGGACGGCTGCAGCAGAACCGGGTGGTCACCACAGTGATGAGCAACTTCGGGTTTGGCAAAGCCATGCAGGATTTGAAGATTCAGCATACCCAGTCCGACGTAGGCGACCGCCATGTGCTGAAAGAAATGATGAAAGAGGGCGCCGTCCTGGGAGGAGAGGCCAGCGGTCACCTGATCTGCCGGGAGTATCACACCACGGGTGACGGAATTATTGCCGCCCTGCAACTCCTTCGGGCCATGCAGGAACAGAAAAAACCGCTGTCCGAGCTGTCCAGGGTCATGAAGATGTATCCGCAGAAGCTGATCAACGTGACGGTGAGTAACAAACCTCCTCTGGAGGAGGTGGAGTCTGTACAGGAAGCGGTGGCCAAGGCCGAACAGACTCTGGGCGATCAGGGACGGGTGCTGATCCGGTACAGCGGCACGCAGTCCATGTGCAGGGTGATGGTGGAGGGACCGACCAAAGCCATGACCGATGATCTGGCCTCCTCGCTGGCCTCCACGGTGAAGAAGGCTCTGGGCGGAAGTTGAAAAGGACGCACGTGAGCTTCAGAGCCGTTGGGATGCTCACGGCATTTTTTGTCTGCACGCCGCTGATGGCCGCAGAGGTGTTTGAACAGGACTGGGGTCCGTTTTACAGCGACTATGAGGATGTGCACGACGCCCGGCGGGTGGAGTTTCTGGGGCCGGTGGGGGATTTCCGCTCTAATGACGCCGGTGATCTCCGGCGTGCGGTGCGTCCGTTTTTTCATATGTCCTATCAGGCCGAAGGAGATTTCCGACGATCGGATATCCTCTGGCCGGTGGGAGTGCGCCGCACCCGGGGATCGCGCAGTTACACCCGGTTTCTGCTGAACTATTACTGGAACTGGGACGTGGAGGATTCCGCCTCCCCCTGGCGGTTATGGCTGCTGCCGTTTTATTTTCAGGGCCGGAGTCATCAGGGGGAGGACTACATCGCCCTGTTCCCTCTGATCGGCACCATCCGGGAATTCTTTTTTTGGGATGAAATCAACTTTGCTCTCTGGCCCCTGTGGGTTGAAAGCTGGAATAAGGAGATCCATGCCCGCACCTGGCTGTGGCCGTTTATTTCCAAAACCACCGGCCCCGGGATCGAACGCTTCCGCATTTTCCCGTTTTACGGGACCAATGTGGCGGAGGGCCGCGGCCGGAAAGCCTTCTATCTCTGGCCCTTTCTCAATGTGGTTCAGTACACCATTCCCGGATCGACCGGCTCCGGCTGGATTCTGTTTCCGATCACCGGACATCTCAAACTCAGTGATCAGGAGACCTGGTGGTTTCTGCCGCCGCTGTTCCGCTACACCCGCGGGGAGGAGCAGAACCGCTTCTTCGGCCCCTGGCCGTTTGTGCAACGTGAGGAGGGCGAAGTGGATAAATTTTATCTGTTGCCGTTTTACGGACATAAACGGCACGCCGGGGTGGAAAAATGGCTCTTTCTCTGGCCGCTGGGGCAGGCCGAAGTGGCGGAAAACCCCCTTGGTACCCGGCGGAAATTTTTCTTTTTCCCCTTTCTACAGCATTTCAGCGAGCAGCCCAGCCCGGAATACCCCACAGAGACAGGCGCGACGAGCTACCTCAAAGTGTGGCCGCTTTTTCAGCGCATGACGGAGCAGGACGGAGAGATCCAGGAACTGCGTATTTTTGATCTGAATCCCATGAGAGGGGGGCCGGTGGAACAGAATTACGCCCCGTTCTGGCAGATCTATTCGCGCTCACAGTCGGGAGAGGATGTGGACACCCGGATTCTGTGGGGACTGTACCGGTCGGCCAAACGCGGGGAGGACTACCGGTACCGAAGTCTGTTTCCTTTTTTCAGCTGGAGCCGGAAGGAGGAGGGCGGACATTTCTCGCTGCTCAAGGGATTGGTGTCCCGCAAAAAGAACGGGGAAGATATCGAATGGACGATATTGTACCTTTTCAGATTCGGGGATAAGGGGGAGTCGCCATGATCAACCGGAATACCTACGAATGCCCCGAATGCGGATCTTTTCTGGCGCGCTGGGGACACAATACCCTGGCGTTTCTGCAGCTGGTGGGCCAGGCGGTATTGCTGAACCTGCAGGCCATGGCCTATCTTCCCACCATGTTCCGGAGGCGCACCTGGCCGGAGGTGGTGTATCAGCTGTTTTTCACCGGAATCCGCAGTCTGCCGGTGATCACCGTGGTGGCGTTGTTTAACGGAATGATTTTTGCCCTGCAGACGGGACTCGAGCTGCAGCGGTATGGGCAGGAGACTCAGGTGGGCGGGGCGGTCACGGTGGTGATGCTGCGGGAAATGGGGCCTTTCATGACCGGCCTGATTATTGCCGCCTCTGTGGGGGCGAGTATTGGCGCGCAGCTCGGGACCATGACGGTGAGCGAGGAGATCTCGGCTCTGGAAATCATGTCCATCAATCCGGTTCGTTTTCTGGTGATGCCGCGGCTGGTGGCTCTGTGCGTGATGATGCCGCTGCTCACCCTGTATATGGATGTTCTGTCGGTGGCGGGAGGTGCCATCATCGCCACCACTCAGCTGCAGGTGGAGTTGCAGGCCTATGTCGACAACGCCCTGATGTATGCCACCACCAAAGATCTCTACACCGGATTGTTCAAGGCCCTGTGCTTTGGGTTTATCATCAACATGGTGGCCTGTCATCAGGGTCTGACCACCCAGGGCGGTGCGGTCGGGGTCGGAAAGGCCACCCGCTCCACCGTGGTGGTGTCCTTCCTGGTCATTCTCATCACCGGTTTCATTCTCACCAAACTGTTTTACGGATGATTGAATTTGATTCAGTGGTAAAGGAATTTTCCGGCAAGCCGGTGCTGCGCGGTATGTCCCTGCGGATTGAGAAAGGGGAGACCGTCAGTCTGGTCGGCACCTCCGGAGCCGGTAAAACCGTGACCATCAAGCATATGGTCCGTCTGCTGGATCCCACCTCCGGGCGCATCGTGATCGACGGGGAGGAGATTCATGATCTTCCCTCCAAAGAGCTGGGACGGATGCGGATGAAATTCGGATTTCTCTTTCAGGGCGCCGCCCTGCTGCAATGGATGTCGGTGTTTGACAACGTGGCCCTGCCGCTGCGGGAAAACACCCGGATGCCGGAGGAGGAGGTCCAGGAAAAGGTGAACGCCGTATTGGAAAAGGTGGGGATGACCCAGGCGGCGGAAAAACTGCCGGCGGATATCTCCGGCGGCATGCAGAAGCGGGCCGGACTGGCAAGGGCTGTGGTGACCGAGCCCGATATTCTGCTGTATGACGAACCGACCTCCGGACTGGATCCGGTCACCTCCCGCACCATTGATCAGTTGATCCATGATCTGCAGCAGGACCTCGGGGTCACCAGTGTGGTGGTGACCCACGACATGATCAGTGCGCTCACCATTTCCGACCGCATCGCCATGCTCCATGAGGGGCAGCTCTCGGAGATCAGCACCCCCCAGGATTTCCTTGCTTCGGAGAATCCGGTGGTGAGTAATTTTCTTGATTCCCAGTGTATCAGCCGCAACTTCTTTGAAGAATTCTCCGACAGGAAACTCACATGACCAAACTAAACCAACGCAAAGATGTCACCGCCGAGATATTGGTGGGTGCCTTCATTCTCACGATCCTGGCGGTCCTGCTGGTGATTACCGTGGTGATCAGTCAGAACCGGTTTTTTGAAAAATCCTACAGTCTCACCGCATCCTTCCCCACGGTTGGAGGGCTGAGGGAGGGAGAAGAAGTGTTTCTCCGCGGGGTGAAGATCGGGTTTGTGGAGAACATGGAATTCGATGCAGAGGAAAACGGGGTGTACGTGGATATGAAGCTTACCCGTCAGGTGATTCTGTATGAGGGATACGACATCAGTGTGGAGGTGGCCTCGATGCTGGGAGGGATGCGGATCATGATCTCACAGGGGGATCCCGATGCGCCCCGCATTCCGGAATCAGAATTTTCCAATCTGGAGGGAACCCCGCCACAGAATGTTCTGAAAATCGCCACCGAGGCGGTGCAGGAAATCCGGTCCTCGCTGTTGGACAGCGGAACCCTGGACAACTTCAACACTCTTTCGGAAAACCTGGCCAGCATCAGCACCAAGATCGCCAACGGGGAGGGAACCATCGGTAAACTGATCACCGAAGATCGTCTCTATCGCGAAGCCGAGGGTCTGGTGGCCAGCCTGAACAGGACCTCTGCAGATCTGGAGGCGATCGCCAAAC
>CAZVCO010000137.1:0-8366 GCA_964625795.1 uncultured Verrucomicrobiota bacterium | reverse complement strand
ATGAGCGGGGAGGCGGACCGGCGGGTTGCCGCCCTGTTTCAGGGGCTGTTGCATGCGCCCCGGACCGCGCTGACCCGGGACGCGTTTCTGCTGTCGCTGGCGCATGAGCTGCAGGGGGGCGGGGCGGACCCCGTCCCGGAATCGCTGCCCGCCTGGCTGCGGCGGGGAGTGATTGCCTTCCGGAACGATCCCGACTATCCGCTCGCGGGAGTGGCGCGTCTGGCGGAGGTGTGCTCCTGCAGTCCCGGGCATCTCGCCCGGACTTTCAAGGCGTCCCTTGGGCAGACGCCCTCGTACTGGCTGCGCGGAGAGCGGATGCAGCGCGCCCGGACCCTGTTGACCTCAACCGATTTCTCCGTGGCCGAAGTGGCGGAGATGTCCGGGTTTGAAAACCTCAGCCACTTTCACCGCTGTTTCCGCTCTGAACACGGCTCCACTCCGTTGCAATACCGCAAAACCCATTCGCGTCGGGTGGTGTGATGTATGGAAATTGTCATTGGTCATTGGTCATTCGTCATTAGGGAGGGAGTGAAGACTGGGAAACAACTCTTCTATTGAAGGAAAGAATGGCCGGATAAATATTTACACAGGACGATGTCTTTATTCAATTCCGTGACCAATGATCCGTCTTCGCGCAAGCGCTACGCCGTGACATGCCAATGACCAATCCCGACACCATCGCCGCCATTGTCACCGCTCCGGGAGAAGCGGGGGTTTCGATTATCCGGGTCAGCGGACCGCAAAGCCATCCCCTCGCGGATCAACTGTTCCGCTGCTCCCCTCCCCTTCCCTCTCAGCGTAATGGCTATACATGCGTATATGGGCATATTCTGGATGGCGATGATATCATTGATGAGGGACTTTTACTGCTATTCCGGAAGCCCAGGAGTTATACGGCCGAAGATGTGGTCGAGTTTCACTGCCACGGAGGCGGTGCTTCGGCCCAGCGGGTGCTGCGGGCCTGTCTGAACGCCGGCGCCCGCCCATCCGATCCGGGTGAATTCACCCGCCGGGCCTTTTTGAATGGCCGTATCGATCTGATTCAGGCGGAAGCGGTGATGGACCTGGTCCGTTCCCACTCTGAAAGATCGCAAGCTGCTGCAGTACAACAGCTTGAAGGAAAATTAAGCAGTAAAATCAATCAGGTCTATGAGGGGCTGATGCAAGTGGCCGCTCAATTGGAAGCCACACTGGACTTTCCCGAGGATGAGCTGCCTGCATCGGTGATTCCCACTATTCAGCAGCAGATCGAGTCCACTCTGTTGGATATGGATACGCTGCTGTCCACCTGGAGCGAAGGACATATTCTGCGGGATGGCGTTCTGGTGGTGCTGAGTGGTAAGCCGAATGTAGGGAAAAGTACCCTGCTGAATTGTCTATTAGGCCACGAGCGGGCCATCGTCTCGGATATTCCCGGCACCACCCGTGACAGTATCGAAGAGGAATTTAATCTGGGCGGATTCCCCATGCGACTGGTGGATACCGCCGGATTGCGGGAAGCCACCGATGAAATCGAAAAAATAGGCATTCAGCGTACCCGTGGGTATCTGGAGAAAGCCGATTTACATTTGCACATCATCGATCTTAGTCAGCCGGCCGATGATCAGTCGCGGGAAAATTTGCAGGAACTGATCCCTGGGAAAAGTATCCTGATCTGCAATAAAACGGATCTGTCCCGAATGTTCCACGTGGAACAATGGCCGGAGGCGATTCCCCGGGTAGAAACGTCTCTGGCTCATGATATTGGCTATGAGGATCTCAAATCTGCTATGCTGAAGATGCTTTCGGGGTCGATTGATCTATCGGCCAGGCCTCACGCGGTCATCTCTGAACGCCATCGGGAAGCCATATCCACTGCAAAACAAGATCTTTTAGGGGTGAAAGAGCTTTTAGCCGCTGAGGACGTCGAGGAATCGTTGGTCATGGCCATCCCCGCCTTAAGGGACAGTTTAACCCGTTTGGGTGAAGTTACCGGACGAGAATACCACGAAGAACTCCTGGATCAGGTCTTTTCGACATTTTGTATTGGGAAGTAGTGAAGTTAGTAGTCACTGGTCACTGGTCACTGGTCATTAGTCAGTTGCCATTCAAACAAATAGTGATACTACTGACAAATGACGAATCACCAATGACCAATGACCAATGACCCCATTTGACGTAATCATCGTAGGCGCCGGCCATGCAGGATATGAAGCTGCACTGGCATCGGCCCGTCTGGGTGCGAAAACTGCCTTATTGACCATGGATAAACAGGCCATTGGTCGAATGAGCTGCAATCCCAGCATTGGCGGCATGGCAAAATCGCATATCGTATGTGAGTTGGACGCTCTGGGAGGCGAATTGGCCAGGAATGCGGATTTTTCCGGGATTCAGTATCGAACCCTGAATCTTCGCAAAGGACCGGCTGTACAGGCCACCCGGGTTCAGAATGACAAAGATGCCTTTCCGGCCCGGATACAGGCCGTCATTGCTCAACAGCCTCATCTAGAGGTGATCGAGGCGACCGCAGGTCAGATTTGGACGGAAAATGGGTCCCTGAGAGGCATAATCACAGAAGATCAGGCCCAAATACCGGGAAAAACCGTGGTCATGGGCGGCAAAATTCATGTGGGCGATCATAACCGGCCTGGTGGACGGGTATTTGAACCCGCAGCTTATCAGTTGTCTGAATCCTTCCGATCTTTGGGATTCCGACTGGGACGTTTGAAAACCGGAACTCCACCCAGGCTTCATAAAGACAGCGTGGATTACTCCAAACTGGAACGTCAGCCCGGACTGGATCCTCCTCCATTGTTCAGTCGTGAGGCCCGCAAGCGGAGAAAGGAAGCGGAATTGTTCCACGTGGAACATTCTGCTTCCGTTCTGGAACCCTGGCTGCCCGGATCCGATCAAATGGACTGCTGGTTGACGCATACGGTGGAGAAAACCCACCAGATTATTGAAGATAATCTTTCCCGCAGTGCGATGTACGGTGGCCACATTGATGCGACCGGAGTGCGGTATTGTCCTTCGATTGAGGATAAAATCGTAAAATTCAGGGATAAAGATCAGCATCATGTCTTTATCGAGCCGGAGGGTCGGAATTGTGACACGCTTTACCCGAATGGCACCTCCAACAGTCTGCCCGAAGAGGTGCAAAAGGAAATGATTCATTCCATTCCGGGCATGGAGAATGCGGTGTTTACGCTGCCGGGATACGCGATTGAATATGATTTCAGTGATCCCACCCAGTTATTTCATTCATTGGAAACCAAGCTGGTGGAGGGGTTGTTTCTGGCCGGGCAGATCAATGGAACCACCGGATATGAAGAGGCAGCAGGGCAGGGGTTCATGGCCGGAGTGAATGCCGCGAGGAAAGCCCTCGGAATGGATACATTTGTATTGTATCGGCATGAGGCCTATATCGGGGTTTTGATCGATGATCTGATCAGTAAAGGAACGGATGAACCGTACCGGATGTTCACTTCCCGGGCTGAACACCGCCTGCTGTTACGACAGGACAATGTCGATTACCGACTGCGCGAGAGGGCAGGGGAGCTCGGTATACATTCAGAAGAACATTTTTTACAAATAGATGCGCTGGAACGGGATATACAAACAGAGATGAAGAGGCTGGAGTCGAATTTTCTGGATGGAAAACCCTTGTCGGCCCGCTTGAAACAGCCGGGAATGACGCTTGCGGATCTTCCGGACACTCCGGCGGACTTGGATGATGAGGTACGCCGTCAGGTGGAGATCCGCACCAAGTATTCCGGCTATATTGACCGGGAAAGGGCGCAGGCCGAAAAAAACAGCCGGCTGGACCATATCCGTATCCCGGTGGATCTGGATTACGATGACCTCAACGCCATGCGGTACGAGTCGCGCGAAAAACTCAAAAAGGTGCGCCCCGAAAACCTCGGCCAGGCCTCGCGTATTTCCGGCGTGAATCCGGCGGATATCTCAATCCTTCAGGTGTGGCTGAAGAAATCGGCCTCCTGAGAGCTCAGATCAGTCCAGGAAACGGAGGCGCTTCCCGTATTTGGTTAAAGATACCTCATTCAAAAGGAGCTTTACCCAACCGCTCTCTTAGTAAATTTATCCATTCTCGTATTCGTGGGACTTGAATAATGGATCGTTTAAGTCGGTTTTTTCCCGGGAAATCGACCAGTACCATGGCCATTGCGATGGTGAGGAGGCCCTGGCCGGGTAAAAAAAGCATGGAAATGCCGGCCAGAAAGAGAATAAATCCCATGAGATTTTTCACTATCAGCAGAATAATCCGGATCAGAGGACGGTGGTCCAGACTCTGCAATGGACGATGATGAGGATCCTGGAAATAGTCCGTCGGTAGACGGGACAACAGCCAGGGGGTCAATAGAATCGATCCTGCCAGCAGCAAGAGTGAAAGCCCCGCCGCCCCTCCTAACCAGATAGTAGGTTTCGCAAACATCGGTCCGAGTACTTTAGGGATCATATTCAGGCCTTCATGAATCGAAGGGTGTGAGGCAAGTAAAGTCAGGAAGAGCATCTGTTTTTTTCATGTTCATGGTTGGACCACAGGAGTACACTGAGGTGTGACCTATATGTTCCATATTCATTCAAAATGCCAAAAGGCCTTTACCGATTGTCTTTCCGGCTGGAGTAAACTATGACTGCGCGGTTTGGATCCGAAATGACCCGAGCCCTGTGGACGGACGTGGATCATATTCTTCTGGTGTATGTCGGAAGCGCAGCGGAGTTTGCGTTGGTGGAGGAGAACCACTGGCTTTTTTACACCAACAAGCTGCCCTCTGCTCCGCTGGACCGGTTGGTCAGCACCCTGATGTGGAACCGGAAGGTCATGCAGGTTCCTGAGGAGGAGGCGCTTGCGCTGGCCAGGACCATACGCGGGTTTCACGATCTGGTGGAGAAAGAACGGAGTCACGAAGAGGGCGGGAAGCCGAAGATTTCCAATCAGGCCTTCCGGGCAGTGGGGGCGATGCTGATCGACTACGCGCTGCTGGCGGAGGATTATCTTAGCCGTAAACCGCTGCCGGATTCCGATCGGGAGATCTACTATCAGGATCAGCGTCGGTTTTTTGAAGCGATGGGTATCACCGGCTGGGAACCCACGCTGGAGGCCTATGAGGCGGCCCGGCGGGAGGAGGAGGATGCGCTGCTTAAGCCCAATGCGCATACCCGGAATCTGTTTGCCGCCTACCGTCAGGATCTGGGCTGGTGCCGGTATCAGCTGCTGATTTGTTTTATGGGTCATTTTCTCCCGGAATCGATACGGGAAAAACTGCAGCTGAAACGGCACATCTGGTTTACCCCGGCCTACCGGCTGTATCCGTTTCTTCACGGAACGGTTTTTGCCCGGGTGATGCGCTGGTTCCTTCTGCCCCAACGGGTCAGAACAGCGCTGGGGTAGGGGACCGGTGGTTTGAGGTGGATATTGGTTCGCCTCCTCCGTCTTCGCGTGCTTGAATCCGGCCATGGCCAAACGACTGTATCTTCTCGATGGAATGGCGCTGGTGTACCGGGCGCATTTTGCCTTTATCACCCGTCCCATTCTGGATTCCTCCGGACGCAACACCTCGGCGGTGTTCGGATTCACCAACACCCTGCTGGAACTGCTGGAGAAACGCGAACCCACCCATATTGCGGTGGCGTTTGACACCAGCGCGCCCACCGCGCGGCATGAGCTGTATCCCGAGTACAAAGCGCAGCGGGATGAAATGCCGGAGGAACTGGCCGCCGCCATCCCGCAGGTGAAAAAGCTCCTGCAGGCCTTCCGTATTCCGGTCCTGGAGCTGGACGGCTACGAGGCGGATGACATCATCGGCACCCTGGCGCGTCAGGCGGAGAAGGACGGTTACGAGGAAACCTTTATGGTGACCCCGGACAAAGACTATGCCCAGCTGGTGGATGAGCATACCTTCATGTACAAACCGGGCCGCAAGGGCGGGGAGGTCGAAATCCTGGGCGTGGACGAGATCCGCGAGCAGTGGGGGATTGACCGGCCGGAACAGGTGATCGACATCCTCGGCCTCATGGGCGATTCGTCTGACAACATCCCCGGGGTGCCCGGAGTCGGGCCGAAAACCGCGCAGAAACTGATCGCTCAGTTCGGCAGTGTGGACGCCCTGCTGGATCAGGTCGAGGACGTGAAGGGCAAGATGCGGGAAAAGATTTCGGAGAATGCGGAGCAGGCAAAACTCAGCCGTAAACTGGTGGTGATCGACTGTCAGGTTCCGCTGGACAAAGGTCCCGATGATCTGGTCCGCGGGGAGCGGGATGACGAAAAGCTCAGACAGCTCTTTGCTGAACTGGAATTCAATACGATCGGGAAGCGGGTCTTTGGTGACGGGTTCAGCGCCCCTCCCACCGGCGGCGACCTGCAGGGGGATCTGTTCGAAACCTCGGCCACCCCGGTGTCCACCCTGAAAACATGTTCAGATACCTCCACCTCCTACCGCTGCGTGGAGGATCCCCAGGCCCTGCAGGAGCTGCTCCAGCGTCTTCTCGATGCGAAAGAGGTGTGTTTCGATCTCGAAACCGGCAGTCTGGACACCCTTTCCACGGAGATCGTAGGCATTGCGTTCAGTATCGGCAAAGGGGAGGGGGACTATGTTTCCGTCACGGCGGACAACGAGGCAGAGGTGCTGACCGCGCTCCGTCCGTTCTGGAACTCCGGGCTTCTGAAGGTCGGCCATAACCTCAAATTCGATCTCGCGGTGCTGCTGGCCAAAGGCGTGCAGGTGCAGGGGCCCTTTGCCGACACCATGATTGCCCACAGCCTGGTGGAGCCCGATCAGCGTCACAGCATGGACCGGCTGGCGGCCGCCCTGCTGGGCTACGAGCCCATTCCCATCACCGATCTGCTCGGACCCAAAGGAAAAAACCAGAAGTCGATGCGGGATCTTCCGGTGAAGGAAGTGGTGGACTACGCCTGTGAGGATGCCGATATCACCCTTCAGCTCTGGCACGCGCTGTCCCCCGAGGTGGAGAAATCGGGTCAGCAGCAGGTGTTTTCCGAACTGGAAATGCAGGTGCTGCCGGTACTGATGCGGATGGAGCACGAAGGGATCCGGCTCGATACCGAGGCGCTGTCCACCTTATCGGAACGCCTGGGAGCCCGTCTGGGGGAACTCGAAGCGCTCATCAAAGAGGCGGCCGGGCATGACTTTAATCTCAACAGCCCCAAACAGCTGGGAGTGGTGCTGTTTGATGAACTGAAGCTCTCCGAAAAACCGAAAAAGACCAAAACCGGTCAATACAAGACGGACGAGCAGACGTTGCAATCTCTGGCCGGTGCACATCCCGCGATCGATGCCATCCTGGAGTACCGCGAACTGGGCAAACTGAAATCGACCTATGTGGATGCCCTGCCCAAAGAGGTTCATCCGGATACCGGGCGGGTGCATACCCAGTATCTTCAGACCGGAGCGGCCACCGGTCGGCTCTCCTCCAATCATCCCAACCTGCAGAACATTCCCATCCGCACCGAACAGGGAAGGGAGATCCGCCGCGCTTTTATTCCCCGGTCCGATGACTTTCTGCTGCTGGCGGCGGATTATTCCCAGGTGGAGCTGAGGCTGATGGCCCATATGAGCGGGGATGAGGGCATGCAGCAGGCTTTCCGCGACGGACTGGACATTCATCAGGCCACCGCCGCCAAAGTGTACGGGGTTGAACTGGACGGGGTCACCGGCGAGATGCGACGCAAAGCCAAGATGGTGAATTTCGGCATCATTTACGGTATCAGCGCCTTCGGCCTCTCCCAGCGTCTGGACATCCCGCGTCAGGAGGCCGCAGAAATTATCGAGGCCTACTTTACCCAGTACCCGGGGGTGAAGGCCTTCATGGAGAAAACGGTCGAAGAGGCCAGGGCCAAGGGATATGTGGAAACCCTGTGCGGACGCCGCCGTGGAATCCGGGACATCGACAGCCGTAACCGCATGGTGCGGGAGGCCGCGGAGCGGACCGCCATCAACACGCCGATTCAGGGGTCAGCGGCGGACATGATCAAACGGGCCATGATTACAGTGGATGATCTGCTCCGCACCGGAGAGGCCCGGACCCGGCTGCTGCTTCAGGTGCACGATGAACTGGTCTTTGATCTGCACCGGGACGAGCAGGAGACATGGATTCCGAAGATTGTCACCGCCATGGAGGAGGCCATGCCGCTCGACGTGCCGGTGGTGGTGGACACCGGGGTGGGGCAGAACTGGCTGGAGGCGCATTAGAGCGTCTACTGGTTAACCACAAAACGCACAAAACACACAGAATCATCCGCCAGGGTTGCTTTCATCGGGGCGCATCCCGGAATTGGTGCAGATATGGTAAATGGAGACAAAGGAGGATGGCCTTTCCAGGCCGTCACCGTGCATTTGTCGGGCAGG
>CAZVCO010000136.1:7309-8492 GCA_964625795.1 uncultured Verrucomicrobiota bacterium | reverse complement strand
TGGAGCAGCTGCGGGCACTGGCCAACGGATTCCGGATTGCGCTGGTGGAAACCGAACAGCTGGCTCCCGGCATCGACACCCCTGAAGATCTGAAACGGGCGGAATCCGCTCTGTCCATCACCCCCTGAGTTGCCATGAACGTGAAAAAAACCCGAACAGTAGATCTTGGTCCTTTCACGGTGGGAGGCGAAAGCGGTCTCTTTCTGATTTGCGGTCCCTGTGTGATCGAAAGCCGGGATGTTCTGATGGAAATCGCGGAGGCGCTGGCGGAATGGGCCTCGGCTGAAGGGGTTCCCCTGGTGTTCAAGGCCAGCTTTGACAAAGCCAACCGCACCTCTCTCCGCTCCTTCCGGGGACCGGGCCTGCAGGAGGGACTGGGCATGCTGCAGGAGGTGAAAAGCACCTTCGGATTTCCCATCCTCACCGATATTCATCTGCCCGAACAGGCCGCTCCGGTGTCCGAGGTTGCGGATATCCTGCAGATTCCCGCCTTTCTCTGCCGTCAGACCGATCTGTTGATGGCTGCCGCGGCCAGTCAGGCGGTGGTGAATGTGAAAAAAGCCCAGTTTCTGGCTCCGGCCGATATGAAACCGGTGGTGGAAAAGCTGGTGGAAGGCGGGAACCGCAACATTCTGCTCACCGAACGGGGCACCTCGTTCGGCTATCAGAATCTGGTGGTGGATATGCGCGGACTGGTGGAAATGCGGGATCTGGGATTTCCGGTGCTGTTCGATGCCACTCACAGCGTGCAGCGGCCGGGGGCAGGAGACGGGGTCACCGCCGGGGACGGGGCGCTGGCGCCCTATCTGGCCCGCGGGGCGGCCGCAGTAGGGGTGGACGGCTTCTTTATCGAGACTCATATCCGGCCGGAGGAGGCCATGTCCGACCGTGACAACCTCATCCCTTTTCAGCAGCTTCCGCGGGTCTGGGAGCAGCTGGTCAGCATCTCTGAACTGCTCGAGAGCTGATTTCGCTTGGACCCGGGGCCGGACCCGCGTATGTTGGAGCCATGGAAGAACACGACGCAGTAAAACTCCAGGATGAGATGTATATGGCCCAGGCCATGGAAACGGCCTGTCAGAATCTCAAGCGTCCGTTCGGGGCCCTGCTGGTCGATGTGAAAGAGGGGGAGGTGGTGGCCTCAGCGGTGAACCGGTCGTACCGGAATCCGGTGGCACACGGG
>CAZVCO010000136.1:0-7299 GCA_964625795.1 uncultured Verrucomicrobiota bacterium | reverse complement strand
GCTGGCCGGACTGCACGCTTTACACCACGGCGGAACCCTGTCCCATGTGCATGAGCGGGATCCTGTGGGCGGGCATTTCCCGGGTGGTGTATGGCAGTTCCATCCGCACGTTGCATGAGCTGGGGTACCGGCAAATTGAGTTATGTGCGGCTGAGGTGGTGGAGCGGGCCCGGGGCGGGCTGACCTGTGAGTTGGTGGGGGGCGTGAAAGAGGCGGAATGCGACGCCCTGTTCGCCGCCGCTATCAAACTCGAGAAAAAGTCCAACGGCTGATCCCGTCCGCAGACGTGGAGGGAAAAGCCGGTTTGGATTGTAAGCTTTGTGAACGCAGACCGTTTGATGATTAACCGTGGAGAAACCATGAAACTTCTGATGATCTCGTTACTTACTTTTTTTGCAGCCCGCACCGCTGTTGTCGCCCAGGAATCGGTGCATGAATTCACTGTCACTTCTATTCAGGGCGAGGAGGTGGATCTGTCCACCTATAAAGGTCAGGTGCTGCTGATCGTCAACACCGCCTCCCGCTGCGGATTCACTAAACAATATTCCGATCTGGTGGAGCTTCAGAAAACCTACGCGGATCAGAACGTGGTGGTGCTGGGATTTCCTGCCAATAATTTCGGCAATCAGGAACCCGGATCGAATGCGCAGATTCTTGAATTCTGTTCCAACACCTATGGCGTCGAGTTTCCGATGTTTTCCAAAGTGTCGGTGAAAGGATCGGATCAACATCCCCTGTTTACCTATCTTACCACAGCTGAGAATGAGGATTTTACCGGCAGCGTGAAGTGGAACTTTGAGAAATTTCTGGTGGGGCCGGATGGAAAGCTCAAACACCGCTTCCGGTCCATGGCCAAGCCCACCGGCAGCAAGATCACCGGTGCGATTGATGAGCTGCTGGCGGACCCTAAATCCTGAGCGATTCTGATTGTCACGTTGCGGCCAGGTCTGAATAGTCAGGCATGGCCTTTTTTACTGCCCAGCGCAACGCACAGTTTGCCGAAAGCGACGCAGCCGGTGTGATTCATTTCTCCTGCTTCGCCCTCTACGTCGAGGAGGCGGAGCATGATCTCCTGGCAACATTCGGATTCCCGATCCAACTCCATGGACCCGAAGCCCTCCACTGGCCCCGCGTCAGCTTTGAGGCCTCCTATACCGGGCCGCTTCTGCCCTTTGAGAAGGTGCAGGTTGAACTGGATCCCGAAGAGGTGGGCGAACGCTCGATTTGCTGGGCCTGGAGAATTCTGAAGACTGCGGATGGAGCAGAAGTGGCTGCCGGCAGCATGAAAACGGTCTGCTGCCGCTTCACCGAAAGCGGTCTGACCTCGACCCCGCTCCCGGCAGATCTCAAAACGGCGCTTACGAACGGGGCCTGAAACAGGTGGCGCAGACCTCCTGAAACAGATCCCGGAAGGTCAGCACGATATCCCCGAACAGATTGTCCGGCAGTCCCGGCCCTTTGGACGTGGCGTAGGGGGGAGGGCTGGCATGGAAATCCGCATCGCTCATGCCGACCGTGCCCCGCTGCTGTTCCTGCCAGTGTTTCATCTGCATCATACGGTACTCGGATCCGGCCGCCATCAGGATGAAAACCCCGATCAGGGCGAGAAAGAAATTTCCGGACATGAGTCCGAGCACGATAAAGATGATGGACATCACTTTACCGGTTTTGGTTGCGATGCGGGTGGCCTCCATCGCCCCCCGGGTACGGGTGAGGCAGCCCCGCAGCACCCGGCCGCCATCCATGGGGAAGCTGGGCAGCAGATTGAACAGAAACAGCATCATGTTGAGGATGGTCAGCCAGGCGGTGATCCGCAGGCTGAGTCCGATCCTGGCGCCCAGCCAGGTGATCAGACCGCTGGTCAGCGCCAGGAGCAGGCTGACGTAGGGTCCGGCCAACGCAATGCGCACCTCATGCCGGGGATTTTCCGGCAGGTTTCGAAGACGGGCCATTCCGCCCAGCGGGGTGAGGACGATATCCTGCACATCGACTCCGTACCGCTGGGAAACAATGGTATGGCCAAGTTCATGCAGGGCCACGGAGGTGAGAATCAGGACGCTGAAGGTCAGCGCCAGCAGAAGAGAGGGGACCTGCGCATACACCCAGAACAGCAGAAAGAAGGCGGTGAAGTGCAAACGGATGGGCACGCCTCTGATTTCGGTGATGAAAAAGGAACCTAACATAAGGATACCTTAAACGCTTTGCGGTGCGGGTCCAATGGATTCCATGATTTCCAGCCAGTGATACCCGTCACGGTAGCCGGCCTCGGGAATCAGCAGGGGAACCTGTTCCCTGAATTCTCCATCAAACGGAAGGTGCACGTGAGCGGCCAGAATGCCCTTCAGGTTGGGGGAGGTCTGCAGGGCCTGCATGGCCGCCCGGGTGGGACCGGGGTCGATGCTGTCACGGGTGCGTCCCTCCGGATCCTGCATAAGAATGGCACCGCCGTGTTTCCGGATGACCGGGGCCCTCAGCTCCGGGGTGCTGGGGGGAATATGCAGGAGGACGATGACCGGACCGGGCTGTGCGAGTTGATCACAAAGGAAACGCGATTCCGCCTCCGAAAGAAAATAGGTGGAATTGTCCACCCCGACAAAGCGGACGCCGCCCGTTTCCATCACCCAGGGCGTGACGTCCAGGGGAGGCTGAAGCAGGGGCAGCTGGGCGTCACGGAGGGGCTCGTATCCATCCTGACCCGGATAAAACCAGTCATGATTTCCCGGAACGGAGCGGATGGGAACCGGACAGTCCTGAAAAAGGTCGCGGGCCAGGCGGGCGTTTTCTTTTGAAGGAAAATGAAAGAGATCGCCGCCCACGAGAATCAGATCGGCGTTCCCGCTTACGGCCCGGTCCAGATGGGAGCGGAGGAGTTCCCGGCTTGAACGGGGAAGGACAGGTTTCGGATGCTGACGCCATGCCTCCGGGAGCAGCGGGTCCTCCGGTCGGCAGGCCTGCAGATGGGTGTCGGCAAAGAAATAGATCCTCAGCCGTCCTGTATGGCCACTGATTGGAATGAACGTGGTCATGCCGGAAATTTACCGGCGGTTCGCGTGGGCCATGGCCCGGCGGGCTTCCCGGTCGGATTCTTTCTTTTTGAGGGTGTTCCGTTTGTCGGTGACATTTTTCCCTTTGCCCAGTCCCAGCTGAACTTTGATCTTTCCGTTTCTCAGATGGAGATCGAGCGGCACCAGCGTGAGGCCCTGCTGGGAGATCTGCGCGCTCAGTTTGCGGATCTCCCTTTTGTGCAGCAGCAGTTTGCGGATGCGCTGGGGCTCATGGTTGTGAATGTTTCCGTGGGTGTAAGTGCGGATATGCAGATTGTGGAGGAACATCTCTCCATTGTGTTCCACCGCGAAGGCATCCTCGATACTCATTTCCCGGTTGCGGAGGGATTTGACCTCGGTTCCGCACAGCGCGATCCCGGCCTCGAGGGTTTCGAGGATCTCGTAATTATGTCGGGCCTTGCGGTTTTTGGCAAGGATGGGGCTGGAATCAGGAGAGGTCATCAACGAAAACACCGGGAGAAGATTCCCCCGGTGTGATGCAGTTCAGAAAGGGAACGGATTACAGACTCAGCAGTTTTTCCGCTGCCGCATCGTCGTCCAGCTCCGGAGTGTGGGCGATGATTTCCGCATTCAGAAGTCCTTCCGCAACCTCCTTCAGGGCAATGTCCAGATTCTCCTGATGAGGATGGTCGGGTTTGACCATGGGGCGCATGCCCTGGGTCAGCTGCTTCACCCGGCGTGAGACCATATTGATCAGCAGGGGGCGGTTCTTGATGCGTTCGTCGGCGGCTTCGAGGTAGTCAAAATTCATAAGTGGTGCTCCATAAGAGGGCGCTGGAATATGCGGAAATCCTAACAATTGTCAAGCAGAGAAAGCATCCATGTGGGTGGTGGGTGGTGGGTGGTTGCATGACCCACATCGCCCGCTTCACAACATCGTCATCAGCAGCAGAAGATCATCGGGATGATCGAAGGATTTCCAGGGCTTCAATGCAACGAATCCCGAGTTCCTACAGCTGCCTTCCGAGGTTCGGAAGCCGTTCAGGTGTGAGCTTCCGACATTCGGAAGATTTGCCATTTGTGGCAAAAGCCCCCGATAGTCATTCCTTTGGTGTGACTCAGCTCACCGGAAGCAGATTGGACTGGCGGGACGTCTCTGAAGATTTGCGGGCGGGCCGGGGTGTAATGGAGTTAGAGTTAAGAGGCTCAAAACGCTACAAAGGTTGTCCGCCGAAGGCGTGGTACGGCCGGTTTCCACCTGCGTTTTACCTGGAATGTTAAAATGCACGGGCTGACCCCTTTTCCCTGGAGTCGGATTGGTGCTGAGTCTGACCATTCTCCTGGAAACTGGACCCATTGAACGCTTCGGAACTGCGGGAGAGTATGCCTCCTATTGCCGGACCGTGCCGAGCCGTCGGGATAGCAATGGGAAGAAGAAGGGCGAAAACAATCGAAGGAACGGAAACAAGTATCTGGGCTGGGCCTGGGTGGAAGCGGCTCAGTTCGCCCAGCAGCATCACCCCCGTATCCAGAGCTGGTTCCAGCGCAAGATGCGGAGGACCTGCCGCAATGTGGCCCTGAAATCTCTGGCTTCCAAGCTGAGTAAAGCGAGCTATCACATGCTGAAGCACAACACCGATTTCAACGAACAGCTCTTGTTCGGCTGATCATGCAGCGGGTTCCGGGAACCAACAAAGGGGTTGGTCAAACCACCGGGCTGATTGGCACCGGGACCCGCTGCGCCATCTTAGTACACTGCGAAACGAAACCGAAGCGCCCCCGGCGTGAACCACCAAAGGGTTGGAATCCCCTCCGGAAACGGAACCGGGAGATCCACGGGGCTGAAACCACCACATGGAAGCGAACCGGGTACACAGCATTTTATGGCTCCGCTCTTGCGGGGTGTGGTGATGGAAAAGCGAGGCCCTGGCCCCGCCCGTCATCGAGATCCATACGGGTGACTGAAGCGATTCATCAACTAAATACGTGAGGTCAACGGTCTGCTCGCAGCCAAACGATGCCCCGGCCATACAGGAGAAGCGGCTAAAATGGGGTTTGGAGGATTTTTGTGTATTGACCTCCTGCCTTTGATGGGTGACCCCTTTTCCAACTGATGGAAAGATCCCCTGCGCAGCCGGTCGAGGTTTTCCTTGTGAATTTGCTGTTGGCTTCGGCGTTTTCGTGACAGAGTTTCGATGTGGAATCCGGGGAATAGCGGCGTGGTTGAAGATGCGTTTTTAGTCATTCACATCCCTACCAAACCGCCCCGGTTTTCACACCTTTTTCGGGGCCAATCCCCCCTTCAAAACACCCTTAAGCTAGTGCCATTCCGGGCTGACCCCTTTGCCCTGCCTTTGATGGGCGACCCTTTTTTCCGTTCTACTTATTGAATAAAGGTTCATCTATAAAATCCCACTCTTTGTATAAAACCAAACCATTTACATCGAAAACGATTAATCCCGTTTCATATTCCTTCTCTGTGTAAAAATAATACATTTTATAGGCTTGGTGATCATTAGGCATCTCTTCTTTAATTTTTTCAAATTTCTCATAAATTTGCGCGTGATTCTTTCGTAACCTCGCGAGCACGGTTTCCACATATACCAAAAGTTTTTCATTATTAGGAAAATTACTTTTAACGGATACGAATCCACTCATATGCGAAATTGAATTATTCAATTCATCAAACTTAACCAACTCCAAAGTAGTTTTAGACAAAAGCCAATTATCCGGATTAGGCTGTTTTTTAATATATTTTTGACTTAAAGTATCATCAGCTAAAGTAAAAATAGCCAAGGAACCAGCCAGGATTATAAACAAATACTTCATTGTTGTTTAACTGGACATTTGCAATTTTTACACGCCATTTTAATTATTTCGTTCGAGGTAAGTACGGTCACATGGTCCTTTTGTTCTCTAGCAGCTTGAAGTCCATCCATACTCACTGTAGTTACTGTAACCATAGTTGAGTTCATGCTGTCTTTATCTTTACAATTAACGCGCAACTTGAATTCAGTTTCAACTTTTATGTTAGCTTTGCTTGCTTTTCCACCTACAGAATAGAGTTGTTTAATAACTTTTTTTGCGTCCGGATCTTTGACACCTTTCAGGGCTTTATTCAAAGTATTGCCTTGAATAATACCCAGAACACAGTCTGTTGCATGTTCTAAAATGTCTTTTTCACTGAACGCAACGTGCAGGGCTGCATCATATAGCTCGTCATTACAGTAGCCTGCTGCAACACCATTTTTGATAACTATATTCCTTGTTTCATTTCTAATAATCCAAGAATTGAGTTTTTTATCTATTTTTTCTCCAAGTTCATGTAAGGCACTATTTAATACGCATTTGCCAACATCTTTTACAATTGGTGCCACCATTCCCAACAAATCAACTCTATTAACCGCATTTTGGCCAACAAAGCCATACAGGTTCAAGCCCCCCCTCTCCCCAATGGGATCTCGATTTGGCCAGCGTCCGGTTTCGGGGTCATAGTAGCGGAAGCCGTAGTACAGCATCTCTGCCTGGGTGTGATTCCCTTTGCTTACCGAGCAGGCTGTGTCGTCGTAGGTAGTGGTGGAACGTGTGTTTGTGGAGGGAGTGTGGGGGTCGTCGTAGGTGGTTGTACGTGTGGAATGCGTATGAGGGATGTGGGGGAGTCGTAGGCGTAGGTCCCGTCGGTGGACGAGGAGGGGTGCGAGGGCGAGAAGGAGGATAAGTCCTTGTGGCGCATGGGGTTGATTTGTTTCTGTTGGTGGGGTGGACTCCTGGGTTGTAGTGGGTGTGGCAGGGGTTGGGCGTATAGGCTGCGGGGGTGAATCGTAGCTGTATGGGGCAACAGAGAGCGGTTGGGGCTGAGGCAGGTGGAGGCGGGGTTTTTGACTGTAGGTATAGACCCTTTGTCGGGACAAGGGCCTTGAAGGGGTGACCGCAACGGTTGGGTTGGCCGGTCGGGCTGAGGGGGCGAAATGACCGGGAGTGGCGTCGGCGGATCTCACGGGCATCCCTCCGCAGAGGGCGGAGAGGATGAGGCCGACGGCCCATGCGGTGAGGAGTCCCCTGATGTTCATGATGAAAGACTGCGTATTCGGTGTTTGTTTTGCAAGCGGTTTTTACGCGGTCGGTCGGTTTTGGGCGCATCCCTATCCGGCGGGCAAGCCCGGAATTGGTGACCAGGAAGTCAACGTCCTTCTTTTCGGGTTGTTCAGAATCTAACAACCGCGGACGATGCGGACCCACGCGCCTGCCCGAGCTGTCGCCCGCGACGGCCAGGGGACCCATGCAGGATATGAAG
>CAZVCO010000135.1:3167-8498 GCA_964625795.1 uncultured Verrucomicrobiota bacterium | reverse complement strand
AACGCACCCGCAGGGAAGCACCCGTCCGGGTGTCGGTCAACGTGAAGGCCTGGTCCGGCTCATCGAGTTCCAATTCAAGATGATTCTCGAAACAGAGCGTCCAAGTCCATTCGTTTTCTTCTCTCTCGATGATTTCGTCCCAGATCGCCAGGACCGTGTTGACCTCCGGACTAGGATGGAATGCCGTGGCGAAATGCCGCCGCACCCGTGGGCTTTCGTAGACTTGGCCCAGATCGACGCTGATGCTGCCGCCATCTTCCAAAGGAGAATAATAAACCACCTTTCCGGTTCGGTTCTGGTAGCGGTGGTCCCTCCCCAGCAGTTGTTTGCCGTTTTTCAACAAAACATTTTGGTAAATTCCAGCCATTTTGGCCTGCCCCCCGGCGTAGGCCCACCCTGCCCCCAGGCCTGAAAGCCGGAAGCTCCCCGCATCGGCGTGCTCGTGCCCGCCCCCGTGAAAGCTCTTGGCATAGATGCCGAGCACAGTGTCGGAGGCGTCCTGGTAGCGGTCTCGGAAAATCGCGAGTCCGGTTTTTTGATCGTAGATCCGGTGGGACAGGCCGTCGCCGTAAGGACGCTCTTCCAAGCCCAGCGGGTAGTAAAGCAAGGTCCACATGCCATGGCCGTGTTCATTGCCTAAATTGAGGTAGCTGCCGTCGCCCAGTGGCCCGCAGTGGCGGTCGTAGGCGGCTTTCAGGGCAGCTTTTTCCGAGGGCTCAGAGGTGGCAAACCAAAGACTGGCCAGAGGCGGGGAAAAGAAGCTGTCATCATCATCGTTCCAGAAGATTCGCCGACTTGGAAGAGGGTCATCTCCGTGGGTAATGCTCATCGCATAAATAATCTTTCCGAGCTCGCCTATGCCGGGGTTGTGAGCATCGAGATCCCAGCCCGTCGTCGCGCCCAGTGCCGCCTCGCAGGCGAGAATGAAGGGTCCCCAGTTGGCAAAAGAATAGACACCATAGCCAGTCCCCTCGTAGTAGTGCCCCTGCTCGCCGTAGTTGTAGAGGTAGCTGCGGATGCGGTCGAATTGACGCTCCAATAGCGGCAGTGCCTCTTCCGGAAAGACTGGGGCAACGGCGAGGAAGCAGAGCCCTGCCCCGGAGTGGGTGACGCCCCACCAATTGTTGAAGGGATTATCGGGGTTACCTTCACCGATAGTGACGAAGGATTTTCCGTAGGCGAGCAGGGCATGCTCAAAAGCACTCCGGGTCTCAGGTGCCCACCACTGCCGAGAAAAAGCATAGGCCACGACCACGTGCTGCGCGATCGCGGCCTTGCCCAAATCAGAAGTTTTATGCGTGAGGAACCGCAGTGCCAGTTCGCCAGCCTCGGAGCCCGCCTCTGCATCGTCGTACAAAGCCGCAAGAATAACCAGCGCTTCCATGCGCTTCTGGAGCTGCATGCGCTCCTCAAAAGAGACCACTTGCTCCGGTGCCGGGAGGGTGTTGACAACCTTCCGGGCCCGTTCGCCCATAACCGCCAGCGGGGACGCCAACACAGCGCCCCGCCGCTCCTGCCACCAGGCCTCACTGCACCAAATGTAGTCGCCCGCTGCTTGCAGGCTCGTAGCCTCCTCTTCTTCCGCCACGGTCCAAAGCTCAGGACCATCCCTGAACTGCCCCACAGGTTTACCGAGGGCGATCAGCGGCGTGAGAATGGTTGCGAGAAGTGATGCCAGCACAGCGGTCCATAAAACCGATAATTCGCGCGTGTGTGACCATGACTCTGACATTCACACTAGACTGGATCATGTGGAAGCCATCTTCAATCAGGAACTTCTGGAAAATGGTATAATGTTTACGCTCTTACTTCTCTTTAGTCAGCAAATCGAATGCAACGATCATCCAGCCCATTTTAAATTTGGTGGCGTCCACGGTTTGTATTCTCTGACGGATGTTACTTCGTGATCAACCATGGTCCTCTTTCTCCCGCTGAAGCTGAGCATGCTTATGGATAGGAAATCGCTTTTCGCGCTTTGAGAGCGGGAGGCGGGTTCGTGAAAAAGGGTCAGCCTGTGATCTGTAGCATTGGCCTTCTGGCACCAAAATCGTTTTCCATGAATATACAAATGCTACAGTTCACAGGCTGACCCCTGCTGCTACCCTGCTACGCAGTCCAAGGCTGCCTGTGTTTTGTCATTGAAAGATGAAGAACGTGGTTCTCTTCCTCTTTCGCAGAACTGTGGTACTATAGGTCTATGAATGAAACCTTATCCGATACGGAGGCCCGGCGCCTGGCGGCGTTGAAGGACTTCGATATTCTCGACAGCCAGCCGGAGTCCTCGTTTGACCGCATTACTTCGCTGGCGGCCCGGTGCTGCGGCACGGCCACCGCGCTGGTGACCTTTGTGGATCTGGACCGGCAATGGTTTAAATCCAAAGTCGGAATCGAAGAGGAGGAGACCTCGCGGGACGTTGCGTTCTGCAATCATACCGTCCGGCAAAAAAAATTGTTTATCGTGGAAGACGCCTCCGTACACCCCGATTTCAAAGACAATCCGTTGGTGACCGGCGAACCCCGCATCCGGTTTTACGCCGGAGCTCCCCTCATCGATCAGCAGGGGAATGCCCTGGGATCGGTCTGCGTGGTCTCGACCAGGCCGCGGGGGTTGACCCTGGAGCAACAGCAGAGTCTGACGGAACTGGCCGAGCTGACCATGGAACTGCTGGAGACCCGGCGGGTGGCCCGCAAACTTGCGGAGGTCACTTCAGAGCTGAAGGCCCTGCGCGAAATGATTCCGATCTGTGCCAACTGTAAATCCATTCGGACCGAAGCTGATGAATGGCGGCGGGTGGAGAATTATATCCGTGATCATACCGGAGCCACCTTCAGTCATGGCATCTGTCCGGACTGTCAGCAGGAACTCTATCCCGAGCTCCAGCAGAATTCCTGAGGCGTTTATGACGCAAGGCGCCGGCCCTCACGGGCCGGGCTGTTGTTGAGTCGGGCCCTTGGCCCTGCAGAACCGAAGTGATGGCCCTGCAGAACCGGGTCGTTGCTTAGACCAGTTTCAAAAAGCGTCGTTTGCCGACTTTGAGAATGCCGGTCTGCCCGGCGGACAGGACCTGTTGAGCGTCTGTGACCGGTGTATCGTCCAGTTTGACAGCATTCTGTTTGATCAGACGGCGTCCTTCACCTTTACTGCCCACCAGGTTCTGATCTGCAAGCAGATCGAGAAGGGGGGTGTCGGATTCCAGCCGGACTTCCGGCGTGTCCTCGGGCAGGGCGCCTTTGGAAAATACTGCGGCAAACTCTTTGGATGCGGCTTCCGCATCGGCGGTGGAATAAAACTGTTCGATAATGTCCCGGGCCATGCGGTCCTTCACCTGACGCGGGTTTTCCGCTCCGGACGCCACCGCGGCTTTCAGTTGGTTGATCTGATCCTCCGGCCATCCCAGCACCAGCGAGAAGTAACGCCACATCAGGTCGTCACTGACCGACATCAGTTTTCCGAACATCCCGTTGGGATCCTCGGAGATCCCGACGTAGTTGTTCAGGCTTTTCGACATCTTCTGCACCCCATCCAGACCCTCCAACAACGGCAGGGTCATCACCACCTGGGGATCCTGCCCGGACACTTTCTGCAGTTCCCGTCCCAGCAGCAGATTGAACAGCTGATCCGTCCCGCCCAGCTCCACATCGGCCTCCACCATGACGGAGTCGTAGGCCTGGACCAGCGGATAGAGGAATTCGACCAGTGAAATCGGCTGATTGGCCGCATGGCGCTTGGAGAAATCATCCCGCTGCAGCATCTGGGCCACTGTGACCTGGGCGCTCAGGCGGATGACTTCGGAAAACTTCATCTCATGGAACCATTCCCCATTGAACCGCAGTTCGGTTTTGTCCCGGTCCAGAATCTTGAACACCTGTTCCTGATAGGTTTGAGCATTCGCGGCCACTTCCTCCCGGGTCAGCGACTTCCGGGTTTTGGATTTCCCGCTGGGGTCTCCAATCATGCCTGTGAAATCGCCAATGATAAACACCACCGTGTGTCCGCAGTCCTGAAACTCCCGCAGCTTTCTCAGTCCCACCGCATGTCCCAGATGAATATCCGGCGCGGAGGGATCCGCCCCGTACTTTATCCGGAGGGGAGTGCCGGAGGCCGCGGAGGCCTCCAGTTTTTTCAGCAGTTCCTCACGTGAATGAAGATCGACGGTGCGTCCGGCCAGGAGCTCGAGTTGTTCGGTGGGGGTCATCATCAGGGGTCTCAGTGGGCGACGTCGACTTTCGGCCCTTTGGGCTGTCCGATCCCGGTCAGCAGATCTCCGAACCAGGGGACGTCAATATCGAACGGCTTCCCGCCTTTGATGCGGGGGAATTCGATGGCCCGCAGCTCATTGCCCTGTTCCTCGTCTTCACCGATCACCCCGGTTTCGCGCCGCAGGGCACAGTCGGCCGCCAGATGGGCACAGCGGGTGATGAGTTCAATATCCGCCTCATTGCTGGGAGCGGCCCGGCTGTAATAGCCGCTTTTCTGTACCAGAGTCTTCTCCGCATCCAGCATCTCGGCAAACTGTTTGCCGAACCAGGCGCCCGGGTTCACCGCATCGAGTTTCACATGTCCGAAGGCATCGCGGGGAACCTCTTCTCCCCGGGCCTCCATCTGTTTGACGATGGAATCCACCCCAGCACCTTCCGAGATGAAAATATTCACGCAGTCGTGTTTGTCCATGACCGCTTTCAGGCGCTCGGCCTCTTTTTCCAGATCCACATCCATTTCCGGTACAAAGACCGCGTGCACCTCTTTGCGTTCGCGCGAGAGGCCGATGCCGGGAACGAAGTCCATCTGGTCCAGAAGGTTGCGGTACTCCACCGCGGTGGCGGCGGTCAGCCAGCCGCAGTTGCGGCCCATGACCTCGTGGACGATCAGCATGCGCGGATTGGCGTTATGCTCGGCCACCACATTGGCAAAATATTTCGCGCCCTCCTCGGCCGCCGTCCAGGCGCCCAGGGACTGCTTAATGGGAATGACGTCGTTATCGATGGTCTTTGGCAGCCCTACGACGGTGAGTTCGTAATCATTCTGGGCCAGAAAGGCGGCCAGATCGGCTGCGGTGGTGTTGGTGTCGTCCCCTCCGATGGTATGCAGCACGTCGACGCCGTCCTTGGTCAGCTGAGCGGCGGCCACCTCCAAGGGGTTTTCGCCCTCCTGCACCAGGCCGCGTTTCACGCAGTCCTTCACATTGGTCAGTTTCACCCGGCTGTTCCCGATGGGGCTGCCGCCGTGTTTGAAGAGCACGCCCGCGTTGGCGCGGATGTCATCAGTGATCGGAAGGGATTCCCCCAGCAGGAGACCTTTGTATCCGCTGGTGTAGGCGATGAGCTCAACCT
>CAZVCO010000135.1:0-3031 GCA_964625795.1 uncultured Verrucomicrobiota bacterium | reverse complement strand
TTTTTTAACGTCAGACATGGAGGAATACGGGTTGGAAGGTGAGAAACATCCGGGTGGGGAATCCGGTCATGAACCCCGCGCGCACGGGTATGATGCCACGTCTGGAGTGGCAAGCGAAAACCCATGCGTACGTACTCCCGAAGGGAGGGTTGATCAACATCGCTCTGAACCGGTGAAGGATACAACGCGACAGAATAACGTCCCACTGCCCATCCCCCTTTCTTTCCCTCACCGCCACAAACCCCTCCACGTCAGATCAATATACTATATTTCAAATATTAAATAGATTACTTTGTTGGGGGAGGTGGAGCGTAAACGGGGGGGGAAGGGGGAGAAAATCTTCTAACCGTTTTCTAGTTTTCGGGTTGAGTTGAGCTCGAAAACATAGGACACACCCGACAGAACCCGTTTATCCATATAGGAGACATATGAGAGAGAACCTACTCCTGGCTGCCATTCTGTGCAGCCTGATCAGCCTTGCGTTTGCCTTTTACAAAAGCCGCTGGATTTATTCCCGCGATGCCGGTTCGGACCGCATCAAGGAAATCGGCGACGCCATCCGCGAGGGGGCGATGGCCTTCCTTCACCGTGAGTATCAGGTGCTGGCCATCTTTGTGGCGGTTGTGGCCGTGCTGCTGGCGGTGTCGTATCAGGGGCCGCTGCGGCTGGTGTCGGTTTCGTTCATCGTCGGCGCCCTGTGCAGCGGACTGGCCGGAAATATCGGCATGCGCATCGCCACGGCCTCGAACACCCGCACCACCCGTGCGGCCGAAAAGGGACTGAACGAAGCCCTGCAGGTGGCGTTCTCGGGTGGATCGGTCATGGGGCTCAGCGTGGTTGGCCTGGGCCTGCTGGGACTGTCTCTGCTGTTCTGGGGATACACCCTTCTTTTCGGACAGGAAGTGACGGAACTGCAGACCGTGGTGCTGCCCATCCTGAACGGTTTTGCTCTCGGGGCCAGCAGCATTGCCCTTTTTGCCCGGGTGGGGGGCGGCATTTTCACCAAGGCTGCGGATGTGGGGGCGGATCTGGTGGGGAAAGTGGAGGCGGGTATCCCGGAGGACGATCCCCGCAATCCGGCCACCATTGCGGACAATGTGGGGGATAACGTGGGCGACGTGGCCGGCATGGGGGCGGATCTGTTTGAATCCTACGTGGGCTGTATTCTGGGTGCCATGGTGCTGGGGGCCGCGGCAGGGGATGTGAACCGCGTGCTGCTGCCCATTGCCCTGGCCTCGGCCGGTATTCTGATCTCGGTAATCGCCACCTTTCTGGTTCGTACCCGCGAGGGGGGGAATCCTCAGCATGCGCTGAATGCGGGCACCTTCGGCGCGAGCGGCGCCATGCTGCTGCTCACCATTCCCATCTGCCGCTGGATGTTCCCCGGCGAGTGGCAGAACCTGTTTTTCGCCTCGGCAGGCGGACTGGTGGCCGGGGTGGCGATCGGTATGATCACCGAATATTACACCTCGGATGCCCGGAAGCCGGTGCACGGGATCGCTCTGGCGTCCAAGACCGGACCGGCCACTACCATTATCGCCGGGGTCAGTGTGGGCATGGCCTCCACCTGCGCTCCGGTGTTGTTTATTGCCGCCGGTATCGTGTTCGCAAACTACTTTGCCGGCCTGTACGGTATCGCCATCGGTGCCCTGGGCATGCTGGTGACCACCGGGATTCAACTGGCGGTGGATGCCTATGGACCGATTGCCGATAATGCCGGTGGGATTGCCGAAATGGCCGGTCTGCCCCCGGAGGTGCGGGAACGGACCGACAAGCTGGACGCGGTGGGCAACACCACAGCGGCCATCGGCAAGGGATTCGCCATCGGCTCAGCCGCCCTGACCGCGCTGGCCCTGTTCGCCGCCTATCGGGCCACCGTTGGCCTGGAAACCATAACCATGACCGACCCGCTGGTCATGGTGGGACTCTTCCTGGGCGCCATGCTGCCGTATCTGTTCAGTTCGTTTGCCATGTCCGCCGTGGGGCGGGCCGCCTACGCCATGATTGAGGAGGTCCGGCGTCAGTTTCACGAGATTCCGGGTCTGCTGGAGGGCACCGGCAAAGCGGACTACGCCACCTGCGTGGACATCTCCACCAAGGCGGCGATCCGGGAGATGGTGATTCCGACGCTGCTGGGGGTGATCTCCCCCGTGGTGGTCGGGTTCCTGGGCGGACCCGGTATGCTGGGCGGACTCTTGGCCGGCTGCACCGCTTCCGGAGTCATGCTGGCGTTGTTTATGTCCAACGCAGGGGGAGCCTGGGACAATGCCAAGAAATACATCGAAGGCGGTCAGCATGGCGGCAAGGGCAGTGAGGCTCACAAGGCGGCAGTCATCGGCGATACCGTGGGGGATCCCTTCAAGGATACCGCCGGGCCCTCTCTGAATATCCTGATCAAACTCATGAGCGTCGTCTCCCTCGTCATCGCTCCCATGCTTTAGGAAAGGGCACAGGGAGGACGCGGAGGGCGCGGAGCCATGCAGGTTGGGCTGTGGTGGGGAGGGATCTCGCTGAGGCGCTGAGCACGCGGGGCATATCGTCCGGGGGTGGGGAGGTGGTATGTTGTTTAGGGAGGAGTTCTGAAATAGTCTGGAGGAGTTCTGAAACAGTCTGCTCGAATTGGGATTTTCAATTCCGCCCCAAAATCAACCCCAAAAAAAACAGACGACAAGCACTGCGCCCTCCGCGCCACTGCGAGAGAAAAAAATGCAAGTGGGCTGTGGTTAGGGAGGGATCGCGCTGAGGCGCGGAGGACGCGGGGCATGTCGTCCGGGGGTGGGGAGGTGGTATTTTGTTTTGGGAGGAGTTCTGAAACAGTCTGCTCGAATTGGGATCTTCAATTCCGCCCCAAAATCAACCCCAAAAAAACGGACGACAAGCCCCGCGCCCTCCGCGCCACTGCGAGAGAAAAAAATGCAAGTGGGCTGTGGTTGGGGAGGGATCTCGCTGAGGCGCGGAGGACGCGGGGCGGGTCGACCGGGTGGGCAGGTGTATTTTTTGTTTTGGGAGGAGTTCTGAAACAGTCTGCTCG
>CAZVCO010000134.1:0-8544 GCA_964625795.1 uncultured Verrucomicrobiota bacterium | reverse complement strand
ACCGCGGTTCAGGACGGCATCCGCCTCGTTGAGTTGTTGCTCTACCTCCTGTCGACGGGCCTGGGCATCTGCCCGTTGCTCTTCGGAGGTGGAGAGCACCTCCCGGGTGGCTTCCAGTTCCTGGCCCAGGACCTCCGCCTCCTGCTCCAGCAGGGCGATTTCCTCCTGCCAGGCGGCTTTGCGGTTGTTCCACACCCGCTGCTCCTCGGCCAGAGTGCCGCGAAGGGCAATCCACCGACCCGTGAGGGCGTCGAGATCCGACAGGGCCGGTTCCTGGGGCCGGCCCCAGGAGGTGAGGACCAGAATGAGGACAAGATGTTTCAGAACAAGGGGCGCGGACATAACGAATCCATTGAAAAAGAAGGGGTCAAAGTCAATCAGTGATCCTGATAACACAAAGCGCTGACGTTTCAATAACCATTTGATTGATATGCCAATCAACCCCGGTTTTGTCCCTGAGCGGCGCGTGCTGATATGGCCATGTTCAGCCCATGACAGCAGGAGCGGTCCTCATCGGAATTTGTTTTATGAAGACCGCGACTCCATCCACAGCCAGACCATACGGTCCAGAAACCACACTTTCCCGGCGTAGACCAGCAGGGTGCCGATGGCGGTGGGCCAGGGGTTCAGTTTCCACAGACCCCACACCAGAAACGGGAGGCCCAGGGCTGAAATGCTGCTCAGGAGATGGGGCATGAGCCGGTGGTGTTTGGGGATAGGGGTTTCCCTGCGGGCCAGCCAGAGGCGTTCGCCCAGAACGGCGCGCGATGCCCAGTTTTCGGTGGAGCGGGGTTTGGGAAACAGCCGTGGATTCAGCCAGGCCCACAGCGAGACCAGCAGGACGGGAATCCAGGCCCAGGCTCCGATCCAGACCCGGCTCCACACCGCGGCGATGACCAGCGGCAGCACCGTGAACCGCGTCCACACGCTCCAGGGATTTGCATGCCGGGCCCAGGTGTCCTCCGACATGGCAAACAGGGTTTCGATGCTGCGGGTCATGTGGTGAAACGTTGGGTCGTGGTGTTCGGAGACGGGGAGTTTAACCGATACAACTTATGAGGTCCCAAACCGCATGATGCAAGATCAGCATGATGGACGGAGCTCAGGACAGAATCATTTGGGACAGGATGATCATCCTTGGCCTTTCCCGGGTGTTTTTCCTGTCAACGCGTGGGCGTCGGTGCGGGCAGTCTGATCGCGTGAAAGCGTGTTTAAAAGAAAAATCCAGCCATGGCCCCGGCGGTAAAGGCGTCGAGGTCGATGTCAAATTCCGAGGGACCAACTGTTCCATTCAGACTTTCGTTGGCTTCCCACCGGGCAAAGGCCTTGATCAGAAACCGGGCAGGTTCACCCTCGGGTCCCAGATGCACTCCGGCCCCCGCCTGAGCAAATCCGCCCCATACAAGATCGGTGCTGCTGGAGTTCTCCCGCCATTCCTGGACCGTGGTGGGCTGACCGCCATTGGTTGAGCGGTACAGGGCCTCGTGGTGAGAAGCCTGCCAATCCACCACATTCAAGGCCACGCCGGCAGAAGCGGATACAAATCCCTGCCGGGCAACGCGGATGAGGACTTCCGGTCCCAATGAGACCGTGAATACGTCGGCTTCAACCTGCTCCTCGATTTGGTTGAACCAGCGGATGGTGTCGGTGCCGACCTTGCGACTCTCGGGGGCGAGGGTACGGGAGGGTTCGTCCATAATCCTGGGATAGAACCCAGGGGGTGGATTAGCACTGGGCTGGCTGTAGGGTGCCAGGGGCAGAATCACGCCGGTAGGCACTGCGTACGTGTCGGTCAGGGTGCCGGAGAGTTCTCTGCGGATGTCGGTGCGGGTTGCATTAAAGGTGTTGCCTCCGCCCTGAATCTCGAAGGGGCTGTACAGAAAGGACAACTGAGCCAGAAGATCGACATTCCGCTGAGCTGGGGTGATGCGGTACGCCACTTCCAGAATCGCACCGGTTTCACTTCCGGGGTCATCGCTCCAGCTCAGATCATTGTTGGAAGACGTCATGGAAGAGGTCCGCTCTTCTCCGGTCAGGGGAGCCTGAAACCCCAGCGTGGTGTCGGCGTTGTTCTGACTGTCGGAATCGAATCCGAACCGGGAGGTGGTGTTTTCAAAAAAACTTCCGGTCGTTGTTCCCGCAGTATCCGGGCCCACGAATCCATCGGAATAGGTCCGCAGCGTTTCACCGTTTTCCGGTCCGGCCGCACCGGTCGACAATTCATAACTGTTGGGTCCGGTCGGGAGGGCGACGGTGCGGGAACGGGAGCCCGATTGGAAAGATCCGCCATCAAATTCTCTGGAGAGCGGGCCGGCGGAAACGGACCAGCGACCGGAGGTGGAGGCCTCCCCACCGTGTTTTGGCTCCTGAGCGAACAGAAACAGGGTGGCAAAACTCAGAACGGCCAGCAGAGAAGGAAAGGGAGAGGTTTTCATCAGTTAGCCTCCATAATCCGATAGACGCGAAGTCCGGTGACATCGGAGGGATGGACATCCGTTTGCGGCGGCCCACTGTCGATCCATTGCGTGCGGTTCGCACCGGCCACAATACCGGGAAGAATGGTGGTGAAATTGATCATATCTCCTGAGTATTGCACGTAATAGGTTTTTCCGGGAGTGGAATCCCACTCCAGCAGGATGGTGCCGTTTGCAAGCGGAACAAAACGCACCCTGCCCAGCTGGGGGCCGAGCGCCGGAGGAGCCATCAGGGCGTCGGCTTCGGCGGAGGTGAGAAACTCAATGGTGTATTCCGGGGTGAAGTTGGTCAGTCCGCTGTTTCGGTGGTACTGCATGAGGACCTCGGTCATACCGCCGGAAGCAAGTTCCTGACGGATTACGATAAAGGGCTGACCTCCAGCGGTGGTCCCGTGGCGGTTGTGGAGTACCACGTCATTTGGCAGTCCTCCCACCAGAATCCGGAAGGCGGGTACCGGATCCGGATTGTTATTGGTGACCTTGACCCGCTGCTCAATCAGAGAAGAGGAGAAATTTCCCACCATACCGGACTCGAGGTCAACTCCGGTGGATGAGGGGCTGGAGACGGAGGTCCGAACTTCGGCAGCATCGTCACCCGTCGCCGTAAGGGGTTGGTCCACGCTGGTGAGAGAAGCGGAGGTGATGACGGTGTCGGTGCCCCCAGGTGTGGTTTCAGGAACACTCATTGTCAGTGTGAGGGTGGTCATCTGTCCTTCGGCCAGGGCCGGAAGAGTCCAGGTGCCGCCTGTTTCACTGCCTTGGGAGGCAACAGCACTGTCCAGCGTGACACCTGTCGGCAGAGTCTGGGTAAAATCAATCTCGATCGTTGAGGCATCACTCGGGCCTTCATTGGTTACCTTTACCTGATGGATGAGATTGCCCGGCAGGCCGTTCCCTGCCAGGACAGGGTCAAGATTCTCTTCCACGGTGATGACCAGATCCACCAGTGTGGTGACGTCCACCCTAAAGGTGTCCTCGACAAACAGGTTGCCTGAATCTGTCGCCCGCACGGTAAGAACAGCCGATCCGTTCTGGTCAGCAAGGTAATCCAGCGTCAGGATGTCGGTTCCGCCATCAATGGACGTGCTGATCAAAGAGGGATTTGAATTGGACTCCACTGTGTAGGTCAGGTCGGCGTCGGCGTCATCAATGTCGGAAAAGATGGAGGTCAAATCAAAGGTGCTGTCCGCCGCGTCTTCGATCACCGCGAAATCCGCCACGGCATTACTGACGGTGGGGATATCATTCACCGCGTTCACCGTAACCGTGAACGTGTCCTCGGTAGACAGCGTGCCGGAGTCGGTGGCCCTGACGGTGATCTCCGCCGTGCCATTCTGGTTCAGCAGATAGGTCAGCGTCAATTCGTCGGTTCCGCCGTTGGCTGTCACGGTCACCAGGGAGGGGTTCGAATTGGATTCGACGGTATAGGTGAGGTCGGCGTCCACGTCTTCAACATCGGAAAAAACCGTGGTCAGGTCGAAGACGCTGTCCGCCGCGTCTTCATCGACCGTGAAATCCGCGACGGGGCCGCTGACGGAAGGAGGATCATTGACCGCGGTCACGGTGACCGTGAAGGTGTCCTCGGCAAACAGGGTGCCGGAATCCGTGGCCCGGACGGTGATCTCCGCTGTCCCGTTCTGGTTTGTCTGGTAGTCCAGGGTCAATACATCGGTTCCTCCGTTGGTACTCGCGCTCACTAAAGAGGAATTGGAGTTGGAACTGATCGTGTAGATCAGGTCAGTATCCGCATCTTCGATATCGGAAAAGATGGACGTCAAATCAAAGGTGCTGTCCACCGCGTCCTCCGCCACGGCGAAGTCGGCCACGGCATTGTCCACGGTGGGCGGATCATTCACCGCGTTCACGGTCACCGTGAACGTGTCCTCGGCAAAGAGGGTTCCGGAATCCGTGGCGCGGACGGTGATGTCTGCGGTGCCATTCTGGTTGGTCAGGTAGCTCAGGGTCAGCACATCGGTTCCGCCGTCCACCGACACGGTCACCAGGGAGGGGTTCGAATTAGACTGCACGGTATACGTCAGATCGGCATCCGCGTCTTCGGCGTCGGAAAAGATGGATGTCAGATCGAAGGTGCTGTCGGCGGCATCCTCGTTCACCGCGAAGTCCGCCACGGCGTTGTCCACTGTGGGCGGATCATTCACCGCGTTCACGGTCACCGTGAAGGTGTCCTCGGCGAAGAGGGTTCCGGAATCCGTGGCGCGAACCGTAATGTCCGCGGTGCCGTTCTGGTCCGCCAGATAGTTCAAGGTCAGGACGTCCGTACCGCCGTTCGCCGACACCGTCACCAGCGACGGATTGGAATTCGACTGCACGGTGTAGGTCAGATCGGCGTCCGCGTCCTCGATATCGGAAAAAATCGATGTCAGATCAAACGTGCTGTCTGCTGCATCCTCACTCACCGCGAAGTCCGCTACGGCGTTGGACACGACGGGTGGATCATTGACCGCGATTACGGTGACCGTGAAGGTGTCCTCGGCGAAGAGGGTTCCGGAATCCGTGGCGCGGACGGTGATGTCCGCAGTGCCGTTCTGGTTCGCCTGATAGCTCAGGGTAAGCACATCGGTTCCGCCGTCGACCGACGCGGATACCAGCGACGCGTTGGAATTCGACTGCACGGTGTAGCTCAGATCGGCATCCGCGTCTTCGACATCCGAAAAGATGGACGTCAGATCAAAGGTACTGGCGGTGGCGTCCTCGTTTACGGCAAAATCCGCCACCGGGTTTTCAACCGTGGGGACCTCGTTCACATCCGTCACCGAGACCGTCACGGACTCCGTATCATCCGCCGTTGTACCCGCGTCCTCGTCGTCTACCGCGATGGTCAATGTGTAGCTCGGCGTGGTCTCGAAGTCCAACGCGCTGTTCACCCGGATCGCCCCGGTGGAGCTGTTGATGGCAAAGGCCGACCCGGTATTACCTCCGGTGATGGACCACGTCAGTCCGTTGGTGTCGCCAGTGGCGGCCATGGTGAGCACCGGATCATTAATACCTGCATCCTCGGCGATGCTTCCGCTGTTGGCCGTTATGACAGGATTCACATCACTTTTAGTGACCGTTACTGTAATCGAGTCGGTGTCGGTTCCATCCGAAATTTGGATGGTGAAAGTATCATTTCCGATGGTATTGGCGGTCGGGGTATAGGTCAGTCCGGTCGGGGTGACATTTCCTCCGTTACTTGTCCCATTAGCGGGGAACCCTCCCAGTGATCCGCTGGAGGGACCCGACGTCACGGACCAGGTCAGGGTATCCCCGCTGTCCGTATCGTTGATGTCCAGACGGCTGTTGAGGGAAGCTGCAGAACTGTTTTCGTTGACAGTCAACGAGGCGGTTGTGCCATCGTTAAAGGATGGCGCAGAGTTGCTGGGCCCAGAAGGTAACGCGGTCGGAATTCCAACTGCAAATTTGAGATTACCGCTGGTGTATGCGTCGTTCCGTGTGCCCACCAGCAATGAGACCGTATTATCATCTTTCATGACCATGGAGGAATAGCTGAAGTTTCCCTCCGCCACAGTTCCCAAAAGCGCGTCTTCGATTGCCCAGGTGCCTGGTGAGGATTCGGAGGAGACCACCAGAGCCTCTTTTATCACATTGAAGCTCGAATCGAACGCGGTGTAGGATCCGGAAATCACCCGGGTGCCGGAACTGTTGATCGCCAGAGAGATATCAAACGGCTCGTTCATAAAGTTCGTGCCAGCCACCGTCACGGTACCCGCGGTGGAAGAAACAAACGAACCGCTGACATTGGACGCCACGTTGAACTGAAAAGTGGTCGTTGCCGTTTCCGTCGCCCAGGCCACGTGAACCTTGCCACTTGAATCCAGCGCCATGGATGGAGACAGAAAGTCGTTCACATCCACAATTTCCGCCGGGGTGCCCCAGGTGGAGCCGGTTCGCTTGACATACCAGATGTCTCCGTCAATTTTATTGGCATCCTCGCGGGCATACGTGATGTGGAGATTTCCAGAGCTGTCAACCGCTCCATCGATCCCGAAAATTTCCGCACCGCCACTGAGCGAGTCGATAACATCCCCGTCTTTTGCGTTCGTGGTTCCCGTGACATTCCAACTGGTTCCATTAAAAAAGGCATGCTCGACATATTCCCAGCGGGGGGCGTTCGCATCCGACCACCCGTACACAATGTGTGGGTTCTCCGAACTGTCCAATAACATGACGGCTCCCCCGTTACCCAGATTGTTCCAGCCGTTGGGGTTACTGAAAATCATCAGCCGGCGGAAGGTCCAGGTTTGGGTGGAAGCATCAAAAAAACCGTATCCAAGCCCCCGCTGACTGGAAACCCCACCGGAGGATGAAGAAATCGCAAGGGCAACATGAAAGTCCCCGTTGCTGTCCACCTTAAAGCTGTCAGTGCCCAGTTGGTTTAAATTATCCAGCCCGCTAAGTTGCCCGGCAACGGTTGCTCCCGTGATGGAGGAACCCGGCACTTCCGTCCAGCCGCTTCCATTCCAAGTGGCAAACTTCATGGTTCCGCCACTCCCGGAATAATTCCAGGCTCCGTAAATCGTGCCTCCCGGTCCAATGACCTGGGAGCTGAAATTATTGGTGTTCGCGGTGCCCGTCAAAAATTGACCGCTGGAAAAGGCCAGTGTGCCCGCGGTGTAGGCCTGCTCCACCGAGGGTGGAAAAGCTCTTCCTGATTCGATCGGGCCGGTGGCGGCCTCCAGTTCCCAGTCTGCGCCCAGCACTGGGGACCCGGTTTCGTTGACGGAGGCCGCCACGTCAGCATTGGTCCATTCTGCCAGATGCTGCATGAAGGCCGCACCTTCCTGCCCCTCCGCAAGGGAGCAGCCGTATAGGAGCAGGTCTCCGTCATGATTCAGGGCGTTTCCGATTTCCGACAGGGTGGTGCCGGCATGTAAAAGGGCGTCCGCATCCATTTTCCGGTTGGAGATCAGCAAACTGCCCGGTTTGCCGTGAGATATGACGTGCACGGCGTCGAGACCGCTGCGGTGCCGCAAAACGTCAGCCATTTGTTCCCATCCATCCTGTTCGGATGTAAGCATCCGCACCTCGATACCCGGCCGCACTCCGTTCGCGAGCTGCTCCGCATCCTTCACGCCGGAGTCAAGGAACAGAATCTCTTTTGAATATGTGGCTGAATCACTGGCCAACAGGCCCAGCGGACAGCAGATACAGGAGAACAGGGCAAGTCGGAGTAGAATAGTCATGAAAAATCCATGGTCATCGGTTGAAACATCAGGGAGATGGATGCTTACCCACCCCTACTGAACCTTCTTAACATATGGTGCGCTTTGATAGCCAAGATATATCAATGTTAATTTAATTAGGAGGAAACGACTATCATTTAAAGAGGAATGGGGGATGGAAAAACGACGGCAGGGCCGGAAGACCCAAAGGGGTGCGGTAAGGGGAGGGGGGAGGGGCGGATCAGATGTTTCTGTCAGAAGAGTCCGTCCGGTGAGATCAGGAAAGTAAGGGAATTCATTGGAACCTACTTTGGATATCCGATAGTTTACCGGTACCGGAAAATAGCTTTCAGGTATTGCCAGCTACCTCGGAAACGTGACGGTGTTCCCTTCTTTGGAAGCGGAAGGCGGGCGGTCCGACAGGCAAAGACAGATGCGGGTGCCTGTTCCGATGAAAGATAACCAGCTGCGGTTCCGGCCGGTATTCAGAACTGTCCTATTCCCCCCCCCGCCCCCCCCTTTTTTTCTCCCATACGACCACTAAGACTCTATGAGCATCTCCTCTTCTTCCCATACCGAAGCCGATAAAGACACCCTGACCCTGTGGGGGGCGGTGTCGATGGGCACCGGGGTGATGATCGGGGCGGGGATTTTCGCGCTGACCGGTCAGATGGCCGAACTGGCGGGAAGCTGGTTTCCGCTGGCCTTTCTGTTATCCGCGGTGGTGGCGGGGTTCAGCTCCTATTCCTACGTGCGGATGGCGTCGAAGTATCCGTCCGCCGGGGGCATCGCCATGTTCCTGAAGAAGGCTTACGGCCGTTCCTCCATCACCGGGGGCTGTGCCATCCTGATGTATGTGTCGATGATCATCAACGAAAGTCTGGTGG
>CAZVCO010000133.1:3430-8699 GCA_964625795.1 uncultured Verrucomicrobiota bacterium | reverse complement strand
ATCGAGAGCAAACAGGTTCACCTGGGCTCCCCGATCCGGCAGCTGGGCGACTACGAGGTCCGGATCCGTCTGCACCCCGAAGTGGCTCAGGACCTCAAGGTCCATGTGGTCGCCGAAGAAGAGGACTGATCCTGCATGCAGGATCTTTCTGCAACCAGACGCTGACGCATGGCCGGGGACTCCCTAACCGATTCTCTGCGAACCCCTCCGTTCGATGAGGACGCGGAACGGGGACTCCTGGGCTGTGCCATCCAGAATCCGGATGTGGTGATTGATCTCGCGCTCGAACGCGGGATCAACACCACATCCTTTTATTTGCGCTCCCATCAGCATGTATGGGACGCCCTCACGGACATGCAGTCCAAAAACAAGCTGATTGACGGCGTGATGCTGAACAACCGGCTGAAGGACAAACAGCTGCTGGAGGAGGTGGGGGGCATCCTCTACCTGCAGAAAATCATGGATGCCGCACCGATTTCGGTTCACGCCGAGAGTTATTTGGAGGTGGTGCGTGAGAAAGCCCTGATCCGGTCGATTCTGGGCTGCGCCCGGGAGGCGGTGGACCGCTGTTACGATCCGGATTTGGAACTCGACCGTCTGGTGGATGAGACGGAGCAGGCGTTCCTGAACGTGCGTGGCGACCAGATGAAACAGGTCTGGCATCCCTGGACCGGGCTGATCGACGATGCCGTCAAACAGATCAACAAACTGGCGGACGGTAACCAGACTATGGTGGGGATCTCCTCCGGTTTCCGGGATGTGGACCAGGTGCTGCATGGACTGAAACCGGCTGAAATGATCGTGCTGGCGGCCCGCCCCTCGATGGGGAAAACTTCACTGGCCCTGAATATTGCCGAGAATATCGCCACCGGACGCGGGCATCCGGACAAACAGGCTCTGCCGGTTGCCGTGTTCAGTCTGGAAATGTCGGCCGGGGCACTGGTGCAGCGCATGATCTGCTGCCGGGCCCGGGTCTCCTCCAGTAAAATCATGGGAGGGTATCTCTCGAAAGAGCAGCACGGGCGCCTGATGGAGGGGGCGGATCAGTTGAAGCATGCCCCCATTTTCATCGATGATTCCGGCGGGCTGGATGTCATGGAAATGCGGGCCAGAGCCCGCCGGTTGAAGCGGAAGCACGACATCCAGTTTATCGTGGTGGATTATCTGCAGATTGCCCACTGTCACAAACAGAGCAAAGACGGATGGCAGCGGGAAGTGGCCGGAATTTCCAGTGAAATGAAGAACATGGCCAAGGAACTGGGGGTTCCCGTGCTGGTGCTGAGTCAGTTAAGCCGGGATGCCGAGAAACGGGACCGCACCAGCGGGGTTCCGAAACTTTCCGACCTCCGTGATTCCGGTGCCATTGAGCAGGATGCCGATGTGGTCATGCTGTTGCGCCGTCCCAGCCGCTATCCCGGAGACCCCCGGGCGGATGAGCCGAATCTGGCCATTGTGGACATTGCCAAAAACCGGAACGGAGCGGTGGGGCCGGTGGATCTGAATTTCTTTGAGGAGACCACCCGTTTTGAAAACCGGGACTCCCACACCATGGACCCCGGATCTCCCTTGTAGGAGACGGTATCAGGCCCTGGCGCCTGACCGGACAAAGTCCCGTGATATGCGAACCGGGGCTTGTGCTTGCCTTCAATTTCGCTAGGACCGCCAGATGAGATTCTTCAGAAAACTGTGTTTCGTCCTTCTTCTTCCTCTGGCCGGGTCTGCCGCCGAAATCCTTGATATCCAGGTGCGCTCCCGCTCAGAAGGACGAAGTGTTTCTGAAAGTACGGTGATGGCCTTTGTCGGCCCGCAGGTGGGAGAAGAATATGATCCCCAGCAGGTCAATCAGGACATCCGCCGGTTACAGGCGACCGGGCGGTATGCCTACGTGGGGGCAGAACTCGAATCCCGGCCCAATGGTCTGGTGCTGGTCTATGTGGTGGAGGAGCGGCCGCGCCTGCGCAGCATCAGCATTCAGGGCGCGTCTCATTTTTCCAATGTCAAAATCCGGGACTGGCTGGAGCTGAATCTCAGTGACCGGGTGGATCAGCAGTTGGTCATGAGCAAGCTGGATGCGGTACGGGAAAAATACGTGAAGGACTTTTTCACCGAAGTCAGCTTTGATGTTTCGCTCACTCCACCCGATAGTGACAATTTCACCCGCCTGACCATTCAGGTGGATGAAGGGGAGCGGCGTAAAGTCACCAGGATCCGCTTTAAGGGAAACACGGCGTATTCACGTACCCAGCTGAAACGGGCCATGGGGCAGAAACAGACCGGACTGCTGAGCATCTTCACCGGTCGCGGTAAACTGGATGAAAACCAGCTGCGGCAGGATATGTCGACTCTGGAGGAACTCTACCGTCAGAAAGGATATCTGGACGTGAACGTGGGGCCGCCGCAGGTGGATGATGAAGGCGGGGGCATTGAAATCACCATCCCGATTCAGAAATTTGAACGGTACACCGTGAACAGTATCCGGGTGGAGGGAAACACCCTTTATCCGGATTCACTTCTGGGAGCCCAGGTCCGCCTGCAGGTGGGCGGCGCGGCGGAATCCGATAAAATCCGGGACGGCAGCCGCCGCATCCGCGATTTTTACAATGAGCGGGGTTTTTCTCAGACCCGGGTGGACGAACAGGTGCTGCTGAGTCCGGACAAGAACCGGGTCGACATTGTGTACACGGTGCGTGAGGGGCAGGTGGCCACGGTCAGGAACGTCATCATCCGCGGGAACACCCGGACCAAAGACTACGTGCTGCGCCGCGAGTTGCTGGTGCTGCCGGGCGACACGCTGAATGAGGTGCGGGCCCGGAAAAGTGCCGCCCGCCTGCGCAATCTTGGGTTTATGGATAATGCAGGCTACACCCTGCTGCCCACCGATGACCCGGATGTCTATGACATTGAATTTGATGTGACAGAGGGCCGGAGCGGACAGTTTCTGGCCGGGGTAGGGTTCTCCAGTGAGGAAAGTCTGGTGGGCTTCTTTGAAGTGTCCCAGGGAAATTTTGACCTCACCGATCCACCTCTGTTTGTCGGGGGCGGGGAGAAGCTTCAGGCCCGGGTCCAGCTGGGTACGGAACGGAATGACATCGATGTCAGTTATGCCCGTCCCTGGTTCCTTGACCGGCGAATGACCCTGCGGCTGGCTGGCTTTCAGAATGAGCGTCAGTTTCTGAGTGATGATTACGACCAGCGGAACACCGGATTCAACCTGGGACTGCGGAAGGGTTTTGGCTCCAAGTGGCGGGGGGGCTTCACCTACACCCTCGAGGAGATCAAGGTGTTTGATGTGGATGAATCCGCGCCGGAAATTATCAAAATTGAAGAAGGGGACACCTTCAGCAGTAAACTCGAGCTTTCTTTCACCCGCGACAGCCGGAACCAGGTCTGGATCCCCACCCGGGGCGGCCGGGTGGTTCTGAATGCGGGGTTCACCGGGGGACCGCTGGGAGGAGAGGTGGACATTTATGAGGTGGGTGCCCGCAGCTCCTATTTTTACCCCACGATTTTTGATCATACCCTGAATATTCAGACCTGGCTGCGTTCGGTGGAATTCTACGGGGACTCCGATCGGGTGCCTATTTTTGACCGTCTCTTTCTGGGGGGCTCCCGGTCCATCCGGGGCTTTGACTTCCGTGAGGTCAGTCCGGTGGACGAGGAAGGGAATTTTGTGGGGGGGCAGACCAGTCTCTTTGCCTCCGTTGAATACACCATTCCGCTCTCGGAGATGTTTCGGTACGCGATGTTTTATGACTGGGGGGTGGTGAATGAGGAGGCCTTTGAGCCCTCTACCGATAATGCCAACTCCAGTTACGGGGTGGGCCTCCGGATTGACATGCCGGGCTTTCCGCTGCGTCTGGATTACTCCTGGCAGGTGGAAAGCAGTGAGGCGAATGAGGATGACGGCGGTCTGTTCTCTTTCCTGATCGGCTATTCCTTTTGACCGGCACCGTGCTGATTTTCCGCCTGTTATCTGATAGGGCCAAACGAATGAGAGACCTCCAAACGGACGGAGACGAATGATGAAAGCACTGACTGCATCTCAACTTGCTGAACAACTGAACGGAACGCTGCTGGGCGATCCTGATTGTACAGTGAGCTCCGTGGCTGGACTGCACGAGGCGGTTTCCGGACAGCTCTCGTTTCTGGGAAACCCCAAATACCGCAAGCTGCTGCAGAATACCCGTGCCTCCATTGTTTTGGTCGGCCCCGACTGGGAGGGGGAGGTGGAGGCGACGCTCATACAGGTGGATAATCCCGATGCGGCCTTTGCCGATGTGTGCCGGAAGCTGTGTCCTCCTCCGGTGGACTATCCGCCCGGCATTCACTCCACAGCAGTGATTTCGGAGCAGGCCCGGTTGGGCGCCGATGTGCATATCGGTCCGCATGTGGTGATTGAGGACGGGGCGGAAATTGGCGACGGCTGCGTTCTGTTGTCGGGAGTGCTGGTCTCCAAAGGAGCCAGGCTGGGAGCGGGAAGTCTGCTGCATGCCGGGGTGGTGCTGCGGGAACACGTCATCGTGGGGGCGAGGGCGATCCTGCATAACCACGTTGTGATCGGCAGTGACGGATTCGGGTACACCGTCGAGGAGGATGGATCCCGCACCAAAGTGGATCAGGTCGGGATCGTACGGCTGGGGGATGATGTGGAGATCGGTGCCCAGACCTGCGTGGATCGGGCGCGCTTTGGCGAAACCCGGATCGGGAACCGGGTCAAAATCGATAATCTCGTCCAGGTGGCCCATAACGTGGTGCTGGAGGATGACGTGGTGTTGGTGTCCCAGGTGGGAATCAGCGGAAGTTCGGTGGTGAAGAAGAATGCCATCCTGGCCGGACAGGTGGGGGTGGCCGGGCATCTGACCATTGGCGAAAAATCGGTGGTGGGCGCACAGGGAGGCGTGACCAAGGATGTGCCGCCGGGAACGTACGTGTGGGGTACCCCGGCCACCGACTTCAAAAAATACAGCAAAAATCTCTCCAACGTCAACCGGCTGGGGAAACTGCAGGAGCGGGTGGCAGCGCTGGAAAAACGGCTGCAGGATGACGATCCTTCCGGTTCCTGACCGGGCCGCTGTTGTTTTTGTACCGCGGTCAGGCGGGATCGATCACCTATTTCGGTTCGTCGATGTTTTTGTGGAATTTAGTGTCGTGAATTTCTGACTGCTTCGAGACCAGCCGCCGTATGGAAAAGTTTCCGATCAGGCAAAGCGCCAGGCCAAACACGGTGAGCTTGAACAGGAGTACTGCGACCAGACCTGAAACCGCCATG
>CAZVCO010000133.1:2512-3420 GCA_964625795.1 uncultured Verrucomicrobiota bacterium | reverse complement strand
GAGAGGGCGGTGATGAACAAAGCTGCCGCAAGAAGGGGTTCAGTGAGTCTGAGGGGGCCGGGAAGACCTGAAACCGCCATGGCCAGGAGAGCACCGGCAAACCAGGAGAAGATCACCCAGATGGACCGGCCGATTTTACGTTCCCCGTCTCCCCGGGTCATCACGCCGTCGGCCATTCCCGTGGCAATGACGCAGGCAAAGGTGACGTAGGTGGTGGAGACGGGAATGCCGCTGCTGGAGGCGTAAGCAATCACCCCGGCGCTCACGCTCATGATGACCGAGGCGCGCAGCGGGTCAAAGTGAACCCGTTTTCCGTCGTCATCCCGCTGCGGGGGAGGAGCCAGCTCTATTTCCGGATGCTCAATTACAAAGACGCGGGCTATGCGCCGGCACCATTTTGGCGCATAGAGGGCGACGTGGTCATACTGACTGCCGGTGTTCACTGCCGCCCGGGTGACGCGCTGGGCGTTTTTGCTGAACATGCCGGTCACCATCAGCACTCCGCATCCGAACAGGGCCCACATGGGAATATCGATTTTGCTGGCGATCGCCACCCCCATCTCCCGGTTCTGAAACAGCCACAACGAGGACAGTCCCGGAGAGGCGCAGTTGGCGAGATCGTTTTGTCCGAAAGCAAAGGACAGGCAGATCATTCCCACGATCGCAGTGGCGTGAAACAGATGGGCCGTGCCGCGTTCTTTCAGCGTGGTCAGCACCAGATGGATGATCAGGGTATAGGAGGCCCAGAGAATGAGCAGCATCACGATGGGTCCCACCTCGTCAAAGGTCTGCTCCCGTAAGGAACTCACCGCCGGCACCGCTTTCAGACCTTTTATCACCATAAACCAGGTCAGACCGCTGAACATAAGTCCGGCGATCCAGGGTCCGTGGAGTAAAAGCCGCAGGTG
>CAZVCO010000133.1:0-2502 GCA_964625795.1 uncultured Verrucomicrobiota bacterium | reverse complement strand
CACCCCGCTGATCAGAATGGAGATCAGGATGGCCGAAATCACGGTGCCCACTTTGTCCCAGCTGACCACCTGTTCCTCAATACCAGCCAGCAGGGCCACTGCGGCAGCCGCCCCCACCAGTTCAAACACCAGAGAGGCCGTGGTGCTGACCGGCATACCGAAAGCGGAATAGGTATGGAGCAGAGCGGTGTCCACCACGTAGGCGGTGACGTAAATGACCATGACCGCCTGAACCGCCAGTGCCGGATCGAGTTCGGCGAACATGGAGGGACTGAAGATTCCTTTGCGGGCGGTTTCCATGACCGGGGACGCAAAAGTGGCGCCCAGCACCACGGCTACTCCGGCAATACAGACGGCAAGATTCCGTTTTAATACCCGGGCGCCGAAAACCGCATTCACCAGATTGGCCGCATCATTCCTTCCCACCTCGACACAGTCCCAAATCAGCATGAGAACACCGGTGACAACGAGAGCCTGGAGAAAAAAATCATTCATAGTGGAAACTATCAAAAAGTTAGACTGTTCCTATATTCAGGCGCTAACCAAATGCTAACCAAAATCCGGTAAAAGAATTTTCAGCTCTATTGGACGGTTGCATTCAGTGAGATGCGGTTTAGCGGTATTTCATGATTCATACGCTTCTCGCATTCTGTTTTCTTCCTCTGGGGCTGTTTGCGGCCTCCCTGACTCTTCCGGCGGAGGGCTGGTCTCCGGAACCCTCTCCTCAGGCCTCCGAATGGGCTGAGCCGGGGGGGCGTCTGAAGGTGTTTGCGGCCCAGTATCCGAAGAGTTTCAACTACTATTTGGATAACAACGTGTTTTCGGCCAAACTGTTCGGAGTTCAGTTTGAAAGTCTGATCACCCGCAACGGACTGACCCTGGATCCGGAGCCCGCACTGGCCGCGCAGGTGGAGGTGTCGGATGACAAGAAAACCTTCACGTTCACCCTGGATGAGAATGCGCAGTGGAGTGACGGTACCCCGGTCACCGCGGCTGATGTGGTCTGGACCTGGGAGGCCATCATGGATCCCGCCCACCTCACCGGTCCGCATAAGGTGGGGCTGGCCCGTTTCGACCCACCGGTGGAAGTGGATGGGCGTACAGTGCGGTTCACCGCCAAGGAGGTCCACTGGAACAATATCTGGGCCATCGGCGGTATGAGCATTCTTCCCAGCCACTGGTGGAAAGATCAGGAGTTCAATAAAGTCAATTTTGAGTTTCCGGTGGTCTCCGGTCCTTATGAAATTGTGGAACTGAACGAACCCAGTTCGGTCGTGCTGGCCAGGCGCGAGGATTACTGGGCGGCGGAGGACCCCCGGAACATCGGAGTGATGAACTTCGACCAGCTGGAGTATTTCTTTTATCCCGAGCGGAATCTGGCCTTTGATAACTTCCAGGCCGGAAATATCGATCTGTTTGCGGTCTATACCGCGCGTCGTTGGGCGGCGGAAACCGATGGAGAGGCCTACCGGAATAACTGGATTCTCAAGCAGGGGGTGGAGAACTCCAACCCCACCGGCTTTCAGGGCTTTGCCATGAATCTGCGGCGGGAGAAGTTTCAGGACCGCCGGGTGCGGAAAGCGCTGGCCCACCTGCTGGACCGCAAAAGGATGAATGCCACGCTGATGTTCAATCAGTATGCGCTGACCGCCAGTTATTATCCGGATCTCTATCCGGAGGGAAACCCCAATGACGTCATCCCCTTTGATGTGGACGCCGCCCGGGCGTTACTGACGGAGGCCGGCTGGCGGGTGAATGACAACGGACAGCTGGAAAAAGACGGTAAACCCTTCGTGATCAATTTTCTGACCCGCTCCGCCACCGCAGACCGTTTCCTGCTGATTTACCGGGAGGCGCTGGAGGAAGTGGGCATTCAGTTAACCATCGACCGCAAGGACTGGTCGGCCTGGGCCAAGGATATGGACGAATACAATTTTGATATGACCTGGGCCGCCTGGGGAGCCGGATTGTTCAAAGACCCCGAATCCATGTGGCACAGCAGGCACCGGGACCAGCCGAGTGGCAACAACATCACCGGATTCTCCCATCCCGATGTGGATGAGAAGATTGATTCCATCAAAGAGGAGTTTGATGTGGAGAAACGGCATGACGTGGTGCGGGAGATTGATGCGATTCTAGCCAGGGAAGTGCCCTATGTCCTCCTGTGGCATACCGATATCGTGCGCCTGCTGTACTGGAACAAACTTGGAACGCCGGACCATGTGCTCACCAAATACGGCAGCGAACATGCGGCGGAATCCCTCTGGTGGGCGGATCCCGGTCTGGCGGCCGATCTGAAGGCCGCAAAGGAGAACGGTGACAAACTTCCCGGCAAACCGGCACGGGTGGTGTTTGATGACGTCTTTCCCGGGGCCGCTGAGCCTCTTCGGTAGTTGAAGAGTCATGAGTCATTCGTCACTTGTCATTAGGAAAGTTCATTTTACGTATCCAATGACCAATGACCAATGACCAATGACCAATGACCAATGACCAATGACCAAT
>CAZVCO010000132.1:0-8702 GCA_964625795.1 uncultured Verrucomicrobiota bacterium | reverse complement strand
AGCCGAGGTGTACGTGCTGTCCAAAGATGAAGGCGGACGTCACACTCCGTTCTTCAAAGGATACCGTCCTCAGTTCTACTTCCGTACCACGGACGTGACCGGTGATATCGAACTGCCTGAAGGCGTGGAAATGGTGATGCCCGGGGACAACGTCTCCATGGACGTCACTCTGATCCAGCCGATCGCGATGGAGCAGCACATGCGCTTCGCCATCCGTGAAGGCGGTCGTACCGTTGGTGCCGGACGGGTGACAGAAGTCATCAAGTAACACTTTTCCTTTTTTCCCCGCCGGGTTTCCCCCGGCGGGGGCAAAGGATGAGTGGCGCGGAGGACACCCCTCCGCCGGTCTTCCGGCAGGTCAGTAGCTCAATTGGCAGAGCACCGGTCTCCAAAACCGGGGGTTGGGGGTTCGAGGCCCTCCTGACCTGCCAGCTTTTTTCTATCTTCTTTTAACCAAACAACCATGGCAACGACGAATCCATTCGCAAAACTGTCCGGCTTTTTACATGACGTGCAGGCGGAGCTTCTCAAATGCAACTGGCCCAGCTGGGCGGAGTTGCGCCAGTCCACTCTGGTGGTGGTGGTGAGCTTTCTGATTATGGGGGCCTATGTCTCCCTGGCGGATGCGGTATTGCGGTGGTTGGTCCGGGTGGTGTTATGAGTGACACAGAATCTTTTGAAAGCGTCGAAAACGGCGTGAAAAAACAGTGGTTTGTGATCCACGCCCTCTCCGGACAGGAGTTCAAGGTGCGTGAAAACATCATGCGCCGTCTGGAGATCGAGGAAATGGGGGATCTGATCGATGAGGTCCTCATTCCCACCGAAAAGGTTTCGGAAGTGAAGATGGGCAAGAAGAAGGAGACGACCCGCAAGTTTTATCCGGGGTACATTCTGGGGAAAGTCGGTCTTTATAACACAGACAACAGTCTGAATGAGCGCACCTGGCACTTCATTCAGCAGACGCCCGGTATTATCGGGTTTGTCGGTGGAGACAAGCCGGTCCCTCTCCGGAAGAAAGAAGTGGACTCCATCCTGAATCAGGTGGAGGACAAACAGGAAAAGCCGACCCCGAAAATCAATTTCACCAAGGGCGAGACCATCAAGATCAACGACGGCCCTTTCGAGAACTTCACCGGCGAGGTGGAGGAGATCGATCCCGTCCGCGGCAAACTGAAGGTCACAGTCTCCATTTTCGGGCGCACAGCGCCGGTGGAGCTGGAGTACTGGCAGGTGGAAAAAATCAGTTAAGTTGGAAACATATCCATGGCAAAAAAAGTTACAGGTTTAATCAAACTGCAGATTCCCGCCGGTCAGGCGAATCCCGCGCCCCCCATTGGTCCCGCTCTCGGTGCCAACGGCGTGAATATTATGGAATTCTGCAAAGCGTACAATGCGGCCACGCAGGACAAGGCCGGACTGATCATTCCCGTGGAAATCACGGTATATCAGGATCGTTCCTTCACCTTCATCCTGAAAAGCCCGCCGGCGGCGGTTCTGCTTAAAAAGGCAGCCGGTATCGCCAAAGGGAGCGGGGTGCCCAATCGGGACAAGGTGGGGAAAGTCACCCGCGACCAGCTGGTCGCGATTGCCGAAGAAAAGAAAGATGATTTGAACGCCTCCGATATGGATGCCGCAGTTCAAATGATCGCCGGAACCGCCCGCAGCATGGGCATTGAGGTGGTGTAATGGTGAAACGAGGCAAAAAATACCGGAAAGTCACTGAGAATCTGGATTCCGAAAAAACCTTCGGAATGAACGATGCTCTTGAATTCCTCAAACAGAATTCCTTCGCACGCTTTGATGAAACGGCCGAGATGGCCTTCCGTCTGGGCGTGGATCCCTCCAAGTCCGATCAGTCGGTGCGCGGAAGTATCTCCCTGCCGCACGGAACCGGAAAAAATATCCGGGTGATCGTGTTCGCCAGCGGTGAACAGGCTGAAGCCGCCAAAGAGGCGGGAGCCGACGAAGTCGGTTTCCAGGAGCTGGTGGACAAAGTCAAAGACGGCTGGGTCGATTTTGATATTGCCGTAGCCACGGCCGAAGCCATGGCCGAAGTCCGTAAGCTGGGTAAAGTGCTGGGTCCCCGTGGCCTCATGCCGAACCCGCGAAATGGAACGGTCACCGAGGACACCGCCACCGCCGTGAAGCAGTTCAAAGCCGGACGGGTGGAGTTCAAGATGGACAAAAGCGGAAACGTCAATGTTCCGTTTGGCAAGCTCTCGTTCGATCTGGAGCAGCTGGCGGAAAACGGCCAGGCTGTGATCAGCGCGGTCATGGCGGCCAAACCGCAGTCCGTGAAGGGCATCTATGTGAAGAAATGCTCTGTCAGCAGCACCATGGGCCCCGGACTGGCCCTGGAAAACCGTGAATTGAACGCCTAACCCGGAGAAATCGTCATGCGACCAGAAAAAGAAGCAATGTTGACTGAGATCCGGGACCGGGTCGAGGATTCCGTGTTTGTGATCCTTACGGATTACGGTTCCATGGATGTGAAAACCACCCAGGAACTGCGCGGCAAACTCACTGAGGTGGACGCAGAGTTCCACGTGGTGAAAAACCGTTTGTTCAAGCACCTGGCCGGAGATCTCGGCGGTGAGAAACTCGAAGAGGGACTTACCGGGCGATCCGCCATGGTGACCGGAAAGGGCGAGGTGACCGATGTGGCCCGCGTTCTCCGTGATTTTATCAAAGATAAAAACATGCCGACCCTCAAAGTCGGTGCTATGGAGGGGGCTTTCCTCTCTGAAGCTGATTTAAAGGCTCTCGCCTCCATGCCGTCGAAAGACGAAATGCGGGCGAAGTTGGTGGGGACCCTTGCGGCCCCCATGCAGCAGACCGTTGGTGTGCTGAATCAGAAACTGTCCTCTCTCTTATATGTGCTCAAAGCGGTGGAAGCTAAAAAATCCGAAGCCTGATCACATTCGTATAACCCAAACGTAAATTTAACCCGCAACGTATTCTCAAGGAGAATGATCATGAGTGAAGAAACAAAAACTGAAGATGCCCCTCAGCTGGAAGGTAAAATGGCTGAGTTCGTGGATTGGATCGAAACCATTTCTGTTTTGGAATTGTCCAAGTTAGTTAAAGCCCTGGAAGACCGTCTCGGTGTCTCCGCAGCTGCTCCCGTAGCTGCCGCCGCCGCCGCTCCAGCTGCCGGCGGTGATGCCGGTGGTGCCGCAGAAGAACAGTCTGAATTCGACGTGGTGCTGAACAGCCCCGGCGGACAGAAGATTGCTGTGATTAAGGAGCTGCGCGCGATTACCGGCGCTGGTCTGAAAGAAGCCAAAGAAATGGCCGAAACTGCGGACGCCGTCGTCAAAGAGGGCGCATCCAAAGAAGAGGCAGAGGAAATCAAAACCAAGCTCGAAGCGGCTGGCGCCTCTGTCACAGTCAAGTAAAAAATCTGATATTTACTTGCAACGGACACTAACGTCGCTTAGGCGTTAGTGCCCTTTTTCGCGTCTGTATGCCTTTGAACCGGCATACAGGCGTATTTTTCCCCCTGGTCTAGAGTTTCCCGCAGAGGTCGCATTACATGGTCGAACGCACGAATTACGGCAATATCGAAGAGGTTATTACCCCCCCGAATTTAATTGATATCCAGAAGAAATCCTTTGTGGATTTCCTGCAGAAAGACGTGGAGCCGTCCAAACGGCAGGACGTCGGATTTCAGGCAGTCTTCAAGGAAATCTTTCCTATTGAGAGTTACGACGGTCAGTGCATTCTCGATTTCGCCCGTTATGAGGTTCAGGAACCTAAAATGGACGAAGTGGAGTGTCTCAAGGAAGGTGAGACCTATGCGGCTCCCCTCTATGTGACGTTTAAACTGCAGGACGGTGAGGAAGTCCGTGAAGAGGACATCTTCATGGGGGACATCCCGTTGATGACCGACCACGGCAGTTTCATCATCAATGGTGCGGAACGCGTGATTGTCAGTCAGCTTCACCGCTCTCCGGGAATCTGTTTTGAACAGGCCACCCACGCGAACGGCAGCACCCTGTACTCGTTCCGGGTGATTCCGGACCGGGGCTCCTGGATCGAGGTTCAGTTTGACACCAATGATCTGATCAACATCTACCTCGACCGGAAACGCCGGCGCCGGAAGATTCTGGCTCCCACCCTGTTCCGGGCCATGGGCTATGGAACGGATGAGGAACTGCTGGGTATTTTCTACAGCTTCAAAAAGCTTAACCTCAGCAAGAAGATCAAAGAATCCGCGCTGGTGCACCTGGTGCTCAAAAATGATATCGTGGATGAGGATTCCGGAAACATCATCGCCCGGCGTTACGAGCCGATGACTCTGGATCTGATTTCCCAGGTCTCCGCAGCCGGATTCAAATCTGTGGATGTGATCGACATCAGCACAGACGAGGGCATTTTCCTCAAATCGGTGGAGAAAGATCCCAGCCGCGACACCGAAGAAGCGCTCAAAGACATTTACGCGAAGCTGCGCCCGGGCGATCCCCCCTCCGTGGCCAACGCCCAGCAGATGTTGAAACGGATCTTCGGCGATCCCCGTCGTTATGATCTCGGACGGGTAGGGCGCTACAAGATTCGTCAGAAGCTGAATCTCACCGCCAATCCCGACTCCCGCGTACTCGAGAAAGAGGACTTTGTGGAGGCGGTGAAATATCTGGTCGGCCTTAAGATGGGCCGTGGCTTTATCGATGACATCGACCACCTGGGCAGCCGGCGTGTGCGTACAGTCGGTGAACTGATCGAAGGACAGGTCCGGGTCGGACTGGCACGTACGGAGCGTCTTGCCCGCGAACGGATGACCATGATCGACTCGACGGTCGAAAAACTGACGCCTCAGCGTCTGGTCAATCCCAAAGCCCTGTCTGCAGTGGTGAAGGACTTCTTCGGCCGCTCCCAGCTGTCCCAGTTCATGGATCAGACCAATCCGCTCTCCGAGCTGACCAACAAACGCCGTCTCTCCGCTCTGGGACCCGGCGGTCTCAGCCGCGAACGTGCCGGATTTGAGGTCCGTGACGTACACACCTCCCACTATGGCCGTATCTGCCCGATTGAGACCCCGGAAGGTCCCAACATCGGTCTGATCAGTTCCTTGTCGACCTATGCCCGGGTAAATGAATTCGGGTTTATCGAAAGTCCTTACCGCGAAGTCAAAAACGGGAAAGTCAGCAAGCATGCGACCTACCTGAATGCGGATGATGAGGAGCGCTATGTCATCGCCCAGGCCAATGCCGAGCTCAATGACGACGGATCGTTCAAAAATGAAATGGTCTCCGTCCGTCGCGCCGGTGAATTTGAACTGGTGCACCGTGATGAGGTGACCCATATGGATGTGTCCCCGCTGCAGATGGTGTCGGTGGCCACGTCTCTGATTCCTTTCCTTGAGCATGATGATGCAAACCGGGCGCTGATGGGCTCCAACATGCAGCGTCAGGCCGTGCCTCTTCTTCAGACCGACCGTCCCTATGTGGGCACCGGAGTCGAGGCCCGGGTGGCCCGTGACTCCGGCGTGGTGGTCCTGTCCGAGAGCAAAGGCATTGTGGCCCGGGTGACCGCGGATGAAGTCGTGGTGACGGAATCCGGTGACATGCCCAAAAACAAAACCGAGGAACAGGACGCGAAACGGTATGAGATGCGCAAATTCATGCGCACCAATGCCGGCACCTGCTCCAACCAGAAACCCATTGTGAAAGTGGGCCAGAAGGTGAAACTCGGCGATGTTCTTGCGGACGGTGCGGCCACTGATGGCGGCGAACTGGCCCTGGGACGCAACGTGCTGGTGGCATTCATGCCCTGGTGCGGTTACAACTTTGAGGATGCGATTCTCATCAACGAACGCATGGTGAAAGAGGACGTTTACACCTCCCTCCACATTGAGGAATTCGAGTGTGACGCCCGGGACACCAAGCTTGGTCCCGAGGAGATTACCCGCGACATTCCCAACGTCGGGGAGGAGGCGCTCAAGAACCTGGACCACGACGGAATCATCCGGGTGGGAGCGGAAGTGAAACCCGGTGACATTCTGGTGGGGAAAATCACCCCGAAAAGTGAAACCGAACTGGCACCCGAGGAACGGCTGCTGCGAGCGATCTTCGGTGAAAAGGCCGCGGATGTCCGCGACACCTCTCTGACCGTTCCCTCCGGCACGACCGGAATTGTCATGGACGTGAAGATTGCCTCCCGCAATTCCAACAAAAAGAGCAAACTCACTCCCAGCGAAAAACGTCGTCAGGCCAAAGCGATCAACGAGGACTACAAAACCAAGTCCACGGAAATCACCGAGGCGCTGACCGAAGCGTTGAGTAACATTCTGCTGGGAGAAAAGATTCCTCTGGATGTGATCAATTCCAAGACGGATGAGATCATCATTCCGGCCAACCGGAAAATCACCAAGACCCTGTTGCGGAAACTCGCGGCGGCTCACAAAAATATTGAGATTGATCCGAGTCCCATTCAGATCAAAATCGAGGGAATCATCTCCGAGTTCAACAGCAAGTTTGAAGAGCTTGAGGATGAGTACGACCGCAACCTCGACCGACTGGACAGCGGCGACGATGTCGATCCCGGTGTGGTCAAGCGCGTGAAAGTCTACGTCACCAGCAAGAAAAAGCTTTCGGTTGGAGACAAAATGGCCGGACGGCACGGAAACAAAGGGGTGATCGCCAAGATCGTTCCCGAAGAGGACATGCCGTTCCTGCCGGACGGAACTCCGGTGGACATCGTGCTGAACCCGCTGGGCGTACCCTCACGTATGAACGTGGGACAGGTGTTGGAGACCCATCTGGGCTGGGCCTGTCACAAACTGGGCATGCATGCGGCAACGCCGGTGTTTGACGGAATTCCGGAAGAGGAGATCTGGCGTCTCATGGAAGAGGCCGGACTGCCGAATACCGGCAAAACCGAACTCTTCGACGGACGTACCGGCGACAAATTCGACCAGAAAGTGGTGGTGGGCATGATCTACATGCTTAAACTGCATCACCTGGTGAGTGAAAAGATTCACGCCCGGGCGGTTGGACCCTATTCACTGGTCACCCAGCAGCCGCTGGGTGGTAAAGCCCAGTACGGCGGACAGCGTTTTGGAGAAATGGAGGTCTGGGCACTGGAAGCCTACGGTGCGGCCTACTCCCTTCAGGAAGTGCTGACGGTCAAATCCGATGACCTGGCGGGACGTACCCGCATCTACGAGGCCATTGTGAAAGGCCAGAACTCGCTGCAGTCCGATACGCCGGAATCCTTCAACGTCCTCATGAAGGAAATGATGGCGCTTGGATTGGATATCCGGGTGGAGCAAGCCGAAGAAGCCTGAGACCTGAACCTCAACCTCTCCTCATCCTGAGGAGAACCCCTTTTTAAAAAAATCACGACGTACACAAGGAAACCTCACGGTGGAAAATAACGAACACGACCTCATCCCGAGCCTCGACACCGATAATGGCATTGATTTTGCCACGATCTCGATTGCGTCTCCTGAAACCATCCGCTCCTGGGCCTACCGGAACGGGGAATATCAGGAAGTACGGAATCCCGAGACGATCAACTACCGGACCTTCAAGCCTGAAAAGGGCGGGTTGTTCTGTGAGCGGATTTTCGGGCCTACCAAGGACTGGGAATGTGCCTGCGGAAAATACAAACGGATCAAGCACAAAGATGTGATCTGTGACCGTTGCGGAGTGGAAGTCACTCTGTCCCGGGTACGGCGCGAACGCATGGGACTGATCGAACTGGCCGTCCCGGTGTCGCACATCTGGTTTTTCAAATGCACCCCGACCCGTCTGGGAATGGTGCTGGATATGACCGCCCGTGCGCTGGAGCGTGTTCTGTATTACGAGGACTACATTGTGGTGGATCCCGGTGATACTCCGCTTGAGGAGCGTCAGCTTCTGAGCGAACTCGAAATGCGCGAAGCGGAGGATAAATACGGGGAAGGGGCTTTTGTGGCCAAAATGGGAGCGGAAGGCGTTCGCGACCTGATCGAAAAAATCGATATTCCCGCAGAGATTGAGGAAATCGTGGAAGCGATGGAGAATACCGGCTCCAAGCAGACCATGAAAAAACTCACCAAGCGGCTGAAAACCCTGCAGGCCTTTATGGATGCGGACACCCGGCCGGAATGGATGATTCTCGAGGCCCTGCCGGTGATTCCTCCCGACCTCCGGCCGCTGGTGCCCCTGGAAGGCGGCCGCTTTGCCACCTCGGATCTCAACGATCTCTACCGCCGGGTGATCAACCGGAACAACCGCCTGAAAAGTCTTCTGCAGCTCAAAACCCCGGATGTCATTATCCGGAATGAAAAGCGGATGCTTCAGGAGGCGGTCGACGCCATGCTGGACAACGGCCGCCACGGCCGTGCGGTGACCGGACCGGGCAACCGTCCTCTGAAATCGCTCAGCGATATGCTGAAGGGTAAACAGGGACGTTTCCGTCAGAACCTGCTTGGAAAACGGGTGGATTACTCCGGCCGTTCCGTGATTGTGGTCGGACCCGAACTGCAGATCCATCAGTGTGGTCTTCCCAAGAAGATGGCCCTGGTACTGTTCGAGCCTTTCATTATCCGCCGTCTCAAAGAGATGGGCATTGTCCACACCGTGCGCTCCGCCAAGAAACTGATTGAGCGCGAAGCGGATGAGGTGTGGGATATTCTGGACGAAGTGACCAAAGGGCACTCTGTCCTGCTGAACCGGGCACCCACCCTCCACCGTCTGTCCATTCAGTGCATCAAGGCT
>CAZVCO010000131.1:0-8756 GCA_964625795.1 uncultured Verrucomicrobiota bacterium | reverse complement strand
TGTTTCACCGGACCCATCTGAGCCATGAAGGCAACCGGACGTTTTCCTGTGGATTCCACAACTGCGTCAATATCGGCCCGCAGTTTTTCATATCCATCGGTCAGGCGGGACAGCTTCACCGGAGTCACCGATACCGGTTCACCGGAAAGAGAGGCCATTACCTCCGGAAGCGACGCCCCCAGAGAAAGCGCCTCGACCCGTCCCTCGAACGTGGCCGTGGTCTTCAGCGCGGAGGACACCTTGTCCTGCGGCCTGGAGGAGGTCAGGGCCTCGTGGGCCGCCACAGCGGACTGAGCGGTAATCCGGGTGTCAGGCAAACGTTCCGGCAGTTTCTTTTCCTCCGGGTACGCAAACTGGTTTCCGCCCACTTTCACCATGCGGCGCTGGGCCAGCAGGGTTTTCTGCTTATCAGCCAGCTCTGCAATCCGGGACTGAAGTTCACCGGACTGCAGCAGCGCGACCACCCCGCCCTGCTCTTCAATTTCCTGAAACAGCGACCAGGCCCGTCCGGCCAGTTCCTGGGTCAGAGATTCAATGGTCCAGGATCCACCGGCCGGATCCACCACCTCACGCAGATGGGCTTCGTCACGGAGCACCAGCTGGGTGTTGCGGGCAATACGGCGGGAGAACGTGTCCGGAAGTCCGAACGGGGCGTCAAAGGGTTCCACCCTGATCCCGTCCCCGCCGCCCAGCACCGCGCTGAAGGTCTGGGAGGTGCCTCTCAGCAGATTCACCCAGGGATCGATGCGGGTCTGATGCCAGGAGGAGGTGGCGGCCATCTGGGTGAGTTTCTGCGCGTCTTCGCCTCCGCCGCAGACCTTGACCAGATGAGCCCACAGCGCGCGGGCCGCCCGGAATTTAGCCGTCTCCATAAAGAAATCGGCGCCGATGGCAAACTGGACGAGCGCCGCTCCGGCTGCCTCATCTATTCCCACGCCCTCCGCCTCGACCCGACGGAAACTCTCGGCAGCCGACCCCAGCATCAGCGCCAGATCGTACACCGCGTTCCCGCCGGCATTCACGTTCCAGGACACATCCACGCCCAGGGATTTCACCCCCGGCATCGCCTTGGACATTCCCTTGATGTGATCCGCCAGCAACGCGCCCGCCCCGTCAAGCGGCATGGGCAGCTCCCCTTCCAGCGCCAGCTGAGCAACCAGATCGAAGGCGACACTGCCGGAAGTGGGAATTTTCTCCCCGGCCACCAGGGCCGCAGCCACGGCCGGAGCGCTGATTCCGGCCGACACATGCAGCGGAACCGCGGTCACATCGACATCACGCAGGGCGGAGAGCAGTTCGTCAACGGTCTGGACGCAGGTGCCGCAGGCCCCTGCGCTGTCGCTCACCGTTTTTCCGGCCCGGGCGTTTTCGTCCAGGTACAGAAGAACGGAATCCTGGCCGCGCATCAGATCTTCAAGCAGGGCTCCGTTGAAGGTTTCCGGCGTGGGATACGGCAGCGCCTGACACACCTCCCAGGGGGCACAGGGCCCCTGCCCCGGCGAGGTGCCCCGCAGAAAGGGGAATTCGCCCGGGGTGGTATCGGCCATGGGAAGCTGATCCATCACAGAGCGGTCATAGACCGGCTGCTGCGCAATACCCTCAAGCGTACGGGTCACCAGTTTCTTTTCAAATGGGGCTCCGCCCAGCACCTTCTCGGTGAGGTTCATCCATTCGGTCATGTCCGGAGCACCGAAGTACTCCGGAAGGTTCAGTTCGGGGGAAAGCGCGGTGTCAGTCATAGCTCAGGCCTTCTGCATGCTTCCGGTCTCCAGGAAGCGTTGATGAAATTCAAATGCACGGGAAAGGGTGTGCGGTGTGTGCTTGGACAAGCCGTGTTTCAGTCCGTAGTCCAGATACTCACTCAGAGATTCACGGTAGGCGGGATGGGCACAGTGTTCAATGATCTTCCGGGCCCGCCGCACGGGGGAAAGCCCGCGCAGATCGGCCAGTCCCTGCTCCGTGACCAGAACCTGAACAGAGTGTTCATTGTGGTCGGTGTGACTGACCATGGGAACCACTGCGGAAATATCGCCGTTTTTCGCAATAGAGGGCGACATGAAAATCGAAATATAGGCATTGCGGCAGAAGTCACCGCTGCCTCCGATGCCGTTCATCATCTTGCTTCCCACCACGTGGGTGGAGTTCACATTGCCGAAGATGTCCATCTCCAGAGCAGTGTTCATGGAGATGACCCCCAGACGGCGGATGACCTCGGGGTTATTGGACATTTCCTGCTGCCGGATAATGATCTTGTCTTTTAGTTCATCAATCCGCTTGCGGAATTTCACCTGACCCTCTGCGGAAAGCGTGAGTGAACAGGTGGAGGCCACCTCCAGCCGGTCGGCCTCGATCAGTTCAAACACCCCGTCCTGCATCACCTCGGTGTAGAGGGAGATGGGTTCAATCTGCTCGTGGGTGGAGAATCCCGAAAGCACAGCGTTGGCCACATTGCCCACCCCGGACTGATACGGCAGATGTTTGGGCAGCCGGCCCTTTTTCTGCTCGTGAAGAAGAAAATCGATCACATGGGCGGCAATGGCCTGACTGTCTGCATCCGGCGCCCGGAAGGGAGGGGTGTTATCCGGAATTTCCGTCGGAACAATACCCACAATTTTATTGGGATCCACTTTCACGAACGGAGTGCCGATTTTGTCTCCGGCGTGGTGAATCGGCAGCGGTGCGCGGTTGGGGGGAGATTTGGGTACGTATACATCGTGAAACCCCATCAATCCCCGGGGGGCAGAAGTGTTCAATTCCACAAAAATCCGGTCTGCCTCATTCAGAAAACTGGCACTCATGCCCCCGGAAGTGGTGAGGTAGATTTTTCCGTCGTTGGTGACCTCACAGGCCTCCACAATCGCCGTTTCGGTTTTGGGAATAAAGCCGTAGCGGAGGTACTGCGCCACATGGGACAGGTGGAAGTCCACAAATTCGATTTCGCCGCTGTTGATGCCGGCCCGCATATCTTTCTGGGACTGATACGGCATCCGGAACTGAACCGCTTTGGCCCGGGCCAGTTCTCCGTCCAGCTCATCCCCCACACTGGCACCGGTATAGAGAGAAATTTTGAAGTCCTCCCCCTTTTCATGCAGGGCGGTGGCTCTGGCAGCCAATGCCTTGGGAATCGCCTTGGGATATCCTGCGGGCGTGAAGCCACTCGTGCTGATGACTTCCTGATGTTGAATTAAACCTGCGACCTCCTCGGCCGTCATCTTTTTTTGTGCGACAATTTGCGAAGGACTCATAGTACGTGGAATCGCGTTCCGGTGTTGGAATTTTTCAGGGTTCAACGGTCAGCTGGTTGCGACCGAGGGTGCTTTAGCCTACTTTGTTTTCCCTATGCAACATAAATCGGAGTTTATTTATACGATTTGACCGAAGACACTGATTTTATTGATCAAGTTGTGAATTTTTTCTCCGGGGGAATGAGAAAAGGATCAGTCCTCCGTCAGCCAGAGAAGCTCATAGGGCTCCAGCTCAATAACGTCCGCTGTGGAATACATCTTGTCGGTGAACAGATCCCGGCAGAAGTGGGCAAAGCCCTGCTGACGGAAGGACTGAACCGGCAAAATCTGGGGCTCCTCGGAAAAATTGGCCAGCACAATAAGCTGGCTGGCATCGTGCCAGCGGAGATACGCAAGTACATGATCATTTTCAGCCGGCAACAGCCGAAGATGATTTCCCCGCAACGCATCGGTTTTGGCCCGGGTGTTCAGAATCCCCTGCAACCGGCGATTCACCTCGGTGCGCACCTTGTGATGAAGCCCCTTCCCTTTTCCGTTTCCCCAGTCGGTCGGCGGCCGGTGCACCCACCGGCTGTCCTCTTCTTTCTCAGGATCATTCAGATAACTGTAGTCATTGAGCACCGCCCATTCCTGACCGGAAAAGAGCAAAGGAATTCCGCTCATACTGCAAAGCACGCCATGCATCATCACAATCCGGCGGACCGCCATGTCGATCAGCGTTTTGTCCTTGCGGTCCAGCGCCTGTTCCAGTCCGGCCAGCGATGCCATGGTGCCGCACACCCTCATATCTCCGGTCACCTCATTATGCTGAAACGGCACCCCGCTGGCAAAAGAGCCGGGGAACGTGCCGGTGTAAAAGTCATTGAGAAACTGCCGGTGTCCGTGCGGATCAATTCCGGCCGCATGGGCATCCTCATTGGCAAAGGACCAGCCGATATCATCGTGTCCCCGCAGATAGTTCACCCAGGCGGTGCCCAGGGGCAGTTCCTGTCGGTGACGGAGCGAGGTTTTGAGGAGCGTGGTCCTACGGGTGGCAATGGCCTCCCACATCAGCGCCATCAAGGTGGGATTGTAGGAGATCTGGCACTCCTCATTTGAAATATATTTGATCACCTCATCCGGATGCACAATGGCCTCCGATTTAAAGATCAGCCCAGGCGCGGCAATCCGGCACACCGCATTGTAGGCCTGAATCAGCAGGTGGGCCTCCGGCAGATTCTCGCAGGTGGTGCCCATTTGTTTCCAGATAAACGCCACCGCATCCAGACGGAGAATCTCCACCCCGGTATTGGCCAGATAGAGCATTTCCGACGCCATGGCCCGGAAGACCTCTGGATTGGAGTACCGCAGATCCCACTGAAAGTTATTGAACGTGGTCCAGACCCACTGATCCATTCCCTCATGCCAGGTGAAATTCCCGCGGCGGATGGTGGGGAAAATCTCCCGCAAATGCCGTTCATACTGCTCCGGAACCGTGCGGTCGGGATAGATGTGATAGTAGTCGAGATATTCCGGATCCCCCTCCTGCGCCTTGATCGCCCAGGCATGTTCATCCGAGGTGTGGTTAAAGACAAAATCCAGCACCAAAGAGATTCCCGCTTCGCGCAGCGCCGCCGCCACCTCCCGCAGATCATTCATCGACCCCAGCTTGGGATCCACCGTGCGGAAATCACTGACCGCATATCCCCCGTCGCTGTTCCCGTCCGGGGATTCAAACAGCGGCATCAGATGCAGATAGGTGATGCCCAGTTCCTGAAAATACGGGATTTTCTCCTTCAGTCCCTTCAGATCCCCGTTGAAAAGATCCACGTAGATCGAGGTGCCGGTCATCTTTTCCGACAGGAACCAGCTGGGATCGTTTTCACGGCGGATGTCCAGCTGCAACAGGTCGTCCGGCCGGGTCAGCCAACAGTCCACCGCGGTGAGCAGGATGTTTTCCAGATAATAGAAAAAATCGTAATGGTCTCCGTAAAGTTCATACAGAAGCCGGAACAGGCGGGGCCAGTGCGCCTCCAGTCTGCCATCCAGCACCTCAAGCTTCTGCTCCACCGGCACCCGGGTGTTGCGTCGGGATTTTTTGACACGCTCCACCAGCTTCGGACGCAGCCGACGCAAAGTGCGGTTCGCCTCATACTCAAGATCGACCTTAGCCATCCAGCTCTGATTTCTCGTTGGGAATGATAATGTCATTCAGGAACTGATAGTACTCCAGTCCCTCGAGAATCCCGGCGGCATGATGTGCCTCGGCAAAGTAAACCCGGGGATACTTCCGGAGTTTCTCCAATTCCGGGCTGTAATTCCCCACCACCACTCCCAGCGTGTTGCCGGACAGCATATCCGCATCGTTTCCGGAATCCCCGGCAATGAGAATATTCTCCAGAGGGAACCCCCATTTGTACGCCATATGCCGGATGCTGAGTCCACTGCCGGCCCGCGAGGGAATGACGTCCAGAAACATGCCCAGCGATTCAATCACTTTGGCCCGGATTTTGTTTTCCCTGAGGATCCGTTTGATTTCAGGCACCTTGGGCGCCTTGGAGGTATCCAGTTCAAAGCTGATTTTGTATTTGGACTGATGGTGCTCGTCCTGCACCGTCACGCCCTCCAGTCCACCCAGATACTCCAGAATTTTTTCCGGTTCCCAGCGGAAATCGATGTGCTTTCTCCAGCTTTTATCCTCGGTGAAATTCTTGCCGTAATAGATTTCCGTCCCCACCGAGGTGATCAGCACCTCAGGCCGGGGCATGTCGTATTCCTCCATGATGTTCATCACCTCTGAAAACCGCCGTCCGGTGGCGATTCCGAATCCGATATTCTCCTCCGCCTGGGCGATCAGTTCAAAGAAATGGTGCATCGCGCCGTCATCACCGGTCAGGGTATTGTCAATATCGGCAATAATCAGCCGGTCGAGCTCCGGCAGTCTCCGGGTGCGCCGGCCGCGGGCAATCATGGGAACTTCGTTCCATTTACTGAGAATCTCATGCACGTCCCGCATGTACCGTTCGGCATGCCGTTCCCAGGAGTAATGGCGGTAGACATTCTCCAGTCCGTTCTGCGACCATTCCTCCCACTGCCCGGGTTCGAGCAGGGTGTGGAGCAGGGCTTTCTCAATGGCATCGCCATCAAACGGATCCACCAGCATGCCATTGTGACAGTTGGCAATGATGTCCTTGGGTCCGCCGTCGTTGGTGGCAACAATGGGGGCTCCACTGGCCGCCGCCTCCAACAGGGTCAGTCCGAAAGGTTCGGTCATAGCCGCGTTAATAAACACCCCGCGGGATTTGGTGATCATCCGGTACAGGGCCGGCACGTCATCCGCCTGATGCTTCTTGGGATACGCCACTTTCCCGTACAGATCGTAGGCATCGATCAGGGTCAGCACATTTTTTAACACCCGCCGCTGACCGGGAGGCATTTCCCGGATATCATCGCGTGACCCCATGATCAGCACCAGATTGGCCTCACGCTGCAGCGCCTGTGACTGACCATAGGTCTCCACCAGTTTCTCCAGATTTTTCCGTTCATCCGGCCGGGCCATGGCCACAATCAGCGGCTTCTCCGGCTCATCCAGAAAATGGTGGATGGCATGTTCCAGTTCCGTAGGCTTATCCTCGTCGCGGGGAGCACGGAAAGAGGTCAAGTCCACTCCGGGCGGGATGACCTCCATCCGTTCCGGAATATAATTCTCGTACTGCTCGTACTGCTGACTCACCTCCTGATGAGTGCTGGTGCAGATGAGTGAGCAGGTCTCCAGGGCAAACTCCTCCGCCTCAATACGGGAGGAAATGTTGTACCGCTGTTCGATTTTATCGAACGAAACGCCCGACGCCAGCAGCCGCTCTTTTTTCACCCGGCCAAGCGAATGTCCGGTGAAGACAAACGGGATCCCCAGAAGGCGGGCCAGCTGACCTCCGCCGTATCCGGCATCGGCATAATGCCCGTGAATCACGTCCGGCACCTGACGCGCACGTTGAAAATAGTTCAGGCACTGGTCGACAAACATGTCCATATACGGCCAGAGCTTGGTCTTGTTCAGATAACGTTTGGGTCCGAATGGGATACGGACGATAAAGGCTTTTTCGGCAATATGCTCCTCCAGTTGGGCATAATCATCGGAGACATTGTTGTCCACCACCTGACGGGTGATCAACTCCACCCTCTCTACGTCCTCCCGTTCCGAGAGTGCGCGGGCCAGTTCCACCACGTACCGTATCTGCCCACCGGTATCCTCGTCTTTCCCCAGTTCCATATTCTTTCCCCGGATCAGGCCATGCAGGCTGATCAGGGCGATCTTCAGTTTTTTTGGTTTTGTCATTTGTCGCAGGTTTTCTTCGAAATTGTAGAATTTCTACAGTATTCATACAATATGACTCACTTCAATGGCGAATTCGAACTTCCCCCCTCCTATCTGGTGACAGATCTGGATGGAACGTTCATTCCGTTACCGGATGAGCCCTCTCACCGTAAGGCCCTCCAGGAATTTCACCGTCTGCGGGAAGCCTCCTCCTTCGGCCTGGTGTTCTGCACCGGACGTCACTTCGAATCCACCGCCGCGGGCATGACAGAATTTGACCTGCCCCGACCGGACTGGATCATCTGTGATGTGGGCACCTCCGTGTATCACCTGACCGACTCCGGCTTCCGGCTGTACCCTCCATATCAGGAACACCTGGCCGAAAAGGTGGGCGCACATGACCGTGGGGAGGTGGAACAGCTTCTGGAGCCGGTGGAACACCTCACTCTTCAGTGTGAGTCACATCAGGGGCCCTACAAAATCAGCTATGAATGCGTGACCTCCCGTCTGGAGGATCTGGTCGACACCGTCGCGGATCTGCTCAAAGACCGGGAACTGGCCTATGAGGTGCACGGCAGTGTGGATCCGTTTCTGGACTGCGGTCTGATTGATCTCCTGCCCACCGGAGTCTCAAAAGCCTACGCAGTGATCTGGCTGGCCACCCATGCTGACTTCACTCCGGATGAGGTGATCTACGCCGGAGATTCCGGCAATGATCTCTCCGCCCTGTCGGCAGGATTCCGTGCCATTCTGGTCTCCAACGCCAGCCCGGGGCTGGATGTGAAGATCCGGGAGCGCCTGGGTGACCCCGAATCTGATCGGTTGCTGTACTGCGCCTCGGCCTCCGCCACCGCCGGGGTGCTGGAGGGCTGCCGGCACTTCGGTCTGTTTGACTGACCGCCTGCGTCGGCGCCGATCCTCCCATCGCAGATCAAAAAAAAGACCCCGCAGAACGGGGTCTTCGCAAGAAACATCCGTTAGGATTACTTCTTGGTTGCCGCTTTTTTCTTCGTGGCTTTTTTCTTAGCGGGTGCCTTTTTCTTGGCGGTCACCTTTTTCGCTACCGTCTTTTTCTTGGCAGCGGCTTTCTTTTTGGCCGGAGCTTTTTTCTTGGCAGCGGCTTTCTTTTTCGCCGGGGCTTTCTTCTTAGCTACAGCTTTTTTCTTGGCGGGAGCTTTCTTCTTGGCTGCGGCTTTCTTTTTGGCCGGAGCTTTCTT